>JBGVFK010000045.1:0-24173 GCA_045121075.1 Acutalibacteraceae bacterium | reverse complement strand
GTTTGCGGATTAATTCCGATGCTTCATAGCGAGTTGCCAGCAGGGTGTCAAGTTCGGCTTTTGCCTCTTCTTCATAAGGCTTAAATTCATTCATTTTCATAATCAACCTCAATGGTAAAAGCGACGGAAGATGCACCACCGTCGCTCAAATTCCTTAGTTAGCAGGAACAACACCTGCTTCAATTATAATTTCGTGTGCTGCTTCTGAGGTGATGAAGTTGAAGAAAGACTGTGCACTTTCGGAAAGAGTTACATCGGTTTTAGTTACAAGTACGAAGGGGCGCTGTACAACATAAGTACCGTTTTTGATGGTTTCTTCACTAGCTGTAACGCCGTCAATTTTAAGTGCTTTTACAGTATCTTTAACTGATGCGAGAGAAGCATAACCGATTGCGTTGGGGTTGCTTGCAACTGTGGTAATAACGTCGCCGGTAGAGGTGAGTTCCTGACGGTAAGCACACTTGTCCTCTGTGTCTGTGATGGACTCAAAGCCGTCTCTTGTACCGCTGCCTGCCTCACGGCCGATAAGTACGATTTCAGCATCGTTACCGCCGATTTCTTTCCAATTCTTGATTTCACCTGTGTAAATTTTTGCGATTGTTTCCAAGTCGAGGTCATTTACAGGATTCTCGGGATTTACGATAATTGCGATGCCGTCATAAGCCAGCACAGTACCTTCAAGACCTTTTGCCTTTTCTTCATCCTTGAGGTCGCGGCTTGCAAGACCGATATCGCATCTGCCTTCAAGAACTGCCTGAATACCTGCGCCTGAACCTGTTGCATTGTAGGTTACGGTGATACCGCTGTCTGACTGAAAAGCTTCGCCTAAAGCACCGATAACCTTGTTCATTGATGTTGAACCGTCGGTTGTAACCGCTTCCTTGTTACCGCCGCAAGCGGTAAGTACGCATACCAGCGCAATAGCTAATGTGAATAAACTGATGATCTTTTTCATTTTTAAATTACTCCTTTGATTTGTATTTTTCGCAGTTTTTTCTCAACTACACCTGTATTTTAAATCTGCCTTGTAAAATCCGTAATCACAGTATTGTAAAAACGATGTAAAGCTTCACCGTTATGGGGAACCGTAAAAAACGGATTTATCGATAATGCTGCCGAGAATGCTGCTAATGTAAGTAAATTGATAACTTTTTTCATTTTTAAATTACTCCTTTGATTTTTATTTTTCGCAGTTTTTTCTCAACTACACCTGTATTTTAAATCTGCCTTGTAAAATCTGTAATCAAATTGTTGTAAAATCGGAGTAAAAGAAAAGCGCCGCTTCACTTCGAAGCAACGCTGTCATTTTTGGTTCTTACACAAAGGAAAGATATTTTTTTGTGTATTCAGTATATTTTTCTCTGTAAACGGGGCTGTCGCTTCTGAAATTTTTAAGGGATTTGTGAAGATTCATATTTTGCTTCTTTGTATCTATGACACAACCGGCAATGTTTGAACAATGGTCAGAAACTCTTTCCATATTTGTAAGAAGATCACTCCAGACAAATCCTGCTTCAATACTGCATTCACTCATACGTAAACGGTCAATATGTCTTGTGCGAAGAAGCTCCTTCATTCTGTCAATAACCTGTTCAAGCGGCTCGACAAGAGTAGCCTTTTCAGCATCTTCATTTATGAAAGAGAGATATGACATATCGACAATTTCTGTTGTAGCATTTGAAAGTGCTTCCATTTCAGCTTCTGCACCCTCGGAAAAGACAATACCTTTTTCTTGCATTTCTTCTGCAGATTCAATGATATTTACGGCGTGGTCCGATATTCTTTCAAAATCACCGATTGCCTTAAGGAGCATAGATGCCATTGCACCTTCGTTTTCGTTAAGCTGTTTTGTGCTGAGCTTAATAAGATAAGTACCTATGGTATCTTCAAGACGGTCTGTTTTATCCTCAATTTCACGCACATATTTAGCTTTTGCTTTGTCAAAGCCTGATAAACATTCTATACTGCTTTTCAAAGCAGTAGTTGCTAATTCGGCCATATCACAGGTAAGATTACGTGCACATTCAAGAGCAATAGCGGGTGTGACGAGTAATCTTTCGTCGAGCTTTGATGCTTTTTCTTTTTGTTCATTGTCGGGAATAAGCTTATATGCAAGCTTTTCAAGAAGACCGGACATAGGAAGAAGAAGCAAGGTACATACAACGTTAAAAAGCGAATGAGCTGTTGCGATACCTGCATATGTCGCAGATTCATCAAGCAAAGACGGAGCAAACACAGCCTTAACAATAGAGAATGCTCCGAGACAAACCACAGTACCGATTACATTAAAGGATAGATGAACAAGGGCAGCTCTTCTTGCGTTTTTAGTTGTACCCACTGATGAAAGCAAGGCAGTGATACAAGTACCGATGTTCTGTCCCATAATAATAGGTATTGCCGCACCGAAGGAAACTGCACCTGTTGCCGCAAGAGCCTGAAGAATACCTACAGAAGCGGAGCTTGACTGAATTATAGCAGTAAGAACAGCACCTACAAGCACGCCAAGAATAGGATTCTTGAACATAATAAACATTTCCTGAAATGCAGGGATGTCCTTAAGTCCTGAAACGGCGTCTGTCATTGTATCCATACCGAACATCAATGTTGCAAAACCAAGAAGAATTACGCCGATGTCCTTTTTCTTATTGCCTTTGGTAAACATAACAAAAATAATACCGATAAGAGCAAGAACAGGTGTAAATGATGTGGGTTTAAGTAATTTCAGGAAGATATTACTTCCTGAAATACCGCTGAGGCTGAGAATCCAGGCAGTAACCGTTGTACCGATATTAGCACCCATAATCACGTGAATTGCCTGCTTGAGAGTCATAAGCTTTGAGTTAACAAAGCCTACAACCATAACTGTTGTGGCAGAAGAGCTCTGAATTACAGCTGTAACACCGAGACCTGTCATAAGTCCTGCAAAGGTCAATTGTTTGATATTTAAAATATACCACCTTCAACTGCCAGTATCATAAAAAGATAAAAAATCGTCAATATCATATTATCGGCAAAAATTCAACATAATACAAACCGCTTTCAAAATGTTTTTTGCCGATAAACTGCATATAACCCTGTAAATGAGGCTGATTAAAGCAACTTGCGGCAAAAAAATAAAACCTGACTGGTTTCTCAGTATTCAGAAACCAGTCAGTACATTTTATTCAATTATATCTTCAAGCTCACAGCCGAGAGCCTTTGCAAGACTGAGGACTATATTAACCTGTGCCTTATTGATGTCATTCTGTCTTTGCTCATAAAGCTGAATCATCCGAAGAGAAACACCTGATGCATCACTCAACTGCTGCTGGGTGAAGCCTCTTGCTTTGCGGATTTCGCTGAGCTTGGATTTTCTCTTCTCTTTATTGCGTGCTATCACTTCATTTGCAGCTTCGACAAACTTGCTGACATCTGCTTCATGAAGGATATACATTGAAAATACGGTTGAAAGGGAAAGCCCATTCTTTACCATATCTTCAAACCGCTGATTGGTTATCCACTGATAATATGCGAGAATCCAGCCTGCCCAGTACTCTCTGCCCTTGAAGTCAGAATACGAAGGTTCTTTCTTTTCGTAAGAAATATTAGTAGCATTAAGTACTGCATCTGCAAGCTCATAGCCTGACATTCCGCCTACATATTTAGGGTTACCCTTTTCAAAACGGGAAGCTATACCTGAAGAAATGAACCAGCCGAAGAATAAATCAGGGTCAAAACCTAAATCGCAAACAGCATAATCTATCATATCACCCATGCTGTGCATTGCATCATCCAAGTATGACTCGTTGTAAGCGTTCATCATCATTCTTCCACCCTTCTCTGATAATATCCATAATGTATTTTTCAGTAAGTACAGAGCCTCTGCTTTTTTCTTTTCTGAATTCATCTCTTGCAGCTGAATCACGGGCAAGCTTTTTCGGAAGATAAATTTCATTGGGTGAAGCAATTGCTTCTATGAATTCAAAAGAATTAAAAGCTTTCTCTGAAATTGCAACAACCTGCTCTCCGAGCTTACCTAGTACCATTGCTCTTTCGAGCTGTGATACAGATATAGTATTGTTCAGAAAAGCATTAGCAAACGAAAAATAGGCATCATCAGCACGGTATCCTTTGATAATATCGTAGCTTCTGTAATCTATTGCAAAATTATCAGATATATACTCCTTCGCCTGAGCTGCGATATCACCGCTGATACGGAAGCGTCTGTTTTCAAGCAACACAAACAACCAATTAAGAATATTGTATTCACCGTTTGTAAGAGAAAGAACAGAAAGGTCACTCAGGTCAAGATTGTATTTGTTTGCATAACCATCACTTTCCGTAGAGCAAGCCCACTCTTTAGCAAGCTCTTCACTCTCAGTGCAATAGAAACCAAGCCCGTAATCGTTATTGGGATTACCCTTTCCGAAAACAGGTTTCTCAATTATTTTGGGTGAGCCATGATAAACAACAATTTTATCTGACATAGGAATCTCCTTCCTCAAGTATCGTTACAGCGATAGTTATTATTTCATTTTTATTATATCGTCACAGCGATAGTTTGTCAATATGATATACATAAAATACAAGAAATTTTATGAAGGAACTGTAAAAGTGAATAATGTCAAGTGGCTTGCGGTATCAATTGTGGTATCAATTTCAAAAAAGAAACCCCGGAAGCCCTTAAAATAAAGGGTTCCGGGAGGATAGTCATTATTCCCACTCAATTGTGCCTGTTGGCTTGGGTGTGAGGTCGTAAAGTACACGGTTGATGCCTTCAACTTCGTTTACAATTCTTGCTGTAACCTTGTGAAGCACTGCGTAAGGAATTTCTTCAATTGTTGCTGTCATAGCGTCTGTTGTGTTAACAGCTCTGATGATTGCAGGCCAGCCCTCATAACGGCTGTCATCCTTAACGCCTACACTCTTCATATCGGGCACTGCAATGAAATACTGCCATACCTTTTCAGCAAGACCGTTAAGGTCAAACTCTTCACGAAGAATTGCATCAGCTTCTCTGAGAGCGTGAAGTCTGTCTCTTGTAATTGCACCAAGGCATCTTACACCAAGGCCGGGACCCGGGAAGGGCTGACGGTATACCATAGCGTGAGGAAGACCGAGAGCTTCACCAACAACTCTTACTTCATCCTTGAAGAGAAGCTTAATGGGCTCAACAAGCTCCATTTCCATATCTTCGGGAAGACCACCAACATTGTGGTGTGACTTAACTGCCTTTTTGCCTTCAGCCTGCTTGATGCTTTCGAGAATATCAGGATAAATTGTACCCTGTGCAAGGAAGGTGATTCCGTCAAGCTTGGCAGCTTCTTCGTCGAATACCTTAATAAATTCAGCGCCGATAATCTTACGCTTGCTTTCGGGGTCGCTTACACCTGCAAGGAGGTCAAGGAAACGGTCTGTTGCATCAACATAAACAAGGTTTGCATCAAGTCCGTTTTTAAATACTTCGATAACGTTTTCGCTTTCACCCTTACGCATAAGGCCGTGGTTTACATGCACACAAACAAGCTGCTTGCCGATAGCCTTGATAAGGAGCGCTGCTACTACTGATGAGTCAACACCGCCTGAAAGAGCGAGAAGAACCTTTTTATTGCCAACCTGCTCGCGGATAAGAGCAACCTGCTCTTCAATGAACTCATTTGCAAGCTCAGGAGTGGTGATACGTTTCATTGTTTCGGGACGAATATTATTTTCCATTCTGACACCTTCCTTTAAATAATTTACAAATTATTATAACCCCTTTTTTTATCATTTTCAAGAGAATTTTATTATAAAATTTTCAATTTTTAAAAAATTACATTTTCGACTAACAGGAGCTTTTTACAGCTCTGCAAATTGTAGAAGTTGTATACCTATATAATACATCACTTCACAAACCTCTGTGCATATCCGCATCTCTTACACAAATCCTCCGAAGCCTCGCCCTTTGCAAAGCCCTCTGTAATCGTCCTTGCTCTTTCGGAGTTAAGAATTGCTTCTATATCTTCAGTAAATATGTTGCCGAGGTTAATCACACCGTCGCTGTCAAGACAGCAGGGTACAACCGTACCGTCAGAAAGAATGCCGAACTGATCCTTTAAGCCGTAGCAGAAAAATCTGTTGCCCTTTATTTCCGCATTACTGTCCGGCCATTCAAACCGCTCTCCCCACTCAAGATACAGCTTTTCCCTTATTCTGATACCTCTGGTGTTTTCCTTCCAGTCGCCTGGTATTTTCTCTTTAAGAAGCTCCAGTGTCACATCGTTTCTGCCACCGTCAAAGCCCTTGTTCCAGAGACGGAAAACAACTATGGTTCCTTTTTCGGCAGCCTTTGTTGCAAATTCTGAAAGCTCACTTATGTAACGGGTGTGGCTGTCGCTGATTTCATTTTCAAAGCTGTGCACAGAGATGTTTATTTTATGAAGCCCTGTCGAAAGAAGCTCATCACCGCGTTTCCTGAGAAGTGTTCCGTTGGTGGTTATAATTGATTTGTAGCCACTCTCCCCTGCCATTTTTATAAACTCGTGAAGCTGAGGATGGGTAAGCGGCTCACCCATAAGATGATAATAGATATACCTTGTCTGATTGGTAAGCTTTGAAAGAATATCTGAAAATTCATCTGCGGTCATTCTCTTTGGTGCTCTTTTATGACCGTGGCAGAAAGAACAGCTCATATTGCACATATTGGTGATTTCAACATAAACCTTATTGTACATACTTCCTCCTTCATTTGCTTCTTATAGCTTCTGATATTTGCTCTTGGTATAATTCTTTATTGTGTTGCCGCTTAAAGCACCCTTGCAGTATGCTATTCCGTACTTGCAGGAATTTATGCTGTTACCTGAAATTGCAGCACTGCTTTTTGCCGATGCTACATAGATACCCTTTTCGGCACAGCTTTTTATACTGTTGCTTTTTATTTCTGCAATTTTACAGCTTTTGCTGTTTATTAGAATACCGTGACGGCATTTTACCTTAAGGTTTTTACTGTCGCTGTTTTTCTTAAGGTTAATCTGATTGCTGTTTATCTTTTTAACAGTTGCACTGCCCTTAACGGTAATTCCGTCTGCTGACGATGAGATAAGGTCAATTTTATTCTTGCTCACCGAGGTTACGGATGCTTTGTCATTGATGAGTATGCCACCCTTTTTGCTGCTTACAATGTAATTGGACTCAACCGTTGAAGCCGTTGATGTGCCGGCAAGATAAATACCGTAGGCAGATGCGGAATACACCTTATTGGAATTGATTTTACACAACTTTGAATCTTTAACGTAAATTCCGTCGCCCTTTGCGTTTGTGATTTTATTGGATTTTATAAGTCCGGTTGAAAGAGCCTGAAGCTTTATGCCGGCTTCCTTGGTGTTTTTAACTGTGTTTGAAACCAGCTGTATACTGCTGCAATCCTTAAGGTATACACCCGAATTAAGGTTAGGCGCACTGCTGCTTTTGTCGTACACAGTGTTTTTGGCAACATAGATTTTGCTGCTGCTTTCAATTCTTATTCCGTGGTTTATATTACTGCACTTTTTGGAATTGCTGAAAACAACCTTGTTGCCTGTTATGCTGAGATTCGACTCTGAGGAATACTCCGAGCCGTAGGCATAGCTTACATTTATAGCGTAAAAATTATCCTTACTGATTGAGCTTGTAATGGTGTTGTTTTTCACAGTAACGCCTGAGATTTTTAGGTTGCCTGAAACAGTCTTTCCGTTTTTGTCCGTATACTTCTTTACATCTGAGCCAAGGAGCTTTATGCCGAAGGATACTCTTCCGTAGCCCTTATCTTTAACTGAAATGGTGTTGTCAGAAATAACTGTATTCAGCTTGCCGTTTATTTTGTCATTCTCTGAAAAAGGCGCATACATATGCTGTAGACCGCCCGAAGGCACTGTGCTGCAGAAAATTCCGCTTCCGCAGTCAGTGATTTTATTTTCAGCAATCTTACTGTTTTTATAATTTAGGGCACTGATGGCATAGCCCGTAATATCGCTGAAGGTGTTGCCAATAAATTTCATATTGCTGAAATAGTGCCCTGCAACCCCTGAATGAGTGCCGATTCCTCGTGAAAGATTACGGAAGGTACAGGATGAAATTTCAATATTTTTACTTCCTGTGCCATCCATAGCGGGATAAGAAAAATGCTCCTCCTTAAGTATATCTATCTGTATTGCTTCGCAATTGTAGCCCTCGGACTTTGCTGAAAAATCCATATCAAGAAAGCTGCACTCAGTTATTTTTACATCGCTGCAGGCTGCGAAGGTAAGCTGATGGTGAACATCATAAGTGTTCTGAAAGGTAACATTCTGAAGGGTTATATTCTTTGCGTGAGCAAAACGCATCAGCGAGGTTGTGCCGTTGTCTTTTCCGTCAAGAGTGCCGTTTGTGAGAGTGATGTTGCAAAAGCCGTCATCACCGTAGTAAACCTCAGAAGATCTGCCGAAACGGATCATAGCGGCACAGCTGCCCATTCGGTAAAGCACTGCCTCTGACATATCAAAAATCATATTGCTGTAAAAGTTAAGACTTGAATGCAGACCATATTCTCCCTTGGGAAGAACAAGGGTGTGAATATCGTTTTCACCTGCGTTATCTCTTATATAATCAATGGCGTATTGAATCTGCTTTCTTGCGTCAATGTTAATATTATTTGTCACAATGCTGTAGGTTTTCACAACATCTCCGCAGCTGTCCTTAACGAGGATTTTTTCAGTTTTATCTGTAGCTGAAGCACTAAAGCAAAGGCAAAGAGCCATAAGCATAAATGTCAGCAAAAGGGCACACAGCTTTTTCATTCAATCACATCCTTTATGTTCTTTTTTCTATTTTACCTTTCACAGATATAAGTGTCAATAGCTTATGATATGAAAAAACTGCCATATCGCTTTTACGATACGGCAGTAATAAAATTTATCAGTTTGTGTAGTTATCGAAGTAGCCCTGAACAAGTACAACGGGTGTACCCTTGTCACCTGAACCGCTAGTAAGGTCGCAGAGTGAACCGATAAGGTCTGTGAACTTTCTGGGTGTTGTACCCTGAGAAGCCATGTTACCAACAAGGCTTTCTTCGCCCTTTTCCTTGATTCTTTCGCTGATTGCCTTCTTGAGCTCGTCACCTGAAAGATCCTTGAAATCGTTGTCAGCAAGGTACTTGAGCTTAAGCTCGTTGGGTGTACCCTCAAGACCCTTTGTATAACCGGGTGATACGCAGGGGTCAGCAAGCTCCCAGATTTTACCCTGAGGATCCTTGAATGCGCCGTCACCGTATACCATAACCTCAATGTTCTTGCCTGTTCTTTCCATAAGGTACTGCTGAGCCTTGGTTACAAACTCACCGCAATCCTTTGGGAAAAGCTTGATCATATCTTCTGTTGACTTGTTTGAGCCGAGAAGACCGAAGTCAGCATTGAAGCCGCTGCCGTCAACTGAAGAAGTAAGGATATCGTCCATACCGCAGACAATTTTTGCACCTGCAGCCTTGAGAAGTCTCTTAGTTCTCTGTCTTGTATGAATGTCGCAGGTAAGAACGCAGTCTGTGTAATCAAGAATAGCCTTTGCCTGGTTAGCAAAAACAACCTCACACTCTGCACCTGCTTCTGTGATAATCTGTGAATAGTAGTCTACGTAATCTACACCTGTGAATTCGTGCTTGTTTTCGCCGAAAAGCTCACGGTATTTTGCGAGAGAAAGAACGTCGCTGTAAGGATTTACTCCTGCTTCGTCAAGCTGATCGTATGTGAGAAGGTGGTTACCAACCTCGTCACTGGGATAGCTGAGCATAAGCACAACCTTTTTACAGCCCATTGCAATACCCTTAAGGCAGATTGCGAAACGGTTTCTTGAAAGAATCGGGAAAATTACGCCAACGGTTTCACCGCCAAGCTTAGCTTTTACATCCTTTGCGATAGCATCAACTGAAGCATAGTTACCTTGGCTTCTTGCAAGAATTGATTCTGTAACTGCAACAACGTCCTTATCACGAAGCTGGAAGCCGTCAATCTCAGCTGCTTCTACAACACTGTCACAAACAATCTTTGCAAGGTCGTCACCTTCACGGATAATCGGGCAACGGATACCTCTTGAAATAGTGCCTGTTCTTCTTTGCATATATATTACCCCTTAAATTCATGTTATCAATTTCGAATAACTCGATAACTAATACTTACATATTTTATCACTATGAACGCAATAAATCAATATTTCTGCGTTTAATATTATGCCTACTTGCGAAAAAATTTTTGTGTAAAAATAACAAAACTACTATTATTATGCTCAGTGCAGGCCATTCTAATAAAAATTTTAATTAATTCGTGGGTTTTCAAATTCCGCTGTGTATTATATAATGAACACAGAACAAAAAGCACGGGAGGTGAAAAAATGCAGGAGTATCAGATTATTGACGGAATGAAAAATGAAAATCAGGAGGCACTACAGCATTTCAGAGGAAAATATAAGCCGCTGATACTTTACATACTGAAGCCCATTTTAAAGGATGAGCGTGATATTGAGGAATGCTTCTCTGATATAACCGTAACAGTGTGGAACAACATAAAGTACTATAATCCCGAAAAAGGCACATTCACAACCTGGCTTACAGCAATAAGCCGTAACGCCGCTTTTAATAAAGCAAGAAAGCAGACGAGAATTACTCAGAATGAAGAACCTGTTTACGAAAGCACTCCCTCACCCTGCATTTCACCTGAAGAGAGTGCTATAAAAAAGGAGCAGCAAAGGCTTCTGCAAAAGGCAATCGCCACCCTTTCAAAGGATAATCAGAGTCTATTTTACAGAAAGTATTATTATATGCAGTCCACCGCACAGATTGCATCAGAGCTTGGTCTTTCCGAAAGAGCAGTTGAAGGACGGCTTTACCGCATCAAGCAGATTTTAAGAAAAGAGCTGGGAGGTGACAAAGATGAATGAAAACAGCTTTGATTTTTTAAGCGACAGTGAAATTTCCGAAATGCTAACACCCTTCCCTCCCCCTGATAATGTAACAAAAACGGTTTCACCCTGGAGAAAGGCAACAAGACAGATGCTAATAGGCTTTGCTCTTATGGCAGTTGTTCCTCAGATTTTTCCGTTAAATCTTATCTTTTCCGTTGCAGGCCCGATTCTTGCGCTACTTGGCTTCAGAAGTCTGAGAAAAGAAAACAAGTGGTTTTTCCTTGGCTATGTACTCTCTTCAATAGCCCTTGGATTTGAAGCTGTTTCGCTTTTTCTCAATTCATCAATTGTACGCTACACCGCTGAGAGCTCTGCACCTTTTACCGTAATGGCAATGACCTCACTCCTGCTCATATTTATGATGGCAGTTTCAATTTCAGCAGGATTTATAACCGTAAAAAAGAAGCTCGAATATAACAGTTCGAATTTTTCGTCTTATTCACTTATAGGCATAATGGCGCTGATTATTTTCCTTGCCCTCATAAACTTTACAGGTGCATTGAGTTTCTTTGTGCTTATCGCCTATGTGCTGGTTTTCGTTTTTCTTATAAAGCTCTCCAAGGAGCTTGATGAATACGGGTATGCCATTGAGATTGCAGGTGTGCAGAATTCAGACAAAACAGTTGCTACCATCTGTCTCGGACTTGCGTTTCTAATTTCACTTACAGGCTATGTTTTCTTCTCCCGTTACCCTATGGAATGGACACCTCAGGTAAAAACAGAAAGTGCACAGATTGAAGAAATCAAGACGAAGCTTCTCTCCTTAGGTTTTCCCGATTATGTTTTAAATGACCTTAAGGATGAGGATATTCTCGAATGTGAGAATGCTGTTTATGTTGGTGCCGATGTTCAGATGGAAGCCTTCAACAACGGCAGAAGGGTTACCGAAACCAGAGGAAATATACATTACACTCACACTGAATATGACGAAAAGGAAATGCAATTCACCATTGTTTATGCCCTCATAAACGAAGAGGAAAACGAGTGGAAAATCTTCCACCATTTTCAGTGGGTTATCGATAAGGGATACTACGGAACAGAAGCTATTTCCGTTGACCCGCCTGACAACAGTCACATTTATATAACAAAAGAAATCAGTGGCAGAGTGCTTTATGATTCTGAAGGAGTTACTTACACTTCGCCCTTCTTAAAGGAAGGAAATCAAACTTATACTTCAACCAGCATTATCTTCTATGGACAGAGATTTGACGAATACTTTGCTGAGTTTTCTTATCCGAAAGAAAGCGAAAACAAAAGAGGATATACAACTTATTCTATTAAGCTCAGCGACTCAACAATCTGTATTAATTCATTCCTGAATTATTCGCACAATATAACACCCCTGCAATATCCTGTAAAATCAGGAGTGTCGTCTCTTCAAAGGCTTGATGACAGTCTTGCATTCAGGGTTCGGCAGCATGTTGTTCTCATTGATTTCGTGGAACGGAAAAAATAAGAAAAAGGCTGGTGTAAAAACCAGCCTTTGATTTTTAATTTAAATCTTAGCCAAGTGCTACAACGCCAACCTCGTTGAGAACGAGAAGAGCCATATATGCAGCATAGATTGTAAGAAGTGCAAAGCCCTGCCACTTCTTGAACTTGCCCTGAATAATTGTGGGAACAATTGCAACTGCACAAGCTGCGATACATACGGGGAAGTCAAATACAAGGTTTACTCTTTCAACGGGAAGTGCTGTACCGTTGATAACTGCACAAAGGGGAAGAATAAGAGTTGTGTCGATGATGTTTGCACCGATGATGTTACCAACTGAAAGTGATGATTCCTTCTTACGGATAGCTGTAAGTGTTGTTACAAGCTCGGGAAGTGATGTACCGAGAGCGATAACTGTGAAGCCGATAATTGTTTCGCTGATACCGAGACCTGTAGCAATTGTCTTACCTGATGAAACAAGGAATTCTGCACCGAATACGATTGATGCTGTACCGATAATGAAGAAGAAAATCTTTGAGGGAATTTCTTTCTTTTCGTATGAGTCGATTTCGTCTGAAGCAGCAGCCTTTTTACCTTCAATAAGGTTGCTTACCATAAAGATAAGGAAGATTGCCCAGAGAACGTAAGCTGACCATGTAGGAAGTGAACCGCTGAGTGAAAGAACTGTAAGACCGATTACAGCAGCCATAAGAAGACCGCCCTTGAGTGAAAAGCTCTTTCTGTTTACAAGGCCTGCCATTGCAACAAGTGACACACCCATAATAAGAGTTGTGTTAGCTGTAACTGAACCTACTGCGTTACCGATTGCAAGCTGAGCTGAGCCGTTCATTGCAGCTCTAACTGAAACGAGAAGCTCGGGAAGTGTTGTTGCGAATGATACTACTGTTGCACCTACAACGAACTTGGGGATACCTGTTGCTTCAGCGAACCATGAAGCTGAATCAACGAACCAGTCGCCACCCTTGATTGTAAGAACAAGACCTACAACAAAGATAACTGCAGCAACTGCCATGAGTGCTCCGCCTGTAAGGGAGCCAAAAAGGGTAAAGCCGAAAAATTCCATTTTGTGTTCCTCCATTTTAAAATTTATTTTATTAATTTTAACCGAACTTGAGTAGTATATCATAAATATTAAAAATTATCAAGATTTATTTATGATATTTCGTCCCTGCAGAAATCTGCACCGCTCTGTAAATCTGTTCAAGAAGCATAACTCTCGCAAGCTGATGAGGAAAGGTCATTTTGCTCATGGAAAGCTTTTTGTTGCTCATTTTCTTGATGGTATCGGAAAGACCGAAGGAGCTGCCGATTATAAACACTATACTGCTTGTGCCGGCAACACCAACTGCTTCAATTTCAGCACTTAACTCTTCGCTGCTAATCTGCTTACCCTCAATGCACAGGGAATATATGTATGAGCCTTTGGGAATTTTGTCGGTGATTTTCTTTGCCTCTGTGGTGAGAGCATTTTCAATTTCCTTATCTGAGGGGTTGTCGCTGAGCTTTTCGGGAGTAAGCTCAACTATATTAAGCTTGCAGAAGGCTGAAAGTCTTTTTGCATATTCATCACAAGCATCACGGAGATATTTTTCCTTAAGCTTACCGAGACAGATAATTGTAACATTAAGCATTGTTTCACCTCAGAATCTGATAACGCCACAGTCGTTTTCGATTTTGTTAACCTCAAGAAAGAAGTCTCTGCCCTCAACTGCGCCTATGCTTTTGAGAGCTGCAAGAGAGGTCTGATAAGCAAGCTCAGGGAAGTTATTATCACGGCTGAGATGCCCTAAGAAGAAGCGTACAGTACCGCTTTTCAAAAGCTCTGCAACTGCTTCAGCACAGCTGTTATTTGAAAGATGTCCTACATCGGAGAGTATTCTTCTTTTAAGATAATAGGGATACGGTCCGTTACGGAGCATTCCCTCATCGTGGTTTGATTCAAGCATAACAAGGCTTGAGCCCTTGAGGTTTTCCATAATCTCTGCTGTCATATGACCTATATCCGTTGCAACGGCAGCCTTCTGTCCGTCAGGCAGCATAATTGTGTAGCCACAGCTTTCGTTGCTGTCGTGAGGAGTTTTAAAGCTTTTTACAAAAAGGTCGCCGATGCTGATGCCAGCCTCAGGCATAACCTCAACCTGAAATTTGCCGTTTATTGTGCCGTTTTCTCTCAGGACTTCAAGTGTGCCCTCAGTTGCAAAAACGGGAATGTTGTGGTTTGTGGCAAGAATACGCACTGCATTTACATGGTCAATATGCTCATGGGTGAGGAAAAGAGCGCCTATTGTTTTCGGGTCAATTTCTCTGTCATTCAGTGCCTTTACCATTCTTCTTGCAGAAACACCTGCGTCAACAAGAATTGAGGTTGTTGCTGAGGAAAGAAAGGTTGAATTTCCTGAAGAGGAAGAAAAAAGTGAACAGAATCTTGCCATTGTAATATCTCCTAAAAAAAATCGGTAATACCGAAGTATTGCCGATTCAAGTTTTTTTATTTAGCCTGCGTTTACGCCTGAATTATCATTTTCTCTGATTTCTTTTCTGTAGATATCAGCACCGAGATTTCTGAACTTTTCAACATAGTCCTCGTAACCGCGGTCGATGTAAATGATATCTTCAATTTCAGTAATACCGCTTGCAGCGAGACCTGCAATAATCATTGCAGCACCTGCACGAAGGTCATCAGCTCTTACGGGAGCACCTGTAAGCTCGGGTACACCCTGAATAACAGCAATTGTGCCGTCAACCTGAACGTTTGCGCCCATTCTCATAAGCTGATCAAGATACTTGAAACGGTTATCCCATACGCCCTCTGATACTACGCTTGTACCCTTTGCAAGGCTGAGAAGCACTGCCATCTGGGGCTGCATATCTGTGGGGAAGCCGGGATGAGGCATTGTTTTAAGGTTGCATTTTTTAAATTCGCCGTTTGATTTAACTCTTACAGCGTCGTCATATTCTGTAATTTCAACACCGCATTCAACCATTTTTGCTGTGATTGATTCAAGGTGCTTGGGAATAACATTCTTAACGATTACATCGCCGCCTGATGCTGCTGCAGCAACCATATAAGTACCTGCTTCAATCTGGTCGGGAATAATTGAATGTGTGCAGCCGTGAAGGTTCTGTACACCGTGGATTTTAATTACGTCTGTACCTGCGCCTCTTACATCGGCACCCATAGCGTTGAGGAAGTTTGCAAGGTCAACAATGTGGGGCTCCTTAGCTGCGTTTTCAATTATTGTAAGTCCTCTTGCCTTAACGGCAGCGAGCATAATGTTGATTGTTGCGCCTACTGAAACCTTGTCCATATAGATAGGACTGCCTGTAAGGTGGTCAGCTGAAGCGTTGATCATTGCATTTTCAACCGCTGCAGTTGCACCGAGAAGCTCAAAGCCTCTGATGTGAAGGTCAATAGGTCTTACACCGAAGTTACATCCACCGGGAAGGGCTACCTTAGCTCTGTTATATCTGCCGAGAAGAGCACCGATAAGATAATAAGAAGCTCTCAGCTGTCTTGTCATCTCGTGAGGCACGATATATGAGTTAACGGTTTTTGTATTAATTTCAATTGTGTGCTTATTTATATACTTAATCTGTGCGCCCATCTGGCTGAGGATTTTAACCATACAGCTGACGTCACTGATATTAGGCACATTTTCAATGCGACAGACATCCTGTGCAAGCAAAGTTGCAGGAATAATTGCAACAGCGGCATTTTTTGCACCGCTGATTTCAACTTCACCGAAGAGTCTGTTACCGCCATGGATAACAAGCTTTTCCAAATCAATCTCCTCTTTCCGTTTTTTCTTTCGGAAATACTATCTGTATATTTCAAGTAAGTAATAATCTACCATATATGGTGTGCTTTTCTGCCAAATATAGCCAAGGCATACCATTCAACTTGTGTATTATATCACAAAAAATTATAAAAATAAAGTCTTTTTCCGCTTTTTGTTAAAAATAACCTAAATTAAATTTTTTATCACACAAATTTTATAAACACAGAGTAGAATTAATCCTCAGAAGATAGTTTTTGCACATTTTTAATGATAATCAGTTTAAAATAATGGGTCGTTTTCCTTATGAAGCTTTTTCTGAGAAATTTTTATTGATTATATAATGTTTTTTTGTTATAATGTAGAATGTATAATTATATGTAAAGGAGTTTTTCTATGACTCATCTGGAAACTGCAAGAGAGCTTCAGGCAAAAAGCCTGATTGCTGCAATTGAAAAAAGAAATATGACAGCCTTCTACTGTGAAAGTAAAGAGGCCTGTCTTAAAAAGGTTTTTGAGCTTATGCCCGAAAACAGCACCGTTGCCTGGGGTGGCAGCGAAAGCATTAAGGAGGTTGGTATTCCCTCAGCACTTAAGGAAAGCGGAAAGTATAAGGTTTTCGACAGAGCTGAATATACCACACCGGAAAAGACAAAGGAATTCAACACCCTCGCCTTTAATTCAGATTACTACTTTATGAGCACCAATGCAATCACCCTTGACGGTGTACTTCTCAACATTGACGGCAACGGCAACAGAGTTGCAAACCTTATTTTCGGCCCGGAGCATGTTATTGTTGTTGTGGGCATGAACAAGGTTGTAAAGGATGTTGACGAGGCTTATAACAGAGTAAGAAACATTGCTTCACCGCCCAACACAGTAAGACTCAGTAAAAACACACCCTGCTCAAGACTCGGCAAATGCGGTGACTGCTACGGTGAGGACTGCATCTGTAACCAGATTGTAATTACAAGAAGAAGCAGAGTAAAAGAACGCATTACCGTTCTTCTTGTAAACGATAATTTAGGTTTCTGATAAAACAAAGAAAAGGAGTAAGACTTATGAAAAACAACAGATCATCAAAGCTTCTTGCCTTTCTGCTTACAGTAATTCTTGTTATGGGCACCTTCTGTATGCCTGCAAGTGCTGCAGCAAAATCAATCAAGAAGGCTACCGTAAGCGTTGCAAGTGCAATTTATAACGGAAAGGCTCTTAAGCCCACCGTTAAGGTTAAGCTTTCAGGCAAAACACTCAATTCAAAGTACTACACAGTAAAGTACACAAACAACAAGAATATCGGTAAGGGCACAGTTACCGTAACCGGTAAAAACGGCTACAGCGGTTCAGTTAAAAAGATCTTTAAAATTGTTCCCGACAAGGTTAAGTCAATTACAACAACAGTAAACAGTGATACCGTTAAGCTTTCATGGAAGACTGTAAAGGGTGCAACCCACTATCAGGTATATATGTACGAGGACGGTGAATGGGTAAAGAAGGCAACAACAAAGTCACTTTCAGCAAAAATCACCGATCTTAAGGGCGGCACCACCTATTCCTTCAAGGTAAGAGCATATAAGAAGGTAAGCGGTGAATACTACATCGGCTCATACTCATCAACAGTAAAGGCTTCAACAAAGCTTGCTGCTCCCAAAACTGTAAAGGCTACTGCAGGTGACGGCAGCATCAAGGTCAGCTGGAGCAAGGTTACAGGTGCCACTGCTTATCAGGTATGGCTTCACGACGGCAACGACTGGGTTGATGCAAAAAACACAAGCAAAACAAGCTACACCTTCTCCTCACTCAAGGAGAGTACAGTTTACTCCTTCAAGGTAAGAGCTTATAAAAAGAGCGGCGACTCAAAGATTTACGGCTCATATTCTTCAGCTGTAAAGGCTTCAACCTCTCTCGGTGCAGTAACAGGTCTCAAGGCTTCAGACATCGGTCTTAACTCTGCAAAGATTTCCTGGAACAAGGTTGCAGGCGCTACATACTATGTTATTGAAAAAGAAAACGAAGTCGGTGATATGACATCATACGACACCACTGGCACAAGCTATGAGCTTACAGGTCTTCGTGACACCACAGGTGTTACAGTTACAGTAAAGGCCTACAACGAGGACACAAAGACCTTCGGCAAGGCTGCATCAATCAGCTTCCCCACAAAGCCCAACAAGCCTGACAAGGTTGAAATTTCTGATGTTACAGAAAACAGCGTATTCCTCAATATGAGCCTTAGCACAATGCACAGCGGCTTTATTGTTTATCTTAATCAGCTTGACAAAAACGGTGAGGTATTAAAGCGCACAAAGGTTGCTGACACACATATGGCAACAACAATCAAGGACCTTGAGGGTGGCTCAAGATACCGTCTTGAGGTTTGTGCATACAACAGCTTCAACGGTGAAAAGACATACAGTGACCCCGTTTATTCAGAGAGCTTCACTACTCTTCCCGGCAAGGTTAAGGACCTTAAGGCAATTTCAACAAAGGACAGAGTTTCACTTTCATGGACCTTACAGTCAGGTGCAGACGGCTACGAGGTTTATGACGGAAGCAAAGAGCTTTTAGCTGAGCTTAATTCCGACAAGAATATTTACACTGCATACAACCTTGAAGAGGGTATGGATTACACCTTCTTCGTAAGAGCCTTCATTAAAAATGAAAAGGGCGAAAAGGTATACGGTGATTACACAGAGGTGGCTGCTTCAACAGGCAGCACAAAACTCACAGGTCTTACCTTTACAGAAAAGACAACAAAAATGAGCAAGGGCGAAACCTTCCAGACAGAGGTTAAAATTGAGCCTGCTGAGGCTGAAAATGTTTCACTCAAATATACCTCATCAAACTCTGCAGTTGCCACAATCAACAGCTCAGGTACAATTACTGCAATTGCTGAAGGCACAACAAAAATTACAGTTTCAAATGCTGACGGCTCAATTTCAGATTCCTTCACTCTTTCAGTTGAGGATATCAAGCTTCAGTCTGTTACAGTTAACAGCTCATACACAGTAAACGTAAACGAAAGCGTTGCAATTGTGCCCACCTTCAACCCCTCAAATGTTTCAGACAAGTCCTTCACTCTTTCAGGTAAGGATTACACCTACTCATACAAGACAGGTCTTTTCGGCACAACAACAAAGAGTGACACCTGCAAATTTGAGGATTACTTCTTTATCGACAACAGAAACGGCAGACTTCTTGCAAAGCAGGCAACAGTTGAGCCTAAGACAGGTAATGCATTCTCCTTCACTGTAACTCTTACAGCTGCAAACGGAAAAACAGCAAGCTTCAAGATTTCATCAACCACAAGACTTATTTCAGTTTATTATGACGGTGAGGATAATCCCTGGTATTACGGCAACAGCGCTAAGCTTTCAGCTGATGTTGACTCAGAGGCAGGCTTCAGAGCTGACTCACTTATCTGGTCATCAAGCGACAACAAGGTTGCAACAGTTTCATCAGACGGTATGGTTAAGTGTGTAGGCACAGGTGAGGTTACAATTACCGCAACTGCTCCTGCAGGCAGCACAAAGAGTCACAGCATCACCTTCTATGTAAGAGAGGTGCTTACTCTCAACAAGGATTACTATGAAAACTGTAATGTAGGTCAGGGCTATCAGCTTTCAGTTGATGTGAAGCCCTCATCATCAGGCGCAAAGGTACTTTACCTTTCATCTGACCCTGAAACTGCAACAGTAAGCACAACAGGTAAGGTAACCTTCAAGAAGGCAGGTAATGTTGAAATTTACGTTTCATCTGACCTTACCGACACAGTTAAGGCAGTGCTCACAACCGGCAGCTGCACTCTTCCCGAGGGCTCAAAGTCACAGCTTCTTTCAGTGCTTGAAGACAGTGCAAATAAAATCAAGACACAGATGCCTGCACTTTATCATTCAAATCTTCCCACCTTTACAAACGTAAAGATTCACAAGGAAGGCAACTTCAAGACAGCTGACCTTGTAGGAATTTTTGAATCCTTTGCTTCATCACAGTCAAAGTACATTCAGGCAGTAACCTATAAGAATTATCCCAGCCAGACAGAATACGATGCCGCTTACAGCAGCTATATGGCTTCCGTACCTGTTTCAGGCACACCTTATATTGTAATTCCCGGTCTTCAGGACAGCGACATCAAGTCAATTGAGGTTGTTGACAAGGGCTCATACACCTACGACATCAAGCTCACCCTCAATGATGAATATATGGCTGCACCGCCTTCAAGTCCCAGCAGCACTGCTCACGGCAAGATTTTTGATGTTCTTGCAAACGATTATCTTGTAAAAATCAAGAACGGACTTGAATCATCAGGCTCAGGCATGTCAATGAAGTATTCAGCATTCAGACAGACCTACAACAACAGCACATTCACAGTTTCCTACAACAAGGTAACCGGCAAAATCACAAACATCAACTATGATATGAATGTAAATGTTGAAATCGTTGACCTCAAGCTTTCAATGTCTCTTATTACAGCAATTGACTCAACAGTAACCTTTGATGTAAACAACTACGTAAACTACGAAGTAAAATAAAAAAAGCTCCCACACGGGAGCTTTTTTTAATGCAAAATGCAAAGTGCAAAATTACTGACGAAACATTAAGGTAAATCGTAGGGACACGACGTGTCCGCCCAACCGACACACAAAACCCCAAAAGACATTACAGTAGGGACACACTGCCTTCCCCTTCAGGGGAAGGTGGATTCGTCACTGACGAAGACGGAAGGGGCAAAGCCTCGCCTGAAAGGTAATTCCCCTATTAGGGGAAATGTCTGCATCGCAGACAAAAGGGTGCCCGTTTCCGGAGGAAAAGGTGGATGCGACCCAAAGGGAGCAGACGGAGAGGTCAAAACCAACCAACCTCGCAGACAGTGAACAACCATACAAACATACAAACAAACAATGTTTTCATAAGAGTATAAAATAACATATACATAACCTATTCTGTGAAAGTTATAAAGTATTGTTTTATTGTTTTATTGTATACCAAACTCTCAGAACCCTTATAAATAGGGCGTTTTTCTGCCACACAATCGTGTTAACAACTGTTAACAAACTTTTGGCTTTGTTAACATAATTCTTCGATTTTAAAATCAATTCGTTTCCAATATCTTTGGCAAACAAATTCTCCCATTCATTCCTTACCACCCTTTTATCCGCATTTTGCATTTACAAAAAAGCTTTTTTATGGTAAGATATATTAGTTAACACTAAAAAGAGGTGAAACAGATGAAAGCACCCTTAGCGGACAGAATCCGCCCTCAGACTATTGACGATATGGTAGGTCAGCGTCACCTTTTAGGTGAAGGCAAGGCACTTCGCAACATTATTGAATCAGGTGAGCTTCCCAACCTTATTTTTTACGGGCCGTCAGGCATTGGTAAAACCACCCTTGCTTCAATTATTGCACTTTCTACCAACCGCAAATTTCATAAGCTTAACGGCACCTCAGCTTCAACAGCCGACATAAAGGCAATTGTTCAGGAGCTCGATACACTTTCAGCACCTAACGGAATTCTCCTTTATCTTGACGAGATTCAGTACTTCAACAAAAAGCAGCAGCAGACTCTTCTTGACTATATTGAACGCGGTGAAATTACCCTTATCGCTTCCACAACGGAGAATCCTTACTTCTACATTCACGGTGCAATTCTCAGCCGTTCAACTGTTTTTGAATTCAAGAGCATCACCCCAACCGATATTATCCCTGCTGTTGAAAGAGCCTTCCGTTTTCTTGCTGACGACAGAAATGTAACTATTGAAGCACAAAGCGATGTACTCTCATATATTGCACACGCCTGTGGCGGTGATGTGAGAAAGGCTATGAATTCAGCCGAATTATGTGTACTCAGCACCCTTCCTGACAGTGAAGGAAAAATTGTTATTACAAGAGAAAAGGCTGAGGAGCTGACACAGAAAAGCGCAATGAAGTATGACAGAGAGGGCGACGAGCATTACGACATTCTCTCAGCCTTTCAGAAAAGCATGCGTGGCTCTGACCCGGATGCAGCCCTTCATTATCTCGGCAGACTTCTGGAAGCAGGTGACCTGCCCTCAGCAACAAGACGCCTTCTTGTATGCGCAAACGAGGATGTGGGTCTCGCCTACCCTATGATTATTCCTATTGTAAAGGCTGCTGTTGACACCGCTCTTATGGTGGGTATGCCTGAAGCAAGAATTCCTCTTGCAAATGCAGTTGTGCTTGTGTGCAACTCTCCTAAGTCAAACAGCGCTTATCTTGGCATAAATGAGGCTATGAACGACATCAGAAAGGGAAATACAGGTCCTATCCCCAGACAGCTTCAGAACAAGCATTTTGACGGCGAGGACAACAATAACAAGGGTCAGTTTTATAAGTACCCTCACGATTATCCTCATCATTACACCCCTCAGCAGTATCTGCCCGACATCTTAAAGCACAAGAAGTATTACACCTACGGTGATAACAAAAACGAGCAGGCTGCAAAGGACTACTGGGATAAAATCAAAGGAGAAAAATAATGGAATACGCAAAAAAGGCCGAGAGCAAATTCGGCAAATACATTTTCTGCTACTTTGTGGGCAACGGTGAAAACGAAGAAAGAATTCACCTTGCAGTAAGTGAAGACGGCTACAACTTCACTCCCCTTAACGACAACAAGCCTGTCATTACTCAGACAAAGGGAAAAAAATGTGTCCGTGACCCATACATCTTCAAGGGTCAGGACGACTGCTACTACATTATCGGCACTGATATGAGATGCGAAGAGGGTTGGGAGTCCAACCACTCACTTGTAACCTGGAAATCGGTTGACCTTATTAACTGGACAGACGAAACCATTATCGACATCAAGGAAATGGGCGAAGAGTTCAGAAACACAACAAGAGCCTGGGCACCTCAGGCAATATGGGACGAAGAAAACGATGCTTATATGATTTACTGGGCACACTCCACCAAGGAGCTTAACCCTGCAGGAATGTACTACGCTCATTCAAAGGATATGAAAACCATCACTGAGCCCAAGCCTCTTTACTGCAGAGATGTTCAGACCATTGACGGTGATATTGCCTACAACAAAAATAACGGCAAGTATTATCTTTACTTTAAGCACGAGGAAAAGCAGGCTATTGCTTATGTTACCTCAGACAGACTTACTGGTCCTTACGAGGACAAGCCCGTTATTGTTTCTCTTTCAAAGGAGGGTGTTGAGGGTAGCGAAATTTATCCCATAAACGGCACTGACACCTTTGTTATGGTTATGGACGAATACAGCACTGATATTTTCTTTATGCAGCAGACGGAGGATTTTGAAAGCTTTCTGCCCGTAAGAAGAGAGGATTACTCGATGGATTTTCATCCGAGACACGGTTCAATCTGTGCAATTACAGATGAGGAGTATGAAAAGCTTCTTAAGGCTAAATTTTAAACTATCAGGAAATGTGCTCACCTGTGCGGTGGGCACTTACTTTTGTCAGGCGTGACAAAAGTAAGCAAAAGCACGCTTGGCTCCACACTACTCCGAGACCATAAAATTGTCGCTCAGGTTATGCTGAACAGGTTTCTTTGAATTCCATTTCTGCTCACCTTTTCTGCAATTGGTAAGAAAAGATTAAGCGACAATTTTATAGCTCTGCTGCTCTAAGTAACAGCAGCAGGGTGCTTTATACTGCGGCTTTTTGGAAATGAGATAAACGAGTCCGCTAGTTAGCGGTGTACTCAAAGCGAGTCAATCGTCTGCTTTATTGTTTACTCGTTCCCCGATTTTTGCTCCCGACATTCGCTGACCGCTGTTTTGTCCTTTTTTAAAAGTTTGTAGGGTAAGTGAGCTTACTGACGCTTTTATTAATTATCTTACCTTATTATGTTATACTACAAAGAAACGCACAAAGCTTTATGCCTTGTGCGTTTTTTAGATTTTTTTGCCGATTGACAACACTGTTGTGATAAGTTATAATCTACTGAGAAATCATTGGAGGTAACAGCTTTATGAAGAAGGTTATGATTGGTATGAGCGGTGGTGTCGACAGCACTGTTGCCGCTTA
>JBGVFK010000044.1:0-58262 GCA_045121075.1 Acutalibacteraceae bacterium | reverse complement strand
TTAATATCTGCAGGGGGTTCTTCTGTATTTTCGCTTTTCTTGAAATATGCAACTATCTGCATAATAAAATCAACTAATGCTCTAATCATTCTGGCCCAATCCACTGTAGCATGCCTCCTGTTCACGGTTTATATCGTTTATAGTATATACTATATGATTAAATTTGTCAATATTTTATTTAAAAAAAACAGTATAATTATTAATAAACTGTTTAAAAATGGATAAAAATTATTAAGATAAAAGAGAACGGAGACAAGTGTAAACTTATCTCCGCATTTTTGTTTCCTATTTGTATTATTCGTTTTCGGGCTCTACAGCTGAATCAACTGTTGCCTCTTCCTCTGCTTCGGCTTCAGAAAGCTTTGCCACTTTTTCTGCCTTAGCAGCTTTTTTAGCAGCTCTTTTTTCTTTTCTTGTTTCGTGCTTGCCGTATTTTTCGGCAGCTGCTTCAACAGGATCGATAATTTTAGGCTCGTGCTTTATGAAAAGATTATTTCCGGGTGAGCAGACATCTATAGCTCTTTCAAGCACGTGAATCATAACATTGTGGTGTGCACCGGCAAATTCACCGTCAACAGTCCACTTAACACATTCGTCAGGTGCGTGAATTTTAAGCTTCTTGGTTTTGAAGAAAATAATTTCCTTGCCGTCATACTGATATTTCTGCACCTTTCTGATAGCAGGAATATACTTATAAAAGGGGATTTTCTTTACAAGAAGCACCTCGAAGTAACCGTCGTTAAGCTTGATATCCTCTTCTCTGAATTTGAAGAAGCCGCCAACTGAGGTTGAGTTTGAAACTGTGCCGAAAATAAATTCGCCTTCAAGAACACCGTCATCATATTCAATGCGCATCTTTGTGGGATGAATATCCTTTGTTTCAAGAAAGCCCTTTACAACATAAGCCTTGTGACCGAAAAGGTTCTTCAGGTGCTGAGGTGTTGTGTAAGAGGATGCACTGAATGCACCGAAGGAAGCGATATAACAAAAGCATCTGTTATTGAAAAGACCAATATCATAATCGTTAGTCTGACCGCTCTTAATGAGCTCTGTTGATTTTTCAAGCTCTGAAGGAATACCGAGTGTGCTTGCAAGGTCGTTTGTTGTGCCTGCAGGTATGTAACCGATGGGCACACGTCTTGGCATATCCATAACGCCATTAATTGTTTCGTTGAATGTTCCGTCACCACCGCAGCACACTACGAGGTCGTGGTCTTCAAGCTCTCTTTTTACAATGTTTGTTGCATCACCTGTACAGGTGGTTTTGTGTACGGAAAATTCGTAATCATCAGGAAATTTTTCTATAATATCTTCAACGCTTGCTCTTTTCTTAGTCATACCTGAGCAAGGGTTTACAACTAAAAGTACTTTTTTCTTATCATTATCCATAATACTTACCTTTTTTACGCACCCTTTCTTTTAATGTTACTAAGAAGGTCATTGACCTGCTTGCGGAATAATTTTATCACACTTTTTACACAAAGTCAAAGGCTTTCAATAAAAAAGGAACACATTCCTGACGGTTTGTGTTCCTGTGATTTAGTCCATTGTACTGAAAAGATTTTCCTGTTCGCCTTCGACTGCGTAGCTGTACTCGTCTTCTTCCTCAGCAGTAATTACGCCTTTTTTGACCATCTTGTTGATCATTTTCTTGTATGCCTTTTCCTTGTCCTTGAAAACAAAAGCAAGAAGCAGAACAATAACAAGTCCGAGAATAAGCATAACAGCGAGAATTGGGATAAAGTATGTTACGCAAAGACCTACAAATTTACCTACAGTCGGGTATATATTTGTAACAACACCCTTTGTGTCATCACGAAGAACAAGCACACGCTCACCGTCATTTTCAGCAATAAAGAGTACATCTGAGCTGTCGTTTACGATGCTGCCGTTTCTCTTGCCGAACATAAAGCACTGCTGTGTATAGTTGATGTAGGCGAAAACCTCACCGTCTTCAGCATATCTGTTTTCTGTTATTACAAGGTCACCACTGAGAATACCTGCATCAGTATAGGTACTTTCTGCAGTGAAGATGAATTTAC
Organism: Acutalibacteraceae bacterium; assembly: GCA_045121075.1. Taxonomy (GTDB): domain Bacteria; phylum Bacillota; class Clostridia; order Oscillospirales; family Acutalibacteraceae; genus UBA6857. Next base: position 56,220 of record JBGVFK010000044.1, on the reverse strand, counting down.
CGCCTAAAACCTCACGACCGCTGTTTACTCCTAAAACAAGATTAAGTGCTGCAATTGCAACAGTTGAAACGCAGAGAAGGGAAAGAATGATGCTGAGAATTACTCTGCCTGCCATAATTCCCTTTTTGTTTTTGGGCATAGGATAAACTTCTGTAAACGCTTCGGAATCATAGCCTTCTTCTGCTTCATCATCATATTCCTCGTAAGCCTCTTCCTCATAAGATTCGGAAAAATCACCGTTGTCCTCGTCGTAATCGGGAGAAGTGTTCATCTTGTTGGGGTCGTATGAGTAGATATCCTCTGAGTTCATAAAGTCCTCATAGGTTGTTTCTGCAATATCCTGAGGTACAGGAGGAAGCTCCTCATTTTTTTCTTCACCAATGTCAAAATCGGGATGAGCTTCTTCAGCTTCTTCTACAGCATCTACATCATCGTCTGCTTCTTCCTGAATTTCTTCAGCGAGTACTTCCTCTGATTCTTCATAAGCTTCAGAAGCAAAGGAAACAAATTCTTCCTCATCGTCTGATTCTTCAGGCTTTGCAGTGAATTCAATCTTGAGTCCTTCTGCTTCAGCGGGCACTTCGGGTGAGAATATAACCTCTCTTACGGGAAGACCTTCATCGGCTTCTTCAGGCTCGGTATTGTCTGCAATAGCCACTGCAGTTTCAGAAAGCTCCTCCTGAATATCGTCTTCAGCCTCTGTGAATTCCTCCTCTGAAGGCTCACGACGGGAGAAAAAGCTCTTCTTGTGCTTTTTCTTCTTGCTCTTTTTCTTAAAGGATTCATGCTTTGCGAAGAAATCGTCATCCTCGTCATTCATGATTTTCATATAGTCATCAAAAAGCTCTGTTCTTTCGTCACTGCGTGCAGTAGCCTTTTCAGCAACCTCACCGGGAACCTCAAGGTCATAATGAGCCTTCGGCTTTGCAATAACAACAGGAGCAGGAATTTCCTCAGCAGGCTTTGCTTCCTGAGTGAGTGAAATTTTTTCAGCCGGCTCCGGCTTTGCTACCGTCTCAGTGTGAGCAGCTTTTGGCATAGCCATTTCCGATTTGAAGCGATTTATAAGTGAATCAACCTCTGATGACAAGGCTTCCACTGCTTTGGTTTCCTCCTTGGGCATTTCTGGAGCAGGTGCTTCAACTGCCGCAGAGGGAACAATGCTTTCTGTTACATCGTGGAGCTGTCTTGAGGCTTTAATGATTGCTTTTTCAGCTGTGATGGTTTTGTCGTACATATCATTAAGCTCGTTAAGGCTCTTTGGTCTGTATCCTGCCAATTCAAATCACTTCCTTTGCTTTAAATTTTTAATCTTTAACTATCAATAGTTACCCTTTTCAAGGATAACTGAAATCATCTTGTTTACACTTTCAAGGTTTTTCATAATGGTGGTGTTTTCTGTTCTGAGTTCAACAGAATGTTCCATAGCCTGACGAACGATAAGTCTTGCCTTTTCGTTAGCCTGATCAATGATTTCAGCAGCCTTTTTATCTGCTTCCTCTCTGATTCTTGAAACGGTGACCTTAAGCTCACCGAAAACCTTTTCAATAACCTCACTCTGGTTGTTTTCGTCAATTGTGAAGTAAACGCCAAGCTCTTCCATATCTTTTCTGAGCTTTTCGTATTTAGCTTCGTTTTCCTCTCCCCACTGAACAGCATTGTGGTATTCAGTCTGAATCATATCCACATATTTGTCAACTTCTATAGGGTCATAGCCGTTTTCAGTTATGGTGAATTGCTTTGCCATAAGTTAACCACCCTTTCAAATTCCTTAAAGATAACGATAAAATACCTATTCTACTCAATTATACTCTAACTGCTTTCAAAATTCAACACTCTTTACATTTTATTAACCTTAAACACTTCGATTTTTTGAAGGTGATTTATTCCACTGTAACAGATTTTGCAAGATTTCTCGGCATATCAATGTCGCAGCCTTTTTCTTTTGCTGTATAAAAAGCAAGCAGCTGCAGAGGTATGGCTTCAAGCAGGGCTACAAAAAGATCGTCGGTGTGGGGGATTATTATTTTTCTCTGCAGGGCTGAAAGGTCTTCTGTATGCTTTTCGGTTGAAATCGTGATAATTTCTCCGCCTCTTGAACGGATTTCTTCAATGTTGTTTGCGGTCTTTTTAAAAACATAATCGTTAGAGCAAAGTGCAAGGGTAAGTGAGCCCTTTTCAATAAGCGAAATTGTGCCGTGCTTTAATTCGCCTGCAGGATAAGCCTCAGAGGGGATATAGGTGATTTCCTTCATTTTAAGTGCACCCTCAAGGGCGGCAACATAGTCAGTGCTTCTTCCGATAAAACGGATATAGCTCTGAGTGGAAAGCGTTTTGGCAAGATCGCGGAATTCATCCTGTCTGTGAAGAATACCCTCAGACTTTTCAGAAAGAGAGGATAATTCATTTATATAGTAGTTGAATTTCTCTTCATCAATAAGAGCCTTTTCAAAAGCGATAAAAACAGATAGGAAGTAAAGCACCATAAGCTGACTCGTGTAGGCCTTGGTTGTTGCAACAGCAATTTCAGGGCCTGCTTTTGTGTGAATTACGGTGTGGCTCATAGTATCTACACTGCTTTTTGCCACATTGACCACAGAGAGAATATAAGCGCCCTTTTCCTCAGCTTTTTTAAGAGCAGAAAGGGTGTCAGCGGTTTCTCCGCTTTGTGAAATAAAAATGCAAAGACAGCTTTCGTTTACAGGAAAATCAGCGGTACAGAATTCACTTGCAATTACAGCTTCAGAGGGAATACCTGTCAGCTTTTCAAAAACATATTTACCCGAAAGTGCTGCGTGATAAGCTGAGCCACAGCCGATGAGATAAATCCGTCTGTCTGTGTTAGCTGAATCGATGAAAAATGAAAGCTCCTTTTTCAGCCTTTCTTTTTCATCAAAGCAATTTCTGAGAGTATCTCTCAGTGTGTCGGGCTGCTCAAAAATTTCTTTCAGCATAAAATGAGAAAAAAGACCCTTTTCTGTGCTTCTGCAATCAGCACAGAAGTGTTCAAAGCTTCGTGACACATTGTTTCCGTCAGGTGAATAAAAGCTTACCTTATGGGGTGTTACTACGGCAATTTCACCGTCAGCCATCTGGGCGGTTTCTTCTGCGAAGGGAGAAAGTGCGTTACAGTCAGAAGCCACAAGAAAGCCGCTTTCACCCTTGCCTATAATAAGCGGACTTTCCCTTTTTATAAGTATAAGAGTGTCGGGTAAATCCTTACAAAGAATTGCGAGGGCAAAAGAGCCCTCAAGCTTTTTGGCAGTGTTAATGAGAGAAGAAACAAGGTCGCCGTTATAATCACGCTCAAGCAGGTGGGCAATAACCTCAGTGTCTGTGTCAGAGACAAAGGGATAACCCTCATCCTTCAATTTATCTCTCAGTGCAGCATAGTTTTCAATTATGCCGTTATGCACAACAGCGAAAGTGCCCTTATAGCTGAGGTGAGGATGGGCGTTGCTTAAGGAAACCTCTCCGTGAGTTGCCCAGCGTGTGTGACCTATTCCTGAAAATGAGAAAAATTCTTTTTCCTTTATTTTTTCCTGAAGCCTCATAACTCTGCCGGTTGATTTTATAACCTTCAGCCCGGAATCCGTCTGCAAAGCAATTCCTGCAGAATCGTAGCCACGGTATTCAAGTTTCTGCAAACCGGAAAGAAGATAGGGTACAGCGTTTTCTTTTCCGATATATCCGATTATTCCACACATAAAAATACTCCTGTCAGATAAAAAATAAAATAATTTTTCTTTTTTAAATCTTTTCTTTTTATATATTTTATGGTACAATTCCTCTGAATGATTACAAGAAAAAATTATAAATTTTTAAAGTTAATTAAAGGATGATGGTTTATGCTCGTATTAAAGATTCTGGTTATTCTTTTTGTTTTTCTCTTTTTTGTAATTCTCACAAGAAATGTCTGCCTTGTTATCAAGGGTGCAAAGGGTAACACGAAAAAAGCTCCCGATTATCTTATGATTCTCGGCTACAGAATACTGAACAACGAAATCGACGCAACACTCAGAAGCCGAATTGACGGTGCAGCAGATTATCTTCTTAAGAATCCCTCTGTTATAGCAATTCCTTGCGGTGGTATTACACAGAAGGATCAGAAAAGACCCGAGGCACACGTAATTGCTGAGGAGCTTATTAAAAAGGGCGTTTCAGAGGACAGAATTATTCTTGAAGACAAGTCAAAGACAACTGAGGAAAACTTTATCAATGCAAAAGCTATTATTGACAGCCTTCCTGAAGCGGATACAAAAAAGACCGCTTTTCTTTCAAGTGAGCTTCATCTTTACAGAGCAGGCAGACTTGCAAAGGATCTGAAGTTTGATGTGACATCTCTTCCTGCAGAAAGCCCCTCAGGAGTAAAGGTGAAGAATTATCTGCGTGAAGCGTTTATACTTATGTATATGGATGCGGTAAAATTAGGAGGAAGAAAAAATGGCTAACACAGTTACAATGAAGGCTTACAAGGTAAGCGAAATTGTTTTCAATAACAAGGTTCAGGGAAAGGTACAGCTTAAGCTTAACAACAAAGTTTCCCACAATGTAAAATACAGTCAGAACGGCATCTGCGAAGCAGTGATGACCGTTGAGGTTTTTGATAAGGAGCACTTTGATGTGCTTAATGTAAAGGTTACAATAAACGGTGTTTTTGAAGTTACACCGGGCGTTGAAAAGGAATTTGTTCACGTTGACACCTTTAAGGAAATGTTTCCCTTTGCAAAGACTCTCGTGACAACCCTTTCTGCAAATGCAGGCATTCCGCCTATTATGGTGAAGAATGTGGATATTGAAAAGCAGGAAATCTACCGTTTTGAAATGGGTAACAAGGAGTGATTTTATGAGCGAGCTTCTTAATCAGCTTAATGACGACGAGCTTGACTTCACAGTAAGCTTTAAGGATACAGACGGAAACAGCCATAAGGGCGACTTTCTTGATATTGTACTTTTTGAAAAAAATGAATATGTTATAATTGAGCCCGAAGACGGTGACGGATATGTTGATATTTTCAGAATTATGCATGTAAATGAAAAAGAGGTTTATGTGCCCGTTTCTGACGACAGAGTGCTTGACAGTGTCTTTGAGGTTTTCCGTCTTAAAAATGAAGACGAATTTGATTTTGAGTAATAAATAGTTAGTGATTGTTACATTTTTGTAGCAATATAGAAATAAGAATTAAGTAATTTTAAAGCATTAATTACGAGATTCTTACAAATGAACAGAGCCTATTGATTAATGAGGCAATAAGCATTATTATATGTTTGCGAAAGGAGGTAAGGAAATGAATATACTGGTTACACTCGACAGCAACTATGTAGGTCCGCTTACAGTGTTTCTTAAATCGCTTATGATAACAAATCCTCATAATGAGTTTGATATATATGTTGCACATTCATCACTTACCGAAGAAGATTTTATAAAAATAAACGGTGCTATTGATCCCACCCACGCAAAGATACATCCCATTGTAGTGTCACCGGGCATTCTTGCTGATGCCCCCGTTTTCAAAAGAATCAGCAATGAAACCTACTACCGACTTCTTATGATGGACTATCTTCCTGAAACAGTGGACAGAATTCTCTACATAGATCCCGATACAGTAATTCTCAAGGATATTTCACCCCTTTATAATATGGATTTCAAGGGCAAGACTATCGGTGCAGCAGGCCACACTAAGCTTTTCATTGAAGATATCAACCATATCCGTTTCAGAACAGGCAAGGAGTCACGCTACTTCAATGCAGGTGTGATGATGGTCAATGTTGAAAAGCTCAGAAAAACTGTTACAAGTCAGATGGTGTTTGACTATGTAAGAAAAAATAAGCGCTGGCTTTTTGTCGCTGATCAGGATGTGCTTAACGGAATGTTCGGTAACGATATGATTCCCATTGACGAATGCTTATACAATCTTGACGAAAAAACTATTATCTACAACCGTAGAAGAGTAAGAAACCTGAAATGGGTTGAAGAAAACACAGTTATTCTGCATTACAACGGAAAATACAAGCCATGGAAAAAAGGCTATAAGGGTATGCTTGCACCTTTCTGGTTCAGATTTAAAGAAGCAGAATTACCCAAGGCAGTAAGCAAATAAAAAGGAAAATAAAATGGACATAAAAAAAATCAGAATTCTCAGCACAAACAAGCAGGAGAGAATGCAACAGATTGGCGTTATAATCACCAGCAGCATTTTCATTCTCGGCTTCATTGTGTGCTACTTAAAATTCGGCAGTGAGCTACTCAGCTTTGTAAGCGATGCAGACCGTTTTAAAGCGTGGCTTGACTCATACGGGAATCTTGGAAAGATTGTTTTCATTTCCGTAAGAGCACTTCAGACTGTAGTGAAAATTATTCCTGCTGAGCCTCTTGAAATCGGCTCGGGATATGCCTTCGGTGTATGGGGCGGACTTTTCTGCTGTATGATTGGTACGGAAATCGGCTCATTTGTTATCGTTACAATTACAAAGCTTTTCGGTATGAAAGCAGTTAATCTCTTTGTAAGCGAGGAGAAAATCAACTCTCTCGGCTTTCTGCAGAATAAAGAAAAGCTGACCACCTCACTTTTCATAATTTATCTTATTCCCGGTACTCCTAAGGATGTTATAACTTACCTTATCGGTGTTACCGATTACAACATCTGGAAGTTTCTTATTCTTACGGGATTTGCACGAATCCCCTCGATTATTACCTCAACAATCTGCGGCTCACTTTTAGGTGAAAAAAACTACTGGCTTTCAGTAGGCGTTTTCATCGGCACAGCAATTCTCGGCATTATCGGTGTGAAGCTTTACGCTGTTTTTGAAAAGAAAATTACAGCTAAAAAGGCATAAAATTTACCACTCGTTTCGTTGAAACGAGTGGTTTTTTAGTTGTCATTACGAGCCTTGCGAGGAATCTTAAGATTCTTCACTGCGTTCAGAATGACAGTCCTCTTTTCGGCAAAATTCTCCCTCTCTCTGTCATATAATAAATTGTCATAACTACATAGTGGAGGCAATTATTATGAAAAAAACGGCAGAATATGAAAACGATTTTGAACTTATTGAATCTGAACTGACAGAGGAAAAATCGCCATATGAAAGGTGGGGCAGAATTGCACTTTTCGGTGCGGTGTCCTTTCTCTTTGCGCAGATAGATTTTCTTTACGGGCTATCACCCTTTACAGTGGCTTTTATAGGCGCAATACCCTTTGAGTTCTGCTTTTCTGCCTTTGTGGGCGGTGCCTTGGGTGCTTTTACATCACTTGACGCAGGTGATGCCGTTAAAACTCTCGGTGCACTTTTTCTTGTGTCCTTTCTTCGTATAGTGAAGGAGAGGTATTTCCGCAAGGCTGAAAAGCCTTACATAAACGCTGTTTTTGCCTTGGTTGGTTGTCTTGTCTGTTCGACAGTTAAAGCCGCAATAAATGGCGGTGGCTTTGAAAGCGGTGTGCTTGTTGCTTTTGAATGCGTGCTTGCCTTCTCGTGCACTCTTCTTTTCAAAAAATGCTTCAGAACACCTGTTATGCAGCTTAGCTTGGGTGAGCTTTCGGTTAAAGAGAGTCTGTTTTTAGGCGGCAGCTTCTGCGTTTTTATAATGTGCGGTGCATGCTTTGACATTGACGGACTTTCACCGGTAAGAATTATCTCTTTTCTTCTTGTGCTTTTGTGCGGTGCATATAATGGCGTTTCTTCAGCGGCTACTGTGGGTGTTGCGGTTGCACTTAGCCTTAGCATAAACGAGGATTATCGCTTTCTTTTTACTGCACTTTCCTTGGGTGCTCTTGCTTCGGGAATTGTCGCACCCATAGGTCAGATTGCCTCTGCAATAACTTTTGCCGTTGTTGTGGGCGGTCTGTCAGCCTTCTGCGGCGATTACGGCATTATCTGTGTTGTTGAAGCAGTTATTGCCTCAGCAGTTTTCATTATTATACCGCAGAAATATGTTGCTGCCTTTGAAAGCTTTATGCACAAAAAAGGTGTCACCGCTGACGACAGAGTTGCTCAAAGGGTGGCTGAAAGTCTGCGTGAAGCCGCTGAAAATGTTTACGGTGTGGCTGAAATTGTGTCTGATGTCAGCGAAAAGCTGGATAGTGTAATTAATCCCGAGGTCAACCGTATGTTTGCCTTTCTTCAGCAGAAGGTGTGCGACGGATGTCAGAAGAAATTCCTTTGCTGGAACCGCAATTTTGATCAGACCGCATCTGATGTGCTTACAATTGCCGGCATAGAGAAAAACAGCAGAATAAATCTAAAAAAAATCTGCCCGAAGTTTCAGCAGCTTTCATTATGCATTGATGAGGGCTATATAAATTTTGCCGAAGGTCTGCAGACAAAGAACAAGCTTTCTGAAATGCGCAGGGTGCTTACAGACCAATTCAGCAGTATGGGTGATTTTCTCAGCTCAACGGCACTGTCTGTAAGCGAAAGCAGAATACCTGACAAGGGCAAGGCGGCAGTTATAAAAACAGCCTTTTCAGATAGCGGAATTTTTGTTGACAGCCTTTCATGCTACCTTGGAAGCAGTTCAAAAATGACCGTTGAGATTACAGCCTTTGACACAAAAATCCACGAAGAGCATAAGAAAATGAAAGCAATTCTTGAGTTCATCACAAAGAGGCGTTTTGAAAACGCAGACATAACAATAACTGAAATTAAAACGGTGATTATTTTTGAAGAAAGCTCTGCTTTCAGCGTTCAGGTGGGAGTATGGCAGAAGCCTATGAGAGACGGTAATGTGTGTGGTGACACTGTTGCGGTAATACCGAAAAGAAACGGAAGCTCAACGGTTATTCTTTCTGACGGTATGGGTACGGGTGCAAGAGCGAAAATAGACAGCACCATGACCTGCTCTATAATGGAAAAGCTGATTTATTCCGGCTTTGATTTTGACAGTGCCTTGAAAATTGTAAACTCCTCAATGATTATCAAATCTACTGACGAGTCAATTGCAACAATAGATGCTGTTAATATTAATCTGTTTACAGGTAAGGCTGAGCTTTATAAAGCCGGTGCGAGTATAACACTTATAAGACACGGTAACGAAATAACGGTTATTGAAGCTCCGTCACTGCCTGTTGGTATAATCAGAAGGGTTGAGTTTTTCAAGGCTCAGAAGGAGCTTCAGCCGGGTGATATTGTATTGATGCTTTCTGACGGTGCAACTGTAGGGGACTGCGGTTGGATTAACGATGAACTGCTTTCCTGGAATACGGGCAGCATGAATGATCTTGCCTGCCACATTGTAAGACTTGCACATCTGAGAACGGACGAAAACAGCCGTGATGACATCACTGCTGTTGCGATAAAGATAAAAAAATAAAAAACAAAAGAGTTGCCGATGGCAACTCTTTTTATGTAGTTATGTTAAATTATTTTGCAAAGTATGTTGTAACATAGTTTGTAACAACTTCTACAAGACCCTTAAAGAAAGCAATGATAGCTTCAAAGTCGATGTTTTCGAGGATTGCGTTGAAATCGAGATTTTCCATTGTTCAGTGCTCCTTTCATAGATTAGGTTAATCACTGATTACCTTGGCTATATAATAACACACTGTGAACAGAAAATCAATAGTTTTTTAAGAAAATATTATAAAATATTTAACTGCAAAAAATACTGCCCCGGATTAATTCGGAGCAGTAAGGTGTTTTTAATTATGCTTCGGGTGTTTCTTCAGTAGTAACGAAATACTTCTGAATCATTTCGATGAGGTATTCGATAACCTGCTTTGCAATGTTAATGAAATCGCCGATAGTTGTCATAATATTTTCTCCTTTCGTTTTGTGAGCCTACGCTCTGAGAAAATAATACCATATAAAACCAACAAAATCAATACAAAATTTTATATACAGTTAATCTGACACATTTTCATTGCCGTGAGAGCATTACTGTGGCTTTCAGGAGTTACACCTGCACAGCATGAGGAATCAACCTTAATTGGTGTTTCAGTGAATTTTGCCTTAAGAATCATAGCGTTTGAAATTACGCAGATGTCTGTGCAAAGACCGATAAGCTCAATTTCCTCAACCATACCCAGGGACTCAATATATTCGCTGAGCTCAAATGAGCCGAAGGTGGGTTTATCAATAATTTTATCTGAAAGCGAGTCAAGGGCTTTTGTGATTTCCCAGCCATTGCTTCCTTTAATGCAGTGTGGTACGGGAAGTTTTTTGCCCTCCTGAGTGTTCATATAGTCCTCAGTGTGGGTATCTCTTGTGAAAATTACTGTGTCGTTATTCTGACGGTAAAGCTCAATTTTTGCTTTAACATTTTCAACAATTGCTTCAGCTTCCTTTGTGCCGAGAGCACCGTCAATGAAATCATTCTGCATATCAATTACACAAAGAACCTTCATTTATATCACCTCAGTCAATATATAAGTCTCTGATTCCTTCAAGGGAACGGATTGCTGAAATTGTAAGGTTAAGACCCTCTTCATCTCTAGGGAAAACAACCGCCTTCATAACAACGGAATCGCTTTTTCTTTTTGATTGATTTGAGTCTGCATAGAGAATTTCAAGAGTGTGAAGATTGCCGCCGTAGCGTTTGATAATTGCACCGACATCAGCGGCCTGTTTTGTCATATTTTCAGCTTCAATGTAGATGTTCTTTGAGGGATTGCCTTTTAAAATGAAACGCTTGAAGGTGTTAAGTGTAAGATAAATTACAACGGTTGAAATGAGTGCACCAACATAGTAGCCGGCACCGACTGCAAGACCGATACAGGAAACTGCCCAGAGGCTGGCAGCTGTTGTAAGACCCTTTACACTGAAGCCCTCACGGAGAATTGTGCCAGCACCGAGGAAACCGATACCGCTGATTACCTGAGCACCGAGTCTTGTGGGGTCAAAGGTGCCGAGACCAACATATTCATTGAAAACATAGCCCGAGGTCATCATAACAAGGGCGGAGCCTACAGCAACGAGAATGTGAGTTCTGAAGCCTGCAGGACGATGAGAATGCTCTCTTTCATATCCGATTACACCACTGAAAACAACGGCAAGAGCCATTTTAAAAACTGCATCAAGGGTGTAGCGGATTTCGTCTATTCCGTAAAGACCAAGCAGAAAAGCTTTTACTGTCTCCACTTAAACCAACTCCTTTTTTGTGGCTTTATAATAGCAAAGCTCACCGAACAAAAATGCTCAGTGACCCGTAAAATTAATCTGCCCATATTATAGCACAAAAAAGAGAAAAATCAAACAATTATTATATTTTTATTTTAATATTTATTACACTTGACGGAAAGAGATAAATTGATGTATAATTAAAGTCGGTATGATATATTGAATGCTGAATAATGTTTTAGGAAAGGATGATTCAGTATGGCAGCAAATAAAGTAAAGCTTTCAATCGGAGGTACAGATTACACAATCATTGCCGAAGATGATGTAAGATATGTGCAGTCACTTGGTAAGGAGCTTGACAGAGCCCTTGCAGCAATTATGAAGGCAAATGATAAGCTTTCAGTAACTCAGGCAGCAATTCTTCTTGCTCTTGATTATGCTGATGAATGCAAAAAGGCAACAGAAACAGCCGACAGACTCCGTGAACAGATTAAGGATTACCTTGACGATGCTTCAAATGCAAAGAGCAAGGCCGACCTTGCACGTCACGAAAGCGAAACACTGAGAAAAGAGATTGAGACTCTTAAAACTCAGAATGTAAAAATGAAAGCAGAGCTTGACGAACTCAAGAAGATCAGAAAGCTTGAGAAATAATTATGAAAAACAGAATTGAAGTTCTGGCACCTGCGGGCTCAGCAGAAAGCGTTAAAGCTGCAGTAAGATGCGGTGCAGATGCCGTTTATATGGGAACAAAGAGCTTCAATGCGAGGGCGAAGGCAGACAATTTTTCATTTGAGGAGCTTAAGGAAACCGTAGACTACTGTCACAGTCACGGCACAGATGTTCATATAACAATGAACACCCTTATAGCCGACAATGAAATTGCTGAAGCGAAAACCACAGCAGAGCGCATTTGCAATACCGGAGCAGATGCGCTTATTTTACAGGATTTAGGCTTTGGTCAGCTTGTGAGAAAAACGTGCAGCGGAATTGATATGCATGCTTCAACACAGATGTCAGTGCAGACCCTCAGCGGTGTGAAGCTTTTAAAGGAGCTTGGGTTCAGAAGGGCAGTTCTGCCAAGAGAGCTCAGCAGAGAAGAAATTAAATACATAACAGAGAATGCAGATATAGAAATAGAATGCTTTGTTCACGGTGCACTTTGTATGTGCGTTTCCGGACAGTGCTATATGAGCAGCATGTTCGGTGCAAGAAGCGGTAACAGAGGCCTTTGTGCTCAGCCCTGCCGACTTCCCTTCAGAGCAGAGGGATCAGAGGGCTACGACCTCAGCCTTAAGGATTTATCTCTTGTGCAGAGCGTAAATGACCTTGCAGATATCGGTGTGGTTTCTCTTAAAATTGAAGGAAGAATGAAGCGGCCCGAATATGTTGCCGCTGCTGTTACCAGTGTAGTGAATTCACTTAAAAACGAAAACGATGAAGAGCTTAACAGAAAGCTCCGTGCAGTGTTCTCTCGTTCAGGCTTCACCACCGGCTACTATGAGGGTAAGCTTGGCAAGGATATGTTCGGCATAAGAGGTAAGGATGATGTTACCGCAGCCACCAATTCGGTACTGAATGAGCTGAGCCGACTTTACGAAAAAGAGACACCTCTTATTCCTGTAAGCTTTTGTCTTAGTGTGCTTGAAAATGAGCCCGTTTCACTTTCAGCTTCTGCTAACGGAAAAACGGTGTTTATCTCTGATGAATACATTCCCGAAAAGGCGCTGAACAAGCCTCTTACGAAGGAAGGTCTTGCTGACAGAATAAGCAAATGCGGCGGCACACAGTTCTATGCGGAAAATGTTGAAATTGAGCTTGACGAAGGACTTATTGTTCCCGCAAGCGTAATCAATAATCTGAGAAGAAACGCACTTGAAGCCCTTTGCGAAAGGCTCTCAGCTGTAAAGGAAAAGAGCTTTACAGATATAGACGTAAAAATACCCGAATACAATGCTGAAAAGCCCCTTAAATTCAATATCAGGGTTGCAAATCTCTCTCAGATACCTCATAATCTCAGCAATGTGGAAAACTTGTATATTCCTATAGATTGTGATGAAAACCTTGTTGAAAAGGTTAAAAACTTGCCCGTAAATGTGGGTGTTGAGGTGCCGAGAGGCATTTTCGGCAAGGAAAACAAGGTGAAAGAGCTTCTTTCAAAATTCAAAAAATGTGGAATAAGCATAGCTTACTGCAGTACACTTGACGCTCTTGCTATTGCAAGGGAGCTTCAGATGGAAATTCACACAGGCTTTTCAATGAACGTGTTTAACAGCCTTTCAGTAGGCGTTTTAGAGTCGCTTGGTGTAAAGGAAATAACCTTGTCACCCGAACTTACAGTTAACCGCATTTCTAAAATAGGCGGCAAGGCAAAAAGAGGTATAATCGGCTACGGCAGACTGCCCTTGATGTTAGTCCGCAACTGCCCTATAAAAAACGGCAAGACCTGTCTTGACTGCAAGGGCGACAGCTACCTCACTGACAGAATGGGAATGAAGTTCCCGGTTATGTGTAAAATGGGTGCTTCTGAAATTCTTAATTCTCAGCCGATTTATATGGGCGACAGAATGGATGAAATTAAAAATGTGGACTTTATCACATTTTATTTTACCAAAGAAAAACGCGAAATGTGCGAAGCAGTGCTTGAAGCCTACCGCAAGGGCAAGGGTGTAAAGGGCAACTTCACACGAGGACTCTATTACAGAGAAGTTGAATAAAATCAAGGAGAGGATACTATGGCAAAAAGAGACGACTATTTATCATGGGATGAATATTTTATGGGCGTGGCAATGCTTGCTTCATACAGAAGTAAGGACCCTAACACTCAGGTGGGTGCCTGCATTGTAAACGCAAAAAACAGAATTATGTCAGTTGGTTATAACGGTTTCCCTATGGGATGCAGCGACGATGAATTTCCTTGGGAGCGACAGGGCAGTGCATACGATACAAAGTATTTTTATGTGTGCCACGCAGAGCTTAACGCAATTCTCAACAGCCGCGATTCAAACCTTGAGGGCTGCAAGATTTATGTTGCACTTTTCCCGTGTAACGAATGCGCTAAGGCGATTATTCAGTCAGGTATCAGCGAGGTTGTATACATCTCTGACAAGTATGCTGAAACCGAAAGCACAAGAGCTTCAAAGAGAATGTTTGAGGCTGCTGGCGTAAAGCTCACTAAGCTCACACCACAGAGAAATCAAGTGCTGATTGATTTTTCTGAGGATAAAATTTAAAGGTATAAGAAAATCTCCGAAGCTCGTTTGAGTTTCGGAGATTGATTTTTTAGTAATGTGTTATACCGCAAGAACAAATTTCATTGAGATTAAATAGCTTGTTGAAAAAATTAATTAACTTCCAAAAGAAACCAAGGATCCCATTTTTGTGACATTTACAAGAACATCCTTCTGTTCTGTCAAATCCACAATCTGTACATACTTCAGTATCTTCGGTATAAGAATGTTCGTGAATTTCTGCAATTGCATAAACACTGAAGTGATTTGTCATAAAAGTAAAGTAACCATTTTCGTATGTGGCATTCATATCTACAAACTCTTTTGTTTCAGTATCAATATAGAAAATTTTGCATTTGGAGGGGGTATATCCTTGTGGTAGCGATATACTTACGGCAATATAACCGTCAGGTTGAGTTTCTACGCCATCAAGATAAAGCGATATATCCCAAGCTGAAATTTTTTCGGTGTGCATAACTTCATTCAACTTAGTAAAGGTAGCTGAGTTTGTATATTCTGAAGAAGTAACTGTGTACATAATTGGAGACAATATTTTAATATCAATAGGTGATGCAGATATTCCTGAAAAAATAATATTAGCATTAAGAAGATCATCATTTCCATTTTTTATTATTATTTTGTCCCACTCAAGTTTTGTACCTTCATAATAAACATATTTTAATTCGTAGCAATCTAAAAAATTGCTTACTTCAATAGTTTTTAAACTGATAGGAATAACAATTTCTTGAAGACTAAAACAACCTATAAATGCTTGTGAATCGATAGTTGATAAACCGTCGTTTAGGGCTATTTTTTTTAGATGTAAACAACCAAAGAAAGTATATCTTTGCATAGATGTAATACTGTCAGGTATAGTAAAGTAAGTGTTTTTGTTGCCTAATGGATAACGAACCAACATGGATTTATCTTTATTATATAGTACTCCATTTTCACTGGAATATTTTTTATTGTCTTTATGTACGATAAATTTTTCTAAACGGTCACATGATTGGAAAGGAACTACAAATGGATCGTCATGTATGGATTTTACGTTAGCTCCTAGTGTTATAGACATAAGATTTTTACAATTTAAAATAGAATCAGACATATCTTCAACATTGTCAGGTATGATGAGTTCTGTTATGTTATCACAGCCATTTATACCATTATATTTAATGGAAATCAGAGTTTGGTTAAAGACTAAGCTTTCTAAATAATCACAATTATAAAAAGCATAAGTTTCGATTGTTTCAGTACTGTTAGGTAGCTCGTAATGAGTTATAGGATTTCCTTCAGGGTATTGTATTAAAGTTGTTTTAGCTTTATTAAATAGAACACCGTGATCATCATTAGAGTAATAATGGTTGGTTTGTGCAACATCAAAAGAGGTGAGCTTTGTACAATCAAAAAAAGCGTTAGATTCAATTGTTTCAACATTGCTAGGGATGTTTATATTGGTTATGCTGGAACATTTTTCAAAAGCAGATTCTCCAATTACAATTACACTGTCAGGAATTTTTATGTTTGATATTTTAGAACAATTCGAAAAGCTTGCTTCGCCAATAGATGTTATAGTGTTTGGAATGGTTACGGTTTCAATGCTATGACAAAAAAGAAATATAAAGTCACCAATAGTAGTAATATCACTATTTATTATTACTCTTTTTATATTTTTATCTGCAGTAAAAGGCGAATCGTTTATGGGACTATAATCCCACATAGATCCTGTACCGCTTATGACAAGTTCTCCTGTTGTTGAATTAAAATTCCAATAAACATTGTCACCACACTGACCTGTTTCAGCAAGTTTATTTGCTGCATTCACTTTTAAAAGCAATTCAGGTTCTGTTCCAACAAAGTTACTCAGAGTAGTAATTAATAGACTCACCAATAAAACAAGCATAGTACATATGATTTTTTTAAAAAACTTCATATAATCATCCTTTCAAAATAAAACTTTGCAGTTCTAGTATATAACAACTTATAGTTGTTGTCAACAACTAATCAAATGAGTTTTACTTAACTACATTAAGTTGTTATAATGTGAGTGGAAGAAGGTGATATTATGGTGAAAAATCTGAAAACTCTTAGACTTTCAAAAGGAATAAGTCAGAGTAAGCTTGCTGAAAGCATAGGGGTAAGTCAGCAATCTATCAATAAATACGAAAACCATAATATTGAACCTGATATTGAAGTGCTTTGTGCACTTGCAGATTACTTTTCTACTTCGGTTGATTATCTAATAGGTCATAGTGATATTGATCATAAATTTGAAAAAATTACTCCATTTGATTTAAATGAGGATGAAGCAAAGCTAATGAAATCGTATCGTAAATTAACCCGAATCGAAAAAGACAGTGTCCATCTCATAATAAAGAATTACAATACAAAAACATAACTCCCACACACTACCATAAAGTGCGCGGGAGTTTTCGTTTATTCCATAAAAATTTCGCCCTGCCTCAGCTCATAGCAAATAAGCTCAGTGCCGTCAAGGTCAGCCTTGTGCATGTCCACACCAGTAATACTGCGGTTGCCGTAGGTGGTGTAGTAGTAAATGCCTTTGTCTGCGTTGCAGCAGCTTGTGTAAACGGTGAAAACGTTTTTGCCCTCGTCAGTTTTAATCGCACCCTTGATTTGCTCTACGGAAGAAAGTAGATGGAAAAATTGTTCAACATTTTCTTTTTCAGTGTGGAAAATTTCTGCGTTAAGCTTGTTGAAGCTTGCACGGACAAACCTCGACTGTGAGGTGCAGTCACCGGGAAGACCAAGAGCGCCTGTGCCACGGCTGAAATTCTTGAGGTCGGCTTTGTCAGTGAAAGTGTTTTTTGCAGGGTAGGGCGATAGCTTCATAAAGGTAGAAAGGTGGGTCAGGTGGTAGGGAAAAGGCGGATTGTTGGTCAGTACACCGACAGGATTATCGTAAATCTGCAGACCGTCAATGGTGTTTTCAACGGTTATAACCTCGTTTTTATCAGCGATAATCCAGTGCAGAGGAGAAGGTGAAAACTCCTTGCTGAACGCAGTGTCGGTGATGTTGATGCTTTGCAGAAGCGCCCTTGCACTCTTCACATTTTCGCATTGAGAGAGAATCCACGGAATAAGCTCAAAGGATGCTATGTTGTCTTTGCCGTCTCTTTCGGTAAAGTAGTGAGCGTTGCCTGGAAAATTCAGCCCTGCCATAGAAAGCCCTTTTTCGTTGGTGGCTTCATAATAAAGCGGAAAATTTTTTGCCACTGTCGCCATACCGATAAGGGCGTAATGCTCGTTAAGGATAGTGCCGTTTCTGAAGTGGAAAGGATAGTGCCTCGGTGTAACGGTAACGGTTTCATTATAGGAATATTCAAGGTCGAGTGTGCGTCCGAAATAAAAATCATCAGCCCTCAGAGTAATTGCTGTGCACATAAAATACCTCCTGAATTTTTATATATTATGGTTGCATTTTATCTTTTCTATGTTAAAATAACTTTAGAATTTTAAGGTGAGGAGATTTTTATGAAACAGATTGCACCTGATTATTACGACAATTTCAAATGCATTGCAAGTGCGTGTAAGCATAACTGCTGTATCGGCTGGGAGATTGACATTGACGAATACACCCTGGATTATTACAATGCCGTTGAGGGTGAGTTTGGTGAGCGACTTAAAAAGCATATTTCTCTTGACGGTGATGCACCGCATTTTTGTATGGGTGAAAATGAGCGCTGTCCGTTTCTGAATGAAAAAAATCTCTGCGACATTATTTCAACTCTCGGTGAGGATGCGCTATGCGACATCTGCGCTGATCATCCACGTTTCAGAAATTATTTCTCTGACCGTGAAGAAATCGGTCTCGGACTTTGCTGTGAAAGTGCGGGTCAGCTGATTTTAGGAAGAACCGAAAAAACTTACCTCACTTGCATTTATGATGACGGTGAAAATGAAATGCTCACCGAAGAGGAAAAGGAAATTCTGATTCTCAGAGAGAAAGCCTTTAACCTTATTCAGAATCGGGAAAAAGAAATTTCTGACCGAATCAAAGATGTGTATGCACTTGTGGGCGAGGAAAAGAAAGAGATAAAAAAAGATGAATGGGTTGATCTTTTTCTTTCAATGGAACGCCTTGATGAAAGCTGGACAGAGCTTCTTTTAAAAATAAAAAGCACTCCGATTGACGTGGAGTGCAAGAGCGAAAAAGAGTTTGAAACTGCCTTTGAACAGCTTTTATGGTACTTCATTTACCGTCAGTTTTCTCTTTCGGCAGAGGACGGCAGAGTGAAGGAAAGACTTATTTTTGCAGTGCAGAGTGCAGAGTTTATTATGCTTCTTTGCAATTTTCACAAAACCGCTTACGGAAGTCTTAACCTCAGCGATATTGTGGAATATTCAAGAATGTACTCCTCAGAAATGGAGTATTCTGCGGAAAATGTGGAAAAATACCTTGATTTTGCTTTAAATAACTAACATTTTCAACAGAGATTTCAACCTTTTAAAGCGTTTTCCACACTGTTTGAACGGTGTAAAGAAAATAACTTTACAATAAAAATTCCTATGTAAAGCTTAAAACTTTACATAGGAATTAGCTTTTTATCTTACTTTTTGTGCCAGGTTGATGGCGAGAGTGTGAGAATTATGGGGTAAATTTCAAGTCTGCCGATAAGCATTGCTATAGACAGAATGATTTTACCAAAGGGTGAGTAAGCTGCATAGCTTGCTGAAGCCTGACCAAATGCAGGACCAATATTATTAAAGCATGAAGCTACAGCGGTAATATTGGTTTCAATATCAAACTTTTCAAATCCGATTATGAAAACGATTATGCAGAAGAAGAGAATATAAATTGAAAGATAAGACATTACAGAATTGATTGTAACTTCATCAACTCGTTTACCTTCAAATTTTACAACTGCTACTGAGCGAGGGTGAAGCATTCTCTGAAGCTCTCGCTTTGCATTTTTTATAAGCATCATAACTCTTGCGAGCTTGAAGCCACCTGCAGTTGAACCTGCACAACCGCCAAGGAACATTAAAAGGAAAAGAAGCGTTTTAGAAAAAATCGGCCAGCTGTTAAAATCAGCAGTTCCATAACCGGTTGTGGTTATGAAAGCAGCAACCTGAAATGCAGAATGCTTTATGGATTCGCCGAGTGACGAATAAAGAGGAAAAATGTTGATTGTTATGCAAATTGTAGAAAAAACTACAATTGCAATATAGAACCAAAGCTCAGTGCTCTTAAGAGCAAGCTTGGCTTTTCTGATGAGAATGAAATAATAAAGGTTGAAGTTTACACCAAAGATAAGCATAAATATAGTAATTACCCATTGAAGATAATTGCTGTATGAGCCGAGGCTATCTGCTTTAATTCCGAAACCACCTGTGCCGGCAGTACCGAATGCGTGAACCAGACTGTCAAAAAATGACATTCCGCCAAGGAGAAGAAAAACAACCTCAATAAGAGTAATTGCAATATAGATGATATAAAGTATACGGGCTGTCTGTCTGATTTTCGGAACAAGCTTGCCGACGACAGGACCGGGAACCTCTGCACGCAGAAGATGAATTGATCGCTCCGAAAAGGATGGAATGATAGCCATCACAAAAACAAGAACTCCCATACCGCCTACCCAGTGGGTGAAAGAACGCCAGAAAAGCATACTTTTGCTCATTGCTTCAACATCTGTCAGTATTGTGGCACCGGTGGTGGTAAAACCACTGACTGTTTCAAAGAAGGCGTCAATAAAAGACGGAATTTCACCGCTTATTACAAAAGGCAGAGAGCCTACAAGGGATAGAAATACCCAGGAGAGGGCAACAGTAACAAAGCCTTCTCTTGCATAAATAACCTTACTGCCGGGTCTTGCAAGAAGTGTCATTGCAAAGCCGATGGCAAGAGCTGCCGCAATTGAAATAAGAAAAGCGTTAATTGAAGTGGCTTCACCGTAAATCAAAGCGGCTACAAGGGGCAGAAGTAAAAGCAGAGTTTCAATTTTTACAACAGAGCCCAGCATATATAAAACCATACGTCTGTTCATTTTTTCAGCTCCTTAATAAACAATGTGTGAAAGATCGTCAAGCCTGTAATCAGAAGCAAGAACAATAACCTTGTCGCCCTGCTTTATTACATCGTCACCGGTGGGAATAATAACAACCTTGCCTGAACGGATAATGCCTACAACAAGAATACCCTGCTTGATTTTCAGGTTCTTAAGAGGTATATCGTTAAGACGTGCATCAGCACCTGCTTTGAATTCAAGCACCTCAGCCTTACCGTCCATAATTTTATACATTGTTTCAACGTTACTGCCCTGTGAATTCTGAAGAGCTCTTGCATATCTTACAACTACATCAGTTGTGGCGGTTTTCGGAGAAACAACACAGTCAAGACCCAGACGGTCAGACATTTTGCAAAGCTCATCACTGTTGATTTTTGTAATTACCTTAGGTACATTGTGAGAGGAAGCAAAAATTGAAATAATAATGTTTTCCTCGTCCATGCCTGTAAGTGAAACGCATGCGTCAACGGTTCTGAGACCCTCTTCAAGAAGCAGATCCTGATGGCTTCCGTCACCGTGAATTATAACCGCCTTGGGCAGATAGTCGCTGAGCTTCTGACAATGCTCAAAATCCTTTTCAACTATTTTTGTGTTGATGCCTGAGGCTGTGAGCATTTTTGCAAGATAGTATGCAATTTTGCTGCCACCGAGAAGAATTACATCCTTTGCACCCTTCTGCAGCATACCCATGCTTTTAAGAAGCTTCTGCATATCTGAAGGCGCTGCAGCAATACTTATAATGTCACCTGCTTTAAGCACGAAGCTACCGTCGGGAATATAAACCTGACCGCCACGCATAACAGCGGCAATAAGAAAATTCTCTCTGAATCTTTCTCTGAGCTTCATAAGTGACATTTCACAGATGGAATGCTCGGGCTTCAGCTTAACCTCAATCATTTCAAGGTTTCTTCTTGAAAAATATTCAACCTTGAAGGCTGAGGGCAGACGAAGAATGTTATAAATCTCCTGAGCAACAAGCTTTTCAGGATTAATTGACATTGAAAGGTTAAGGTGCTGACGCATAAAGCCGAGAGAACGATCGTTATATTCGGGGTTGCGTATTCTTGCAACAGTGTGTGCTGCACCGATTTTCTTTGCAAGGAAGCAGGCGAGCATATTAAGCTCATCTGAGCCGGTTACTGCAATAAATAAATCGGCATCGTAAACATTGGCCTCCTCAAGGGTATCGCAGTCGGTTGCACTTCCGCAAACGCCCATAACATCATAAGAGTTGGTAATATCATCAATAGCCTGAGGACTTTCGTCAATTGCGGTTACATCATGGCCCTCGTTTACAAGAGTAGCGATTAATGTAGAGCCGATTTTTCCGCATCCTGCAACAATAATGTTCATAAGTAAAAACGCAGAAAGCCTTAAGCTTTCTAACTCCTTTTCTCTTAGTTGATATCTTAAGGGCATTCTAATACTTTTTTCAGTTTTTTTCAAGGTGTTTTATTTAAAAAACTCAAAATGAACCCTAAGATTGACATAATACATATAGTATGGTATACTGATGTTCAGATTTTTGACCGGTAAATTCTGCCGGATGATTTTTGTTTTAAGAGAGGAAAAAGGAATTATGAGTAAAATTACAATTATAGGTTCAGGCAGTGTAGGTTCAACAATTGCTTATACCCTTATGGTTGAAGGGCTTGCAAGTGAAATTGTTATGATTGACATCAACAATCAGAAGGCTTACGGTGAAGCTCTTGATATTCAGCAGGGTACACCCTTCTGTACTCCCTGTAGTGTATACTCAGGCTCATACGAGGATGCAGTTGAGTCAGATATTGTTATCATCACATCAGGCGCAGCAAGAAAGCCCGGTATGTCAAGACTTGACCTTGCTCAGACAAATGTCAACATTCTTAAGAGTATTACTCCCGAAATTACAAAATATGCTCCCGAAGCAGTATATATTATTGTAAGTAACCCTGTTGATGTGCTTACTTATGTGTTCTGCAAAATTTCAGGTATTCCCGAAGAAAGAGTTATCGGTTCAGGTACAATTCTTGACACTGCAAGACTTCGTGCAAAGCTTGCAAAGATTTACGATATCAACCAGAGAAACGTACACGCATATGTAATGGGTGAACACGGTGACAGCTCGTTTGTGCCCTGGTCACTTGCTAATATTTCAAACATCCCCATTGAGCACTGCAGTACATCAATTGTAAGAGCAGACGGAAAGCTCTATCCCGAAATTGACTTTGATATCGTTGAAAACTATGTGCGTAACTCAGGTGCAAGAGTTATTCAGGATAAGGGCGCAACCTTTTATGCGGTTTCAGCATCAGTTTGCCACATCTGCCGCAGCCTTCTTGGCGGTGTGGATACACCTCTTACTGTTTCAACAATGCTTCACGGTGAATACGGTATTGACGATGTTTGTCTCAGCCTTCTCAATATCGTAGGCAGACATGGTGCACACAGCAAGATGCTTCTTCCTCTTACAACAAGAGAGGTTATCGCTCTTCAGAGAAGTGCAAAGTGCCTTAAGGATATCATCGCACAGATTGAAATCTGAATTTAAGTAGCATAAAAGGACTGTTACCTCAGCGGTAGCAGTCCTTGTTTTTTTGTTATGCTTCAGCGGTAATCTCAAGCACATACTTATCAATCATTTCGTCGAGCTTCTTTGAATAGGTTTCAGGGTCTGTAGGAAATGCCTGAGCGTGGTCAGCGCCTTCAATATAGAGAATTTCCTTATTCTCGCTGCCGCAGGCATCGTAAACCTCCTGGCACATACGGTGCGGAATAAAGGTGTCACCTGTGCCGTGGATGAAGAGCATCGGTACTTTTGCATTTCTTACCGAATCAACGGGCCTGAGAGTGTAGAAATCAAAGCCGAGATGAAGCTTGTTAACTGCGTTTACACCCTTGATAATGAAATCTGCAGGGAGCTTCATATCACGAAGCTTTTCACTGAATTCGCCAACTGCTGTTGAATATCCGCAGTCGGAGACGGTGAGCTTTACATTTTGTGGCAGAGCCTTGTTGCCGCTCATCATCATAACAGTTGCGGCACCCATTGAAACACCGTGAAGGAGAATTTTGATGTCGCTACCGAAGGTGTCCTTCATATAACTGAGCCATTTGAGACAGTCGGGCTCTTCGTTATAACCGAAGGTGCAGTGCAGACCTTCACTTTCACCTGAAGCAACATGGTCGGGCATAAACACATTGATGCCTTTATTGAGATAGTAATAGGCAATTTTGCAGAATTCACCCTTTGCATCACTTCTGTATCCGTGAGCACAGAATGCATATACATTACTTTCTTTTTCGGGCTTCATAAGATAAGCTGTAAGCTTTTCACCACGCTCTGAAAGCATATGATATTTTTCGCAGCCATACTCTTCAAGCTTTGCAATACCTCTGTTGGTTGCTTCTTCAAGGTGACTCATATCACAGCCGGTTACCTTTGCGGAAAACTCAGGGGAGGGTATCATTTTTCTGTTGAGAAGAAGCTCGTCTATAAGTGTGCAGGCTCCGTAAGCTGCACCTGCAACACCGAGAGCACTGCAAAGAATGATTTTTGTACTTTTCTTCATATCGGCACTTCCTTTGTAATAGTATGGCTTCATTGTAGCACTTTGAACGATTTTTTGCAAGAGTGAAAAATAAGTAGAATTAAGCAAAATTATTTTTATAATTTTATATTGCTTTTTATGATATAAAGTGGTAAACTGTAGAGTGCATAAATATCAATTAGAAAATTAAGGGAGGAATAAACGTGAAAAAAATCAGAAAAGCGCTGAGTGTATGTCTTGTGCTTTTGCTTGTGCTGACATCGATTCCTGTAGTTCATATGACAGATTTTGATATCGGCATAACTGCAAGTGCGCTTGATGCTACAGGTCAGTGCGGTGAGAATGTAACTTATACCTTTGATAGTGAAACAGGCGAGCTTGTTATCAGTGGTGAAGGAGCTATTGAAGCAGAAGCATTTTACGGTAATCAAGAAATCAAAGAAGTAGTTATTGAAGATGGCATTGTTGCAATGGGTGACAGTGCATTTGAGAACAGCTGTATTGAAAGTATTGAATTTGGTATTACTGTAACAGAAATCGGAAGCAAGGCTTTTTCTGATTGCTTAAGCCTTACTGATGTATACTACAACGGCATCGAAGAAGAGTGGAACGCAATAAGCATTGGTGAAAACAATGATGAACTTAAAAATGCCACCATCCACTTCGCTGAAGTGCCCGAATGCGGTCACGCAAATGTAACTCTTGTGCCTCAGGTAGATGCAACCTGCACAGAAAACGGTGTAATTGAATATTACTACTGTGCTGACTGTGAAGGAAAGTTAGTGCTTAATGAGGGTTTTTATGAATACCTTGACGGCTCAGAAGAAATCCCTTCTCTCGGTCACGGACACACACTTGGCTTTGACGAAATTTCAGCAGTACCTGTAACCTGCACGGCAGACGGTAACACAGCAGGTAAGTACTGCAAGGACTGCGGTGAATACTACGACGGCTACGAGGTTGTTGCTTCAGAGGGTCACAAGTGGTCAGAGAATAATGTGAGCAAAGACGAAGACAACCACGGTAAGAAATGTTCAGTGTGTGGTGAATTTAATGATGTTGAAGCTCATAGCTATAGACTTATAGATTCAACTCCAGCAACCTGTGTAGACAAAGGTATAAAAATCTTTAGATGTAATTGTGGCGATGAATTTCTTACAACTATTCCCGTAAGCACTGAGCATCAGTGGGGTGAATGGTTTGAAACTGCTGCTCCCACATGTACCGAAGCAGGCTCTGAAATCAGAAGATGTACAGTAGCAGGCTGTTCAGCGAGCGAAGAGCAGACAGTTAATGCTCCCGGTCACACACTCACAAATATTCCTATGGTTGACTCAACCTGTGAAAAGAAAGGTACAGCAGCTCACTTTAAGTGTAGTGTCTGCGGAAATCTCTTCTCTGATGAAGAAGGTAAAATTGCAACAGCTCCCGATGAGCTTGTTATTGCAAAGAAGACACATACATACACAAAGTATGAGATAGTAAAGAATGCAACCTGTACAGAAAAGGCTCTTGAAAGAGCTTATTGTGATGCTTGTAATAAAGCAACTGACGAAAGATATGTAGGCGAGCTTCTCCCTCACGTATTCAAGAATTATGTATCAGACAAAAATGCAACCTGTATAGAAGACGGTACACTTACAGCAGTTTGCGAAAATTGTAAAACAGCAACCGATACAGTAGCTGATACCGGCTCAATGGCAACTGCTCCTCATACTCCCGATGATACAGGTGTGGTATGTAAGCTTTGCGGTAAATATCTCGGCTGTATGCATACATACACAACAGAAAAATTCATTACAAGAACTCCTACATGTACAGCAAACGGTGTCAAGGCTATGTACTGCACAAAGTGCTACATAAATAAGCCCGGTACAGAAGAAATTCTTCCTGCAACAGGTCATAGTTGGGATGCAGGTGAGGTGATTAAGGAGTCAAGCTGCTCAGAGCACGGTATTCAGATATTCAGATGTAAGAATATTAACTGTGAAGCAGCAGAAACAAAAGAGCTCCCTCTTGCAGAGCACAACTATAAGGAAGAAATTATAGAAGCAACCTGCACAGAAGACGGTTATTCAATCTTTACCTGTACCGAATGTAAATCAAACTATGTTGATAAGGCAGTAAAGGCTTACGGTCATATGTTTGATACATATACCTACGATGAAGGCACAGCTACCTGCTACATGGACGGTACAAAAACATCCAAGTGTGCAAATGCCTGCGGTGCAACAAAGACAATTACCGACGAAGGCTCAAAAATTGACCATGTTATGAACGAATTCAAGGTTATCAAGGCTGCGGATTGTCTTAACGATGGTGAAGAAGAAGCAAGATGTCTTTACTATGAAAAGTGCGGCTACAGTGAGCTTGTTCCCGTTGATGCTTACGGTCACGATTATGTTTATAACGAGGGCTATGAAGCAACCTGTACAGAGGACGGCAGAGTTGAAGGCGCAAGCTGTATCCGTTGTAATTACGGTGCAGACATACTTGTTATCCCTGCAAGAGGTCACGATTTCCCCATTGAATGGAGTGAGCTTCTTGCTCCCGACTGCCTTTCAAGAGGCGTAAGAATTAAAATATGTAACGATTGTAACTACCTTAAGTCAGAGGTTATTCCTCAGACAGGTCACTATGACGAAGACAGCAACAGCATCTGTGATATATGCAATAAGGATGTAACTGTTGAAGAGCTTGAACCTACTGATAAGCCCGAGAAGGCTTGCGATTGTAATTGTCACGCAGGCGGTATAAAAGCGTTCTTCTTTAACTTCATAAACTTCTTTGCAAAGATTTTTGACAAAGATGCAAGAACATGTAAATGCGGTAAATCGCACTGATAAATATTTTCCCTCCTTTTCAGGAGGGAATTTTTTTGTTTTCTCTTGCTTTAAAGTAGTAAAAAATGCTATAATGAATATGAATGAAAATCCGAAGGGAGAAATTATGATGAATTACAGAGATAAATATGAACAGTGGCTCAGCTTTGACGAAGAAACAAAGTCAGAGCTTCTTGCAATTACTGACGAAAAGGAAATTGAGGACCGCTTTTATAAAGACCTTGCTTTCGGCACAGGCGGACTTCGTGGAATAATGGGCGCTGGCTCAAACAGAATGAACAAATACACAGTAGGTAAGGCTACATACGGACTTGCAAAATATCTTATGAAAAAGCACGAGGGCGAAGAAATCAAGGTTGCCCTTGCTTACGATTCACGAAACAACTCAGCTTACTTCGCAAGAGTAGCTGCAGGAATTTTTGCTTCTTGCGGCTTTAAGGTGTTCCTTTATGAAATGCTTGTGCCCGTACCGGTGCTTTCATTTACAACTGCATTTTTAGGTTGTACCTGCGGTGTTATGCTCACTGCTTCACACAACCCCAAGGAGTACAACGGCTATAAGGTTTACGACAACAGAGGCTGTCAGTTCTGCACTGAGGACGCTAAAAATGCAATCGGCTACATCAATGAAATTACTGACTTCTCCGTGATTCCCTTCTCAGACAGTATGGATAACATCACAATGATCGGTGATGATGTGCTTTCAGAGTTCCTTAAAAAGGTTAAGGAGCAGAGCCTTTATGAGGAAGAAAGCGACCTTAAAATTGTTTACACACCTCTTCACGGCACAGGAAATATTCCTGTAAGAAGAATGCTTGAAGGAATGAATGTTACCGTTGTAAAAGAGCAGGAAATGCCTGACGGAAACTTCTCAACCGTACGCAGCCCTAACCCTGAGGAAAAGGACGCACTTACAATTGCTATAGAAAAGGCAAAGGAAATTGACGCTGACCTTGTGCTTGGTACTGACCCTGACTGTGACCGTGTGGGTATTGCAGTTAAGGGCGATGACGGTTATGTACTCTTTACAGGTAATCAGACCGGCGCACTTCTTGTTAACTTTGTGCTTACAATGAAAAAGGAAAGCCTTTCAGAAAAGAGCAGTCTTGTAAAGACAATTGTAACCTCAGAGCTTGGCGCAAACATCGGCAGAGCCTTCGGTCTTCAGGTTGAAGAAACTCTTACTGGCTTTAAGTACATCGGTGAAAAAATCAACAAGTATGAGGATTCAGGTGAGCAGGAATTTGTAATCGGCTATGAGGAATCCTACGGCTATCTTGTTGGCACACACGCAAGAGATAAGGACGCAGTTGTGTCCTCAATGCTTATCTGTCAGATGGCTGCATGGTATAAAAATCAGGGCAAGACTCTTATTGACGGCCTTAATGAAATTTACGATAAATACGGCTACTATCTTGACTCTCTCGACAGCTTCACTCTTAAGGGTAAGGACGGTGCTGAAAGAATCGCTGAGCTTATGGTATACTTCCGTGAAAAGGGCGAAGAGATTTTTGAGGGAGTAAGCGAGGTTGTTGACTACAGCGTTGGCATCGGTGACCTTCCCAAGGAAAATGTACTTCGCTTTATCTGGGCGGATGGCTCATGGATTGCAGTAAGACCTTCAGGTACAGAGCCGAAAATCAAGGTGTACTACTCAGTGCGTGAAGACAGCAAGGACAAGGCAAAGGAAAGACACGCAGGCCTTAAGGCAATTGTTGACGGAATTATCGGAGGATAATATATGGATATAAAGACATATGTTGAAGCTATTCTTCAGCCTAAGCTTCAGGGTGACGGCGGTTGGATTGAATTTGTCTCCTTTGAAAATGGTGAGCTTACCGTAATTTTCAGAGGTGAATGTTCAAAATGCCTTATTCTTCACCGCTGCGAGGCGTGGATTGAAGAGCAGATTGAAAAAGATTTAGGTATGAAGGTAAAGCTTTGCGGAATACGCAAAAAGCCTTACTTTCAGGACACATAAGAAAGGAAGGTCGTTATGGCACATATTAAGGTTGTAAGACGCTCAATGCGCCCTGAGGAATGGACAGACCTTCGTTTTGGTTGGCTTAAAAGACATATATATTCTTCGAAGTGGGAGATTGAAAATCTTTTTATCCGTGATGCAAGACAAATAAGCGGAATGCAGTTTGAATATTATAGTGAGGACTACAGACCACTTAAAAAGGGCGATATGTATTTCACTCCCGACGGCACTGCATTCATCAAGGCAGATGTAAATATACCTGAGGAGCTTCAGGGTAAAGAACTTTGGTTTTCACTTAAAACTGCAGCAGAAATCTGCGTAAAGGTAAATGGCAAATACATTGGCGGTGTTGATCCCAACAGAGAGAGAATGCTCCTTTCTCCCTATATCAACGACAAGGAAACCCTTCATTTTGATATGATGGGCTATAACCGCTCAAAGCCCGACGATGAACGAAATCCCGAATCACTTTCAGTGCGCGGCTGCCGTCAGATTTTTGAAGGTGCGTATATCTGCACCGTTAACCACAAGGTGCAGGATCTGGTATACGATTTCGAGCTGCTTTTAGATATTGCAAAGAGTGAGCTTTTCAACGAGGATTACAGAGCCTTTCTTAATAAAGAGCTTAACAATGCAATGAATCTCATTGACTTTGACTCGGAAAATCTCTGCGGCATTGATGAAGCAAAGAAATATGTTGACGAAGTGATTTATGCTAACGATAACTACAAAGGTAACGGTGATGTGGCACTTATTGCTCACAGCCACCTTGATGTTGCTTATTATTGGAGAAGAATACACGCAGTGCAGAAAAATCTGCGTACTGTACTTATTCAGCTTCGTCTTATGGATAAGTATCCCGATTTCAAATACACTCATACACAGCCTTACGTGTATGAAACTCTTGAAAAGTACTATCCCGAGGTTTTTGAAGAACTTAAGGAAAAGGTTGCGGCAGGTCAGTTTGAGCCTGTTGGTGCAATGTATGTTGAGCCTGACTGTAATGTACCCTCTGCTGAGTCTCTTATCCGTCAGTGCCTTTACGGACAGCAGACCTACAAGAGAATGTTCGGTAAAAAGGTGAATAATGCGTGGCTTCCCGATGTTTTCGGTAACTCATGGATTCTTCCGCAGATACTTAAGAAAAGCGGTGTTGACTATTTTGTTTCTAACAAGATGTCAACCTGGAATGATACAAACAGATTCCCTCACAATAACTTTATCTGGAAGGGCATAGACGGCAGTGAGGTTTATGCCTGCGTGCCGCCCACACATTTCATAACATGGAATATGCCCTCACAGATTCAGGAAAACTGGGAGGCTTATATTGATAAAGACAGTGGCGGACAGACTCTCAATATGTTCGGCTACGGTGACGGAGGAAGCGGCTGTACCGAAGAAATGATTGAAATGATGCACCGCTTCAACAAGCTTTCTGTTATGCCTAAGTGCGAACACGTTTCCGGTGCAGAATTCCTTGAAAAGAACCTCAAGGGTAACACTGAGCTTGAAACCTGGGACGGTGAGCTTTACCTTGAAATGCACAGAGGTACATTCACCACAAAGAGCGACCTTAAAAAGCTTAACAGAAGTCTTGAATTCAAATTCCGCACCGCTGAAATGCTTTCTCTTATGCGTGGTGAGGATAACAGAGATAAAATCACTGAGCTTTATAAAAAGTTCCTCGTAAATCAGTTCCACGATATTCTTCCCGGCTCACACATTCATCCTGTTTATGTTGATGCTATGGAGGATTATGCCGAGATTGAAAAAGGCCTTGATGAAATCATAAATGAGGGCGGAAGGTACTTCAACACCCTTAACTTCAGACGTGATGCTCTCACATTCATAGAAGATGAAACGGGTGAAAACGAAAGATACGGCAAGAAGGGATACTTTACTGTGCCCGGTCTTGATGCTCTTTCAGGTGGAGAAATCATAAAGCCTGACTTT
The DNA here is from genome assembly GCA_045121075.1 of Acutalibacteraceae bacterium. Lineage (GTDB taxonomy): Bacteria > Bacillota > Clostridia > Oscillospirales > Acutalibacteraceae > UBA6857. Next base: position 25,593 of record JBGVFK010000044.1, on the reverse strand, counting down.
GGTGGTGAGTGGATAACCCTAGATGATATAGTAGAAACACCTTTCTATAATATTAAGTTCAATCCCGACGGCTCAATTGCTTCACTTTACGATAAAGAGCTCGGCCGTGAATGGGCTGACGGTGACTTCAATAAGCTTAAAATTTACACCGATAATCCCGGTAACTACGATGCGTGGGATATTCTTCCTAACTATAAGGATAAGCAGATTGAAATCATAACCGAAAAACCGCTTCAGTTAAAATCTAAGGACAGCGAGTGCGCTACCTTTGAGACTGTGCTTAAAACAGAAAAATCAACCTGGACAATGCTCATCCGTCTTTTCAGACAAAGCAGAGGCATTGAGGTTGAAAACATAGTTGACTGGAATGAAAAGCACAAGCTTGCCAAGGCTGAATTCAGCTGTAATGTGCTTACAAGAAAGGCTCTTTGCGATACCTCAGCCGGCTTTATTGAAAGAGAAACCCACCGTAACACCACCTGGCAGCAGGCACGCTTTGAATGCTGTCACCATAAGTGGTGCGATATGTCAGAAACAGGCGGCGGTATTGCAATAATCAACGACGGAAAGTACGGTGCAGGTTTCCACAAGAACGTAATGAGTCTGTCGTTGCTTCGTGCAACTATCAGACCTGACGTTGTTTCCGATATGGGTAAGCACAGCTTCTGCTATATGATTATGCCTCATGGCGGTGATGTTGTTTCAGCTAAGATTAATAATCTTGCTTTCCAGTATAATGTACCTCTTGTAAAAGCAGATGTAGAATGGAAGCTACCCACCTTTGAGCCGCTTTATCTTCAGAGTGCAAAAAGAAGTGAAGACGGCACAATGACAGTTATCCGACTTTCAGAGCAGGACGGCAGAAGAGGTGTTATTAAGCTTGACAGAAGGGTTAAGCTTCTCAATATGCTTGAAGAAGAGATTTCTGAAACTGATGCTTTAGAATATAAGCCTTTCGAAATTATTACAATTGGAATAAACAGTTGACTTTTATTTCTCTTTTGTGATATTATTACTTCTGTTGAGATGAAAAATTTCCTTTTTGATAAGGTGTGAAAAATATTAAAATTAAGCCACTGCATTCTTTTTGCAGTGGCTTAGTTTTTTATCTTGCTTTGATTTGTTGTTTAAGAATGTGGAAAATTGCTCTCGAGCCCTTGACAGCATAGTTTTTGATATTGCCTGCAATACCCGTCATAATGGGACTTCTCAGCTTTCTTTCGTCAATGTTGTCTGCCTTTGCTTTTTCAAAGCGTACATTATCATCATAGAAGGGCTGAAGGAGCGAATTTTCAGGTGAGGCTACAACTGCACCGTCAGCAAAGGAGAGAATATCCTTTTCGGGCATTTCGGTCTCATAGACATAAAGACCTGTAAGTGAGGTTTCGCTTACACCGTTATATGAGGGTGCAAGTGACTTGCCCTGAGGAGTGATAAGAGTAAAGGTGTCAATGATCTGTCCCTTTGCTCTGCTCCAGTGATTTCGCTGCTTGCCGAAGTATGTACCGAAGGGATTCATATGTACGGTTTTGTCTTCATCAAGGCGCATAGGACAGTGAGCCATTGAGCCTGAAACCTGGCGTGCATTTGCAACGGCAAAGGTGTAGCTTTCGTCAAAGAGACCTACAAGACCTGCTGAAAGCTGATGGTTGAAGGAGTCAAGATTAGTGTTCTTCTCGTCACATTCGGGGAAGCTCTGAGTGCGGAAGGAAGAAATGTCGTCCATAAAGTTACGCTTGAGCACACTTATATCACCCTTGAATTCAGGTGTAAGCTGGAAGGGTACAGCCTCGCTCCATTTCATATCGGAGTATCTGCCGAGCGCTGAGTTTTCTGTTGAAATTGAAGTGGTTTCCGCAGTGTATGGGTAATTTACCTCAGTGCGGACAAAAATGCCGTCTGAAAAATCAGTGGTGATATAATCGTAGGTAAATGAGCCGCCACGGATTTCACCGGGAAGATGAATTTCACCCTTTGTACGGATAGCAAAGCCGTTTCCGCCAACGGGAAGAGCCTCTATTGAGGTGTATTCAAAATCATATCTCTTTTTGTCGTAGGTGATGTAGCTCTGAAGAAAATCTCTTGAGCCGATTCTCTTGTTACCCTTGTATGCTCTGTAGGGCTTGCCGTTTTTTAAGAATTTAAGGGTAAGGTCGCCTGCAGAAATCTCATTAAATGAAAGTGGCTCTGCAGCTTTCTTTTCACCCTTACTGATATCAAGGGTGTAGCTCTTTTTAACCTTTTTGAATTTGCACATAATGAAAAGTGAGCTGCAGTTTTCATCCATTGGAATAACAGTGTAAGATTTAAGGTCGGGTGAAGAAAGAATAACCTCTGAAGCATCGGTGATGTCACCGTTTACTTTAACCTGTGCTGAAACAAAATCTGTGCCGTTAATGTTGTGGAGAGTGAATTTCTTCACCTTCTTAAGTGCTTCGCTTTCACTTTTTATAATGCTTTCTGCAAGCGCATCAGCCTTTTTCTCTCGTTCAATATTCAGCACAGGCGTTGCAAGTCCGAAGTGCGTTGTTGAAAGAAGAAGCACTCTGTCTCTGAAGGAGGGTGAATTTTTATCCTGTTTTGCATTTACCTTTGATAAGGCTCTTGCACGGTCAATTGCAGTCCAGATTTTTCTGTTGTAGGGCTTTTCTGACCAGGAAGCATAGCCGGTAAAGTTGCCGTCAGCTGTGTCGTGAGTAAAGTTAATTTCACCTAAGGGCTTGTGAGTTTTAATGTAGTTGCCCGGTGTGTCGAAAACAACATAAGGCAGGTCAGCTACCTCTTTTACAAGGCCGTGAATGCCGTCGGTGTTTGCAAGCTTAGAGCCGATTACGGGAATGTCAAGAGTCTCCCAGAAAATTGCATCAGCATCCATATTTATGAAGATAAGAAGGTCGTTTTTGATTTCACCGCTTTCCTGTTTTGCTCTGAGTTCTTTAACCCACGCACGAAGACAGCCCATATCGCAAACATCGGAGTTGCTGTAGGTGGGAAGAATTGTCATGCTTTCGCCCTTATAGGTATAGGTAAGGGGATTGAAGGCAAGCTCATCGGGAAGCTTTGGCACAAGTGTGCGGAAGGCATCAAAGGGTACACAGGAATAGTAAAGGCAAAGAGCCTTGACTCCCGTTTTGTTATAAAGACTTACCTGAGAAGGAGTAAACATAACCTCCTGAGGGCGCACAAGCATTTCAAAATCACCGAAAAGGTCTTTGAGCCCTGAACCCTGCTCGTTTGTAACGGCAAGGTCAATTGAGGCAGTGAATTCATCCTCATTCATAGCACCGAGAGCACCGTTTGAATAGCCCATAATGATGTTCTCATCACCGTATTTAATAACACGCTCCTTCATTTTTTCAATAATATCGGGAGCGTATTCGGGAAGAATCTTTTCAAGGGAGAAGAAGTTTTCGCTGTCCCAGGTGCCCTTTACGGGAATGCCTGCTTCGTTGAGTTCTGTAAGGGTATCGAGAATTTTTCTGATAATACGGATATCTGAGCCGAAGCCTAAGTTGTCGTTGCTGTCGCCTCTGTAGGAGTGATAGCAGTTTACATGAAAGCCGTAGGCTATGTGAATTTTATAGTCCATAAGTTTTCTCCTTAATTATTATGATATGATTTTATCATTTTTGACCTTATAGGTCAACTGAAATCTGCTTTTATAATTAATCAGCCATATATAGCACTTGCAAAAATAGAAAAATAAGTGTATTATAGGCTTGGTATATATTTGAAAAGGAGATGCTATAATGAAAAAGCTAATCAGTATTTTACTTTGCCTTATTCTTGTGCTTGGCACTTTTTCCTTTGCGGCTACTGCATTGAGAGAGGATGAGTACGACCATTTGCCTCAGGTTTTTGTGGCAGGCTTAGGCTCTAAAAAGGTATATTATAAGGACGACCCTGAAAAGAGATCGCTTTTCTATCCGCTTGATACGGACAAAATGCTGGGGAATCTTAAAAATATGCCCACTTATGCTCTGAAGGCAATTGAAAACGGAAATCCCGAAATTCTGCGCAGCTGTGTTTATGATTGGCTGTATGAAACCTTCAGTGATGCAAGCCTTGGTAAGGATGGCTTTACTCCAAAGGAAAACACAACAATGGACCCCATGAGGCTTGATTACGACGGTGACGGAAAGTATACCTTCAATTACGACAGCAGACTTGACCCCGTAGATATCGCTCATCAGCTTCACGAATACATCGGTTGGGTGCAGGAGGATTCAGGCAGTCAGAAGATTGAGCTTGTAGGCTCCAGCTACGGTTGCTCTATTATTGCAGCTTATCTTAACGAGTATAAGGATTACAGAAAAAACATCGACTCTGTTGTTCTTTGCGTACCTTCTCTTGGCGGTGTTGAGCTTGTGGGTCAGCTTTTCTCAGGCGATGTTACAATCACACCTACTGCTTTGGCACAATTTATCAGCACAATGCTTGGTAACGAAGATGTTGACCTTATTATTTCCGTGCTTAAAAAAAGCGGAATTTTTGACCCGTTTATAACCTATGGGCTTGAGCCGGTGCTTGAAAAGGCTCTTATGGATGCTCTCATTGATTTTGTAAGAGATGTTTTTGGTACATTTCCTTCAATATGGACCTTTGTTCAGGATGAATATTTTTATGATGCACTGAAAAATGTTTACGGCAGAAACTACAAGTCAGATGATCACGAATATGCAGTGCTTATTGACAGGATTATGTATTATCACGAAAATGTAATGGTGAAAGCAGAGGAGATTTTCAAGCAGTCCATTGCTGACGGTATAAAGGTGAATGTAATTTGCAAATACGGCAGACCGGCAGTGCCGCTCAGTGAAAAAGGAAACTTCCGCAGTGACGGAGTAGTAGGTCTTAAATCTTCATCCTTCGGTGTAACCTGCAGTATGAGAGATGAGCTTCTTCCCGTAGATTACAAGCAGGCAAAATATCCGGAATATAACTTCCTTTCAGTAGACAGATGTGTTGACGCTTCAACCTGCGCTCTTCCGTTTAATACATGGATTATCAGAGGTCTTGAGCATAGCCAGAAAAACGATGATTACTATGATCTTATAAATGCAATCGCTTACGAAGATCTTAATGTTTTCAGCAGTGAAAAGTATCCGCAGTTCCTTCAGGTTTCTGAGGAAGACAGTGAAAAGCTTGTTCCCTTGCAGCCTCTTCCTGAAGAAAAAGAAACAAGTCTTCTTGAAGATGTAATAAAGCTTGTAAAAAGAATTATAGAGCTTATTGTTGATCTTGTGAAAAATCTTAGTGAAAAATAATTCAAACAGCCGTCGGTTGCCTTAAGTGCTTCCGACGGCTTAATTGTGTGATAAATATATTGTAGATATGAACAAATTGAAAAGTATTAAAAGAAAGTTTAAAAATTGCTTGATTATATCTTATGCTTGTGGTAAAATTCCTCAGTATGTAAAAATGAAAAAATAAAAAGGAATTATAATATATAGGAGTTTTATTATGATTAACAGAAAGGCATCGGTTGAAAAGCCCTGGTTACAGTTCTATCCGGAAGAGCTTCGTAACTTTGTTCCCTATGAAGGAACCCTTACAGATTTTATTCTTAAGAATAACCCCGACCACGACAGAACAATTATTGAATTTTACGGCAAGACCTTTACTCTCAATGATATCTTTGCTGAGAGAGATAAGATTGCAAAATCACTTCTCGCTTCAGGTGTAAAGGAGAATGACAAGCTTGTTGTAATTCTCAGAGCAGTCCCCGAATTTATCTTCATCCTTCTTGCAGCTGAAAAAATCGGTGCTGCAATTGTTTGCCACGACGGTGAGCCTGAGGAGCGTGCTGCTGCAATCAGAGATGCAAAGGCAAGAGTTGTTTTCTCAAACGATTTCATTACAAAGGAAGACGAAGAGCTTTACTTCAAGGATTCAGAACTTGAAACACTTGTTCTCGTTTCACCCTATACTTACGGCATCAAGGAAGAAATGCCTGATTATGTAAGTGAAGCAATTGAAAAGCTTTACAGCGAATCAAGACCCTCAGATGAAAGAACCTTCGATTGGAATGATTTCCTTAAGAAGGGTGAAAATCTCAAGGATGAGGTTTATCCCGAAAAGAATCCTGACAGACACCTTTACTGCTCATACACAAGCGGTTCAACAGGTCCTTCAAAGCAGGTTATTCACTCAGCTCGTTCAATGAACGGTGTTCTCAGCCAGCTTATTATTCCTGGTGGCTTCGGCTTTACAATGAAGGTGCTTCACACTCTTCTTCCTCCCGCACTTGTTGCAATTGCTAACTCAATTCTTCTTTTCAATGTTGCATTAGGTAACCACCTTGTGCTCAGCCCCTTCTGCGAAGCAGAGGATATTGACCTTGAATTTTTACGCTATAGTCCCAATCAGATGATTGCAGTGCCTATGATGGCTGAAATTCTTATGAACAGCAAGCGTATTCCCAAGGATTACTCAATGAAGGATCTTTATGTAATCGGTGGCGGTGCTGACCCAATGCACAACAAGTGGCTCAGAAGAATGCAGGATTTCCTCAGAAGCCACGGCTCATCAGCAGTGTTCTCAATGTGCTACGGTCTCAGTGAAGCAGGCTCAACTGTTGCTAATCCCAAGCCCAACGCAGACTTCAGAAACTGCGGCGGCGGTATTCCTATGAGAGGTACAACAATTTCAATTTTTGAACCCGGTACACACAACGAGCTTAGCTACGGTGAAATCGGTGAAATCTGCACAAGCGGTCCTTCAAGCATGATCGGCTACAGCACAAAGGAAGAAACTGACAAGACTCTTCAGCTTCACGAGGACGGCAAAATGTGGGTACACACAGGCGACTACGGCTGCATGAATCAGTTTGGTGAGCTCTTTGTTTACGGCAGAGGACTTAACAAGCGCTTCGGTGGCGGTTACCTTTACACAACTGTTATGGAAAACAAAATTGTTGATGTTAAGGGCGTTGACGACTGCTTCTTCGTAATCGTTCCCGATAAGGAAAACGAAGGCTATCTTGTTCCTTACCTCTATGTTGTGCTTGAAAAGGGCTACGAGCTTAAGAATATTGAAGCTGAAATCAGAAGTAAGCTTCAGAAGCACGAGCAGCCTATAGAAATTTTCACCACACCAAAAAGAGAATATTTCCACTTCAAAACAAACCGCAGAATTCTTGCAGGCAAGATTCTCAATGGTGAACACTAAAATATTACGATATACCATCCGATTTTTGGGTGGTATATTTTTTGTGTTGTGGTATATAAAAATCTCCGTTGCAAAATATAAGAATGTATGCTATATTTAAGTCATAAAATAACGGAGGTGCAGTTATGAATCACGTTTATGATACAGTTATTATCGGTGCTGGTCCTGCAGGTTGCTCAGCGGCACTTTATGCTTCAAGGGCAGGACTTGACACTGCAGTTATAGAAAAGTATGCTCCCGGTGGTCAGATGGCACTTACAGGTGATATTGACAATTATCCCGGCTTTGAAGAGGGTGTTGACGGCTTCACTCTGGGGATGAAAATGCACAAGAGTGCTGAACGCTTCGGTATTACAACAATTTACGGTGAAATCACTGATGTTGACTTTTCAGATAAAATAAAAAAGCTCACCACTTCTTCGGGTGAGATTTTAGCAAAGACGGTCATTATCGCTTCGGGAGCTAAGTCGAGAGAGCTTGGTGTACCCAATGAGAAGAATCTTATCGGCAGAGGAGTTCACTACTGTGCTCACTGTGACGGCAATTTCTACAGAAACAAAACCGTTGTGGTTGTGGGTGGCGGCAACTCTGCAGCAGCAGATGCGCTTTACCTTTCACGACTTGCCAAGAAGGTTTATCTTGTGCACAGAAGAGACACACTCAGAGCCACAAAAATCTATCACGAGCCACTTATAAAGGCAGAGAATGTAGAATTTCTCTGGAACAGCACGGTTGAAGAATTTATTACCGAGCTGAGAGTTGCAGGTGTGAAAATTAAGAATACCGTAACTGATGAAGTGACAGATATTATGTGTGACGGTGTGTTTGTAAGCATCGGCAGAGACCCTGCAACAGAGTTTCTTAAGGGCAATATAGACCTTGACGGAAACGGCTACATTATTGCTGATGAAACCACAAGAACAAGCATTGAAGGTGTTTTTGCCGCAGGTGATGTGCGCACAAAGGCTCTTCGTCAGGTAGTAACTGCTGTGTCTGACGGTGCGGTTGCAGTTCATTTTGCTGAGGAGTATCTGAACGAAGCTGAATAATCTCTATATAAAAGAAACAACCCCGTGTTCATCTGAACACGGGGTAAAACTATTTAGATCAGATTCCGTTTTCGTCAAAGTCACAAACTGCCTGAAGCACAATGTTCAGCACCTTGTCGATTGTTTCGGGAACAAGAATTTCAGCCTTGTCAAGACGGGTGTGATAGTACTGTGCAGGTGCGGGATCCATAGCAACCATTGAAGCAGCCTTGATGCCTGCCTGTGAAGCTGCAGCAGCATCGGTTGAACCGAGAGGAATTGCACCAACGGGAACATCCTTGCCCTGCTTTGCAGCGGCATTCTTGAGAAGTGCACATACATCCTTGTCGTTCTGTACCATACCGGTCATATCTTTTTCGTAAATCATCATAAATTCTTCGTCACGAACTGTATCAAGACCGATGAAGATTGTTTCAACACCGTCATTCTTAAGCTCGGGATGAGCCTCAAAGTATGCCTTTGAGCCACGAAGACCGCATTCCTCACCGCCAGTGAGAATTGCAACAACCTCAGTGTTTTCAAAACGGATATCGTTGTCGCTGAGATACTTCATAACTGCTGATGAAATGTAGCAGCCTGTAAGGTCGTCGTTTGCACCGTCAACGTAGTTGTTGTGGTCAACGAATTTGAAAAGACCGGCATAAGCAGGAAGGAAAGCAAGCTGACCGAGAGCCATCTTCTTGGGAGCCTTGCCCTTGAGAATAGCGCCTGTTGTAGCTGCTGTGTAAGCGAGACCTGCAATTGCATAGCCAGCAACAGCAATTACACCGTGTGAGCCAAGCTTATATGTATAAGTCCATTCGGGAGCTGAGTCGCTGTGACCTGAAATGATAATTCTGCGCTTGGTTTCGCCCGTTGCTTTTCTTACGGCAATAACATTACCTGAGGTTTCTTCCTTGAAAAGAGGATCGTACATCTTTTTGTAAAGAAGGAATTCACCAACGATACCTGCAAGAGCACCACCCATAAGTGCTGCTGAGCCAAGTGCAGCCTTCTTTGAAATCTTTTTGAAGGCAGCAGCTGTATTAATTGCAGTTGCACCCATAAGACAAGCACCTGCGTGAGGCACGAAGGACATAAATGCCTTGGGATTAACCTTAAAGGTTTCACGAACTACGCTGTCGCAGTAGGGTTCAAGCTCCTTCATCATCTGCTCCTGAGCGTTCTTTTCGCTGTCGCTGCCGCAAGGACGGGGACCGTATGTGTTACAGATGTTTGTAATACCGCTTGTAATGAATTCTGTACAGTCAGCGGTAGTTGTTTTAAGGTTTTCTGCGTTTGCTGAATATTCCATAGTAAATTCTCCTTCGATTCTTTAGTAATATGCTTCGATTATATCTCTAAAACAGTAAATATTCAATAGTTTAAAGTAAAATGTTGCACAAAAATAACGTTATATTCGCAAAAAGAATTAATATTATTTTAAAAAGTGTTAATATACAGTTATAAATTTTAATCAAATGTTCATTTTTGCATTTGATAAAAATGGAGGTAATTAATATGAAACTATGTAAGAAGACTCTTAGCGTGATTTTATCGGTAATCATGCTCGTCAGCTGCGTAAGCGTATGCTTCAGTCCTATTGAAGCTCATGCTTCTGCAACAAATCCTACAAATGCAGAGCTTAAAGCTGCATTTGACGCGATCACCGACGGAAAGGTTTTAACCAACGGTAACGGCTCAACTCTTAAAGCGGCAGAGTATTTGTACTATTACGCAAAATCAAAGTACAGTACAAGCTCAGGCTCTCTTGGCGGCAGCTACAACAGCCACTCGCTGACAACCTACAACAACAATACTACTGTTAACCTTAACGACAACGCAACAAGTGCAGCAGGCTCAGCTCACGCAGGGCTTATTGATTCACTTATGCCTGTCAGCGGTGTTCAGGATGACTCAAAGTATAACACCAACAAGAAAACAGGTAATTATACTGTATGGGGTTGGCCTGATTTTGACACAAGCAATCTTTCTTACTCGGTAACAGCAGCTAAAAACTTTTCAACAACAGTAACAGCTAACCTTGAAAAGTATCTCCTTGCTTGTGAATCAGTTGCTGATATTGAGTCAACTATCCTTTTGAGTGTCACATACTCCTATAATCATAAGGTGGCAAATGGTTATAAGACAAAAGCTGAAAAATACGACTGGACCAATACAAGAAGAATCTGGTACTGGTCAACAAGCTCATGGCATGTACTGTCAGGTGCTCCCGGAAGAAAGGTAAATAGCAGCAACACCCAGGCTTATAAAGATTTCAATGATTTCAACAATCACTTTATGAAGAATAATCTTTATAAGACCTCACTTAAAGAACTTTGTGAGCTCAGCGCAACAGAAATTGCAACAATTATTACAAATAACAATACTAATTATCCTAAGCTCAATTCATACAGTGCAAACGTTAAGAATCACTTCTTCCCTATAAGTGAAATCGATACATTTATTGCTAACTGTGTTTATGCTCAGAAGGTAATCAACGCAAAGCCCGCTATCGTTGCTCTTAACGGTGCTATGCAGGCAGGCTATGATGTAAATAACCTTGCTGAAATGGAAAGCATTTATACAGCACAGAAGCCCAACCTTGATTTCCTTTCAGATAAGCAGGATATCATTGACTATGTTGCAGCTAACTATGATGGTTATGACGGCTTCTCACTTCCCAATGCAACAGCGTTTATAGCTAAGCTTCTTGATGATATTGAGCTTTACAAGATAAGAGAAATCAAAAATGCAGTTGATGCTCTTCGCACTCAGTATCCAGACGCGGACGCTATTGCAAAAATCGATACAGATGCAGAAGGTAATTACATTAACGAAAATCTGACACTCTGGACATATTATGATGTAATGCTTGGTTATACAAATGCTCTTGAAGGCTTCCAGGCTGAAAACGTTGCTGCAGTATTCACAGAAGGTACAGCTTATGTTTATACCTTCAGATCAGAGCTTAAGTGGGAATGGGATAAGAGAGATGCTGAAGGTCAGTACGAATCATTCTATGCATGGTTCCTTCCTCTTATTTATAAAGATCTTACTGCTTACACCACAGAGCAGATTATAAACTCAGGTGTTGCAGCAACTATCCCCAATATTCCCAATGCAACCTCAAAGAAGTCAGCTTATAATACTATGTATAATAAGTATACAGGGCTTATCGGCGCTGACACAATGAAGCTTATCTTCGGCGAAGGTGAAAATGCTCTCGGTTACATTATTGACGATTATATCGCAAGACTTTATGATGTTATCCTTGCAAGACTTACCTCAGAGGTTAACACTGCAGTCGGCTATTACGACGCATTCGGCAAAATCACTCTTGATAACTTTGTAGCAGTTAAGGAAGCTGTTGACAGAGTTGAAAGAAACATCTGGACATTTATCAATAACAACAATTCTTCAATTATCTCTTCAAAGCTCAGAGCGGACTATAACAGACTCAGTACTCTTCTTAATCAGTATAACAGCTTTGTTGCAGGCAACGGACTTTCAGGCTTTACACAGAATCACCTTCACAATTCAAAGGGTGTGTTCCTTACCCGTGAGCCGTGGGAAGACGACCTTGCAAGAAAGACAGGCGAAAACTACGATGTAACAGAGCAGAAAGTTCTTGACACAATCAAGAAGCTTGACGCTTTCCTCGTAAGTAACGACTTTACAGAGCTTGTTGATATCGACCAGGATCCCGACAGAGATATTCTTCTCAGCGACTTTATCAAGGAATCAATGGCTCAGGTGTTCTATACCAACGATTTCGTAAATATGCTTATGAACATCGTTTACCCTGCTCTTGCTTCAACTCTTGAAGATGTTTACAGAGGTCTTCCGAAAACATACGACACAGGCATCTGGGGTATTGATACAGTAAATATCAGCTACAACTCGCTTACAGAAATTATCAATAAAACCGGTATTGGTATTTATCCTAACCAGGTAGACGATTTTATCGCATCAGGCTACGGCACAGCAAAGACACAGCTTTCAAAGGCTTCATCATGGACAGCACTTCGCAATGCAGAAGGCAACCTTACTCTTGACTGGGGTATCGACTCAATCAAGCCTGAAAATTATTCATCGACTTCAGCTTACCTTACAGCAAAGAAGAACAAGTTCCTCGGTGCTATGGCTGAATCCTTTGATGCAATCCTTCCCCTTGTAAGAGTTCTTCTTGCTGACAGAGACGATATGGCTCTTTCTGCAACAAAGGCTGGTTCAGCAAGTAAGACTTACCTTGGAATGACATTTTCTCTTAACGGTGACCTTGTGCTTAACGCAGACGGATGCGCAGGTTATTCAGACGTTGTTGTACCCATTCTCGAAGCTTTTGGTTGTTCAGGTATCCAGAGCTATAGTACAGTTAAGAATTACACAACCTCAAGACAGTTTGTAGACGCAATCTTTAATCCTATCATTAACCTTATTGAAGTAAAGCTTGCAAAGGCTCCCGTTGAAACAATTGCTTCAATTCTACCTAATCTTGCTTACTCAATTCCCTTCGATAAGCTCTTTGACCTTATCGACCTTCTCAATATCCGAATTTACTACACAGTTGACGACTCAATTCTCGGCATCAAGGTTATTGACAGAGCTCCTATTGACGTTAAGTTCAACACCTTCCTCACAAAGAGCACACTTCCTCTTGATTTCGACATTTCAAACTTCTCCTCAACTCTTAAGTATATTCTCGGCTCAATGCTTCCCGGTATTGACTTTGATAAGCTTCCTATCCTTAACTCAGGTAAGTTTATAAGACACGCAAAGCTCAACACCAACGCTTCAACTCTCCGTCACTCAGGTAAGAGAACAAACCTTGAAGCTGATAAGGCAGATGTTTTTGTAGAATTCCTTTATTATCTTGCTTCTTGTCTTGGTGATAAAGCCTTTGTTGAAGAGCTGCTTAATGCATTTATGCCAACTGAAGACGGCTCAAGTGCTCTTACTCCCGAGGTTGAAACTCTTATTGAAAATATTTATACTAATCCCGATATGGCAATTGCCGCAACCATTGAGCTTCTCAATCAGCAGAAATATGCTCTTGAAAATTACAACTGGTATAACGGCACTGTAGGCGGCACAGTTGAAGGACTTACACCTGCAAATGAGGTTTACCTCAGCTATAGCAACAACTGGACAAAGGAAACAGCTGATTATGTTGACGCAAACCTTGATGAGCTTGTTGCAGTAATTATGGAAATGGCTGAAAGCGACCTTGACATCGGTGCAGAAATTACCAAGCTTATAAACTCACTCTTCACAAACAAAACACTTACAGACCTTGCAAGAGCTGTTGCAGGCGTTTCAGGTATTCTTCCTCAGAAGGCACTTGATATAATTGAGAAAGAAATCGGAATAGACCTTACTGTATTCAATCAGTATGCTGAACTTGCAGACGATTACAGCTGGGGCTTTGAAGACGGCGACCGTGACGGTTTTATAGAAGCAATTCTTACAATGCTTTCAGAGCTTGAGCCTCTTTACGGCGTAATTTTCTTCAATGAAAACCTTACTCTTTTCAAGGATGTAAACAATAAAGACCTTGTAACCTTCTACGGTAATAACGGTTACGATACAGCAATTATTCCTCTTCTCGAGGCTCTCGGCTGTGAACTTATTGAAGGCAGCTACAACAGCGCTAATGCAGAAGAGGGTGTAAGAGCAATAATCAAGTCAATAACAGATAAGCTTGATGAAATTGCAGTTGATCCCATTAACAAGCTTCTTGAAATTCTTCCCGGTGTAATTTACTATGCCGCAAGCGATGCTCTTACAACAGGTGTGAGAAATATTCTTCATCCTGTATATGTAATTCTTGACACTATCCGTCCTCTTTACGATATCGACCTCAACGAAATGCTTGACCTCAGCGCTCTTGAAATTGATATCAACGATATGGGCCTTTCATTCCTTCTGGGTATGGTTGAAAAAATGTCAGGCATCAAGATGGATAAGGCTGAAACAGTAATCTATGACCTTTGCAAGGTTATCGGTGTGGATTACGATTCAGCAAGTGCATTTGTAGGCGCAGGCCGCAAGGGTGCATACACTGAAGGTGTATTTGACAGAGCTGATATGATTACAGTTATAATCAGCCTTCTCCTTGAGCTTCTTGAGGATGAAGAAAACGCTGCAGCCTTTGATAAGCTTCTTCAGGCTGAAAACTTCTCAGCAGCACTTCTTAATTTCTTCAACGGTGTTGAGCCCACAACAAAGCCTATTAACTGGATGTACTTCTTCGGTGAAGGCCACGATTTTACTCAGGACGATTTTGATACAGGTGTAAACATTGTTCCAACACTCGAAGCACTGACCTATCCTAATGACTGGACAAAGGAAAGTGCAGCTTATATTGACGAAAACCTTGACGCAGTGCTTGGTGACATTTTCAAAGCAATGGGCGTTCAGGATTTGTCAGACCTGGTAAGCGGACTTCTTAATATTTACTCAACAGAAACTGTTCAGGAGCTTGCTGATTCAATCAAGAAGGTGTTCACAGAGTTTGACGATAAGCTTTTTGAGGCAGCAAATGTAGTTCTCGATGTAGACCTTAAGGCTCTTACAGAATACACAGCACCTGAAGGTATTGACACTGCAGAAGAATTTGCAGATGCACTTTCAGATATGCTCGGCACTGTACCCGGTCTTGTTGACTGGATTTTCCGCGGTGAAGATTTCAGATTCTTCACCGGTACCGAGAAAGATGAAAACGGTAACTATGTATATAATGACATTGTTACAATCAAGGGTGCTGAAGGCTATAAGAAGGGTATTGTTCCTATTCTCGAAGCACTCGGCTGTGAAAACATTCCTGCAGGTGACGAGGAAGACTTTGTTGAGCTTGTTCTTAAAATGATTTTTGCAAGACTTGACGAGCTTCTCAGCGATGCTGATGAGCTTCTTGAGGCTCTTCCTAACATAATTTACTTCCTCAATGCAGACGGTCTTACAAACAGCGTTTATAATGCACTCAGCGCACTTTACGCTTTTGCAGAATCTATTGAAGGCCTCGGTGAAGAAATTGATATCAACAATCTCTTCGGTATTGATATTTCAAAGCTTTCATTTGTTGATATTATCGGTCTGGTTGAAGAAGAAACAGGTCTTGACCTTACTCCTGTAAAGGATGTGTTCGGCTTACTTGCAATCGGCACAATCAAGACATATCCTTCAATGAGCGGTGATTATGCTTACAGAATGACATACACTGAAGGCGAAGGCAGAAAGGATATGATAACCCTTATTCTCACTGTTATGCTTCAGGTTGTAAAGCTTGAAGGCAACGAAGAATATCTCCGCGAGCTTCTCGGCGAAGAAGCTTTCAGCCTTGTGCTTAATCTTCTTAACCTTGAACAGAGCGAAATGAAGGATATCAATTATCTCTGGACAGAATATGCAGACACTGACAAGGTGTTCTCAGCAATTGAAACCTCAGTGCTTTATGCAGGACACGAATACGGCCCGCGTTACACCGAGGAAATGGCTCAGTATATTGCAGATAATATAGAAACATTCATCAACAACATTATCTATCTTCTCGGTATCAAGATGAACGGACAGAATCTCAATACTCTCAAGGATGTATTGGGTGCTGTGGTTAACGGTTCACTTTACAACAGCAAAAATGCCCAGGCAATTCTTGATGTGCTTCTTGACGCGGTGAACGAAATTTATAAGCTTGATGGCGGTAAGCATATTGCAGAGCTTATTAAAACATCTCTCGGTGTAGATTTCTCAGTCTGGGAATATTATAAGGTTCCTGCTTTTGATAATGACAGAGCAATGTTCACAAAGGTGATTTGCGAAATTCTTGAACCGGCTTATCCCGTTCTTGAATGGGCTCTCTGCAACAAAAACTTCAGCTTCTTTGTTGATGAAAGCAAAAATGACCTTGTAACAATTCTCGGCGCAGAAGGTTATGCTTACGGTGTGATTCCTCTTCTTGAAGCTCTTGATTGCAAGGGTGTAATTACTCCCGATGCTTACTACAATGCAGTTGCAGGCGACAAGAACGCTCTTATTACATCAATTCTCAATCCTCTCTTTGACAGAGTTGATGATATTATGACTGCACCTGCAGATAAGATTCTTGACCTTCTTCCCAATGTGATTTATTTCATTAACTCAGGCGGACTTGATACATGCTTCAAGAATGCTCTTAATGCAGTATACACACTTCTTGATGCAATGAAGCCCCTTGTTGAAGTTGATCTTTACGAGCTTATCAATATCAGACTTGACGAAGTTACATTTGAAAGTCTCTTTAAGCTTATGATTGACCTTATTGAAGAAAACACAGGTCTTTCATTTACAGCAATCAATGCCAATGCAATTGCAGAGCTTACAACAGGTAAGCTTATAAGCTATACTTCAGCAAACGGCAAGACTGCATACAGAATGGTTTACGAATCAGAGGCTTCAAAGGCTGATATGGTAACAATTACACTCAGACTTGTTATCACCTTCCTTATGACTGCGGATAACAGAGAGGTTGCAATTTCTCTTCTTAAGCAGTATCTGGATATGGATAAGAACGCTGAAAAGTATATCCGTGCAGTGCTTGAAGCAATTGCAGATTGCACAGTAAACACACATCTCGGTATGGATAGCGCTCTTGCAACAGTTTACTATGTATTCTATGGCGCTGATATAGCAGCAGACAACGCAGTAAGCGGCAAAAAGGATCTTGACAATGCATGGATTTCACGTCTTGAAGAGCTTGGACTTTCAGAAGACCGTGAAGAAGAAACCGTTGGTAATCTCATTGCTGACATTCTGGATATCGTATTCAGTGATGAAGGCACTGAGCCCGGCAGCGGAAATGATGTTATCGGTTCAAACGGTGTAGCCGGAAACGGTGGAATCAGTTTCTTCCAGAGAATCAAAATGTTCTTTGAGGAAATTGCAGCATTCTTCAGAAATCTTTTCAGCTTCGGTAAATAAGCTTAAATCAGGACCCGTCGGCTTTTGGCTGACGGGTCTTCTGATATATTTGTGTCAATGAAAAAACAGCTGTAAAACCAAACGGTTTTTACAGCTGATTTGCTTTATTTTATTTCAATTTCAAATGAGAATTTTGCATTATCCTCATACCACAGAGGGAAGTTTGTGCCCCACACATTATTGTAAAGCACAAAGCTGATGCCGTCTTTTCTTATGCTTTCGAGCTTGTTGTCAAACTCAAGAATTTTGCCTCTGCCAAATGAAACAAGAGGAGAGTGGAGATTTTTTATTCTGCAGCTATCCCATTCAACGGCTTCAACTGCGTGAAGATTTCTGCTGCCGTTAAGTGCAACCTCCTGAGGCTTTACAGGAAGCCCGAGCTTTATAAGGTCAACACTGTCGGTGTCTGGGAAAAGGTTAAGGTAAATTGCTTCAGTGAGTCTGTTTGCATCCTTTCCGAACCAGCTAAGGTCAAAGTGAAGCCCTTTTTCTGTAAGAGTAAGCTTCACCTGAATAAATTCAGGTGCGCCAAGCTCATCTGAAAGCGTTCTGTCGCAGATTAAATCCATTTTTATCTCGTTATCCTCTGCGAAAATTTTTTCTATTCTGTAATCAAACCTGCCCGTTGGATATTTTCCCTCAAGGCGCTTGATGTTTGGTCTTGCAAAATCTCCCAGTGCCCATAATGCTGTTTCGTGAAGGTCTCTTGAATAGTTGTTTAGCCAGAAGTCGTAATCCTTACCTGAAAAGCTTCTGTAGGTCACGAGCGCTTCATTGTTGTCACGAAGGATGCTTTTGTTTTTATAAGTCAGTGAACCGATGCCGCCGTTGTCGTTGATTGTGAGAGTGAAATCTCCGCTTCTTATGCTCTTTTTGTCGTTTGCGGTGAAATTATCGGGTATATAAGGAAAAAGCTCAGCAAGGGCGTTTTCGGCTATTTCCTTGTGTTCGTTACTGAGGGCATCAAGAGCCTTGCATAAGTATCCTCTTTGCTCGAGCCAGCTTTTTTCAATTACACTGTAATAGCCCCTTTTTCTTCTGCCGTCAAAAAGGCTGACAAGAGGAAGAATGCTCTGAGGTAGGTCAGAAAAAAGATGGGTAAAAGAAACCTTATTCTTTTTTCTTGCTTTGAGAAAATCCTTCTTAAGGTAGTGACCATAATCTGAAAAATAGGTCTTTGAGTCCATTCCGTTGGTATGCTCACCGATAGTAAGAATAGCATCGGTGAAGCTTTTGTATTCCTCAGAATTTCTGTCAAGGCTGCCGTCGGAGAGCCATTGATTTTTAAGAGAGATAAGAGTTTTCAGTGCCGCAGATTTGTATGGGTCGGTTGCACTGCCGTGAATCCAGGTGTCACCCATTTCGCCTTCAAAAACAGGAAGCTTTTCACGCACCTCCCAGATAATATCTGCAAAATCATCAATTGTGCCTGCAGTGATTTCATAATCGGGATATTCCTTCTGTATGTCGTCAAAATGGGAAAGAACCTTTTCGGGTGACGGAGCGCCGTGATTATCAAGGGTGTGGTCAAAGTAAAGAATTTCGTCGACAAGGTCGCTTTTAAAAGCACCGCCGTAAGCACCGGAATAAATTACAACAACCTCGCTGTCGCCGTTTTTCCATAAGAAGCATGGAGGTACATCAACAAGGGCTGAAGCGCCGTTGACACCGATGTGTAAAAGCTTTATTCCGTGCTTGTGAAGAAGAGGTACGAGAGATTTTGTGTGACCGGGAACATCGGTCATTTTTGCTGCAACGGTTTTTCTGCCCCTGATTTTATCAAGCTCGTCAACCATTGAAAGTCCGTAGTCGAGTGAGTCATAATCAAGAATTTCTGTGTGGGTTGTAAAGGGCATAGCGTGCGGCACAATATTACCGTCTTTAATTGCTTTTTTCAGCTTTTCACTCTGATTTCTGTCAAGAAGAGCTTCCTTTAAAATCCAGGAGCCTGTTGTCCAGATGAAATACTTCTTTCCGTTTTTGTTAACCTTTTCTGCAAGGTCAATTGCCTCGGGAATGAATTTATCAATGTACTGCCTTCTGATATTTTCGGCATAATCTGTAAAGCCTAAATCAAGATGGGTTTTTGAAACAACGAAAACTTTTTTCATATTAAGCTCCTCATTTTAGTTTACCATATAAAGGGTATAAGTCGATATTTTACCTTGCTTTTATATTCGCTGTATCCCTCAAGCTCCTTTTCAAGAAGCTCTTCCTCATTTCTGATTCTCTTTGCGATAATAAGAGGATAGCAGAGGAAAATTAAAAAAGAATAAAGTGAGCCGAGAATCAGAGGAATAGCAAGAAATAACAGCAGAGTTGCACTGTACATCGGGTGTCTTACTATGCCGTAAAGGCCTGTGTCGACAACTTTCTGACCTTCCTGCACCTCAATTGTACGGGAAAGATAGGCGTTTTCTCTCATAACCTCAGCATAAATAAGGTAGGAGAGAAGAAAAATTACAGCAGCACCGATTGAAACTCTCTTTGGAAGAGGTAGCCAGCCAAAACGAAAATCAAGACCTGCAACAACAAATCCTGAAATGAACATAAGACCGCTGAGCTTTACAACAAGATCCTGCTCTTTTTCCTTCTCCTTTGCATTAAGTCGCTTTCTGAGAAGGTCGGGACTTTTTATCATCATTACAATTCCTGCAAGGAAAATCGGAATAAATAAGGTGCCCATAAACAGCCATCCACCGAAAAAGCTGAGTGTTCCGGCAGGAAGAAACACAAGCAGTCCTACAAGAAGAATGCCGCAAATAAATTTTATGAGTGCCTGAAGAAAAAGCCTTTTGTTCACGGATATCACATCCTTATAATAATTTAGTTTAATTATACACTGTTTTTCTTTTTAGTTCAATAAAAAATATCTTGCAGTATTTATGTATTAATGTTATAATAAAGTTGCAAAATAAAATGCGGAGGTGTTTATTATGTGTAACAACAATAAGTTTTATATCTGTGAGCATTGCGGTAATCTTATCGGAATGATCAACGATGCAGGTGTGCCTATGATGTGCTGCGGACAGAAAATGACAAAGCTTGAAGCAGGCGTTGTTGAAGCAAGCCATGAAAAGCATATTCCTGTAGTAAGTGTTGACGGTGACATCGTAAAGGTGAAAATCGGTTCGGTTGAGCATCCTATGGTAGAGGAACACAGCATTCTCTGGGTATATCTTCAGACTGACAAGGGTGGTCAGCGCAAGTGCCTTGAGGTAGGTAAGGCTCCTGAAGTAAGCTTCGCACTTTGCGATGAAAAGCCCGTTGCAGTTTTTGCTTACTGCAACCTTCACGGTCTATGGAAGGCAGATGTGTAAAAATGAAAGGAGTGTCAGGTGACACTCCTTTTTTATTGAATTCAGAAAATAAGCGGATATTCAAAATATGTATTATGTCCCTTTATGTATCCGCCGGTAAGAAGGCTTCTTGCTTTGAAGATAACCTTATCCTCGTAAACCTCGCAGATGTATCCTGCACCTGAGGGAATAGAGCCGAAATTATTTTCCTTTCGGTAGCTTGGGAGATTTATTGAAATAACATTGTTTTCTTTATTTATGATGCTTTCAACATAATCACATATACCGCTGTGAAGATGTCCGTTCAGGAAAAATATGTTTTTATGCTTTTCAAGAACAGCTCTCACCTGATTGTTCTGTTTGCCTATACTGCCGTTTTTGCACACCTTCGGTAGACCGTGGGTGTTATCAAAAGGCTGATGGCAGATTACAAAGCAAGGCTTGTTTTCTGCTGAAGCTTCTTCTAACTCTTTTTTGAGAAATTCAATCTGTTCAGGAGAAATGTAAGCCTCTAAAAGATAGGGCTTTTCTGTGGCAAGAACAATAAATTTGTAACCGTTTACACTGTAGCTGTAATAGGGCTTACCGTTTAGATCTGTACCGAGCAGCTCTTCAATACCGTTGGTTATATTATAAAGTGCGGTTTTATAAAAAAGCCGTACATCGTGGTTGCCCATTGTGATTAATAGCTTAAGCTCATTTTTATGCCTGGTGAAAACTCTGAAAAATCTTCTGTATTCTTCAGCGAACCCGTAGTCGGCAATATCTCCTGCAAGAATGAGGGCATCAATTTTTTCTTTGGAAAGGGAAATGTCAGTAAAGATGTTTTCAAGATTTTTCTCTGCAATATTGCGGTCAGGCAGGTGGGTGTCAGCAAGGGCGACGAAAGAGAGCTTTACTTTTTCTGAATCTGTAAAGGTGATGGGATCAAGCTTACTGACTTCACAAGGCTTATCATATTTCGGGTTCATAGCTTTAATCTGCTTTACATACTTTTCAATAAAAAATGGCATAGTCATATCTTTTAATCTCCGGATAACAGTTTCGTTGATTATAGTATAAAACACAAAGAAAATCAAGATTTTACATCAGGGTGTATTTAAACCTGAAATGCTTGTTATGGAGTTTAATGATATTCTGCGGTGCTTTAAGAATGGGGTAAATGGTGTCTTATTAATATTGACAAAGCCAATTCAACGCGATATAATTATCATATCAAACAGCGAGGAGGAAAATGTATGAAAAAGCAACTTAAGCTTATTGTTTGTCTTATGCTTTGTACAAGCATTCTCCTTTCGGTTTGTCTGATTGAGCATAATACTGAGCATAACTGTATAGGCGAAAATTGTCAGATTTGCCGTGATATTGCACTGCAAAGAGAATTGCTGAAATCTATACTTTTATGTTTGTTGTGCGGAAATGCTATTGTTCTTGTTTCGCACAATGCAGTAATTATGTCCTTGTTTGTCAACACAGAAAAGAGAAAGCTCAACCTTGTTGCTAATAAAATAAAAATTACAGCTTAATATCTACCTTTTACAGGCTTTGTTAATGTATTGGCACATTTTTATATGTGTCTTTTCAGGCGTGTTTTTCTGCACGTCTTATCTGCATTGGCAGGCTTGTTTTTTCATACCCAAATTAAAATAAAAGGTGGATAAAAATGATTAAAATTACAGATGTGTCAAAGCAGTTTCCTAATGAAACAGCTATTGACTATAACGATATTACTTTTGAAAAAGGTAAAAGCTATATGCTTTTAGGTGCTTCCGGCTGCGGCAAGTCAACACTTCTTAATATGATAGCAGGTATCCTCTCTCCTGAAAAAGGCACCATTGAAATTGCCGGTGAGGATATGACTAAGAAAAGTCAGAAGCAGAAGGATAAATTCAGAATTGAAAAAATCGGCTATATTTTTCAGGACTTCAAGCTTATTGATGAAATGACGGTTATGGATAATATCGGCATACTCCGACTTGAAAAAGTGGATATATCAGATATTGATAATGTGCTTGATTCTCTTGAAATGCTTGATAAGAAAAACAAAAAGGTTAAGCATCTTTCGGGTGGCGAAAAGCAGAGAGTGGCTATTGCAAGAGCTATTGTAAAAAAGCCTGAAATCATCCTTGCCGATGAGCCTACGGGTAACCTTAATTTTTCTATCGGTGAGGCTGTTATCAAACAGCTTGTTGAAATATCAAAGGGTAAGACTCTTATTGCTGTAACACACGATGAAAGACTGGGCAAATATTTCGACTGCACTGTTGATATGAATAAAATGACAGGAGGCAGAAGAGATGTTTAAGTTTGCGTTTAAAAATATGGCTATCAAAAAAGCCAAGATAGTTCTCGTTGTTATTTCCATTGTTATTTCTGCCTGTGTAGGTCTACTTGCATATAATGTGGCTCAGCAGGTTGACAGCGGATTCAAGACCACTGCAGGCTACTACGATATGATTATCGGTCCGTCGGGCTCATCAACTCAGCTTGCTATGAACACAATGTTCTTTACGGAAAAGCCTCTCGGCACAATTTCCTATGAATACGTTGAAAAGCTCCAAAAGGATATGCGTGTAAACAAGGTTGTACCCTTTACTATGGGCGATTCATACAATGCGGCTAAAATTGTCGGTACAACACCCGATTTTCTTGAGGGTAAAGCAGTAGCTGAAGGTGAGATGTTCACTGAAAAATTCCAATGTGTTGTTGGTGCAGCTGTTGCAGAAAAATACTCACTCTCTATAGACTCTGAGCTTATTACTTCACACGGACTTACAGGCGAGGGACACGCTCACGAAAGCACACCTCTTACGGTTGTAGGTATACTGAAAGAAACCAAAACATCCTATGACAATGTTATTTTTACACCTCTTGAAACTGTGTGGGCAACCCACGACCACAGCGAAGAAGAACACGATGAGCATGAAGAGGAAAACCACGAGCATCACGGTGATGTATGTGCAATTCTTGTTAAGAGTAAAAGCTTCAACGCTTACAGTCAACTTTCGGCAGAGTACGGTGAAAACTCAAAGCTTCTTGTTATAAATCCCTCTGAGGTTCTCAGAGAAGTTCTTGAAAATGTTGATATGAGCACAACAATAGTTTACATATTATGTATCATAATCCTCATAATGAATATCTTTATCATTTCGGTTATCACACTTCTCAATATGTATGACTCAAAAAAAGAAATTGCACTTATGCGACTTATCGGTATTGGTATGAACAAGATTAATCTTGTCTATATTATTCAGAATGGTATCATCGGTCTTATCTCAACTATACTTGCCTTTGCTTGTTCAAGGCTTTGCCTTGTGCTTATGGGTGGTTATGTAGCTTCAATGGGCATTGTTCTTGATACAGCAAAAATATATCCTGTTGAGCTGATAATAATGGCAGTAGTCTTTGTAATCAGTGTACTTCCTACCGTCATCTGTACGGTAAATATGTCTAAAAAGGACGGTATTTCACAATGAAAAAAGTAATCTCAATTATTCTTATAGCTTGCTTAACATTGTTTGCTTTTGCTTCTTGTGGCAATAATAACGGTAGCGATGATATTGTCGGCAATACCTTAAGCTTCTCACAGGCAAACAGTATTGAACAAATGCAAAAGCTTGATGGTCAGCAGGTAAATATTATCGGCTATATGTCAACTCTTTCGCCTATCAATGGTAGCTTTATGTATCTGATGAATCTGCCTTATCAGAGTTGTCCTTTCTGTGTGCCTAACACAACACAACTTTCAAATACAATGGCGGTTTATGCTAAAAACGGTGACTCATTTGAGTTTACCGACAGAGCCATTAAGGTTACAGGAACTCTTGAATTCGGTGACTATACCGATGAGTACGGCTATGAATATGGCTACAGAATAACAGATGCAACATATACTGAGGTCGATACAAGCGAAATGTCAGACAAGATGAAGCTGTGGCAGCAGCTCGCTTCTACAGATGTTATCAGTGATGTTTATAATATGTATGAATATGTCAACTTCCTTTGCTTCTGGCCTACATATACAGCCGAGTTTGAAAGCGGAAAAGATTATCTTTTCCCAACAGATGCACTGCATTTTATTGAAACAGATGGAGCACAGTATAACTACGGCTACAAAGAAGGCTACTTCGATTCTATGATAAGTACAATTGAAGAGGTAAGCACTACCGACTTCACTACTCTTGTTGAAAATATCAAGAAAGCAAAGTCACTTTCAGAGCGAGCCTTGGCTGATATTAAAGCAGAAGAATATACAAATACCGCAGAATACAGCGGTTCGTTTAATGACGGCAGAAGTCAGTATAAGATGAATAATGCTGATGCATATGAAAAAGAAATGGAAGCTATCTACAGAGAGTTTGCAGAATGGCTTGCTGAGTGGGAGATCTAACCACCAACACACAACAAAAGCGTTGCAGTCGGTACAATTATACCGTTACTGCAACGCTTATTTTTATAAACCCTTATACCATAAGGGCAAAATACAGTAAATAAAGAACCTGACCCATAACGAAATCAAAGATTTCTATGGGTACCCCAGAACCTTGTTACTTCGTAATAACAATACCCTTGCTGACACTATTGTATCAACAAGGGTACTGTTTTTGGCATTGATTACGCTATTTGATACAATTTGTCGTTTTTACAAATAGTGTTGCAACTGATTGTAAATGCAAAATAATAGTGGATTATGTTCTACGGATTGTGAAATTTTGTTAACACTAATCTTTGTGTTTTTTCAATTACAAAATAAGAATATTTTTTAGAAAAACGCCTTTAAAATAATGTCAGAATATGCTATTATTTTAATATATCAAAATGATGACTATAGAAAAGATTTTTTGAATATATAAGCTTAAGGAGAAAAAATATGAAACCTGTAAGTTTTTATCTTGTTACGGATACGCACTATCTTAATAATGTATTAGAACCCGGTGGAGAAGCTTTTGAAAAAAATATGGTCACAGAACAGTTTTTTGTTAAGGAAAGTGCCGCAATTATAAGCACAGCTTTGGACATAATTATTGAAGACAAAGAAACTGATAGTGTTATACTTCCCGGTGACCGTGTAAAAAATGGGGAAAAAGAAAGTCATAATGGGTTTCTGAAAGAGCTTTATAGACTTAAAGAAAATGGTA
>JBGVFK010000043.1:0-53741 GCA_045121075.1 Acutalibacteraceae bacterium | reverse complement strand
GGGGCGAAATCGGTGTAGACGTTGTTCTTGAGTGCACAGGCTTCTTCTGCTCAAAGGACAAGGCAGCTGCTCACATCGCAGCAGGTGCAAAGAAAGTTGTTATTTCAGCTCCCGCAGGTAACGACCTTCCCACAATCGTTTACTCAGTTAACGAAAACACACTCACAGCTGATGATACAATCATTTCAGCAGCTTCTTGTACAACAACCTGCCTTGCTCCCATGGCTAAGGCTCTTAACGACTATGCAGCTATCCAGAGCGGTATCATGACAACTGTTCACGCTTACACAGGTGATCAGATGGTTCTCGACGGTCCTCACAGAAAGGGTGACCTCAGAAGAGCACGTGCAGCTGCTGCAAACATCGTTCCCAACTCAACAGGTGCTGCTAAGGCTATCGGCCTTGTAATTCCCGAACTCAACGGCAAGCTTATCGGTTCAGCTCAGAGAGTTCCCACTCCCACAGGCTCAACAACAATCCTTGTTGCAGTTGTTAAGGGTGACGACGTAACTAAGGAAGGCATCAACGCTGCTATGAAGGCTGCTTCATCAGAAAGCTTCGGTTACACAGAAGAAGAACTCGTTTCATCAGATATCGTTGGTATCAGATACGGTTCACTCTTCGATGCTACTCAGACAATGGTAACAAAGATCGAAGACGGTCTCTATCAGGTACAGGTTGTTGCTTGGTACGACAACGAAAACTCATACACAAGCCAGATGGTTCGTACAATCAAGTACTTCGCTGAACTTGCATAATTGAGTTAACACTTAAAAAATTAAGCTGTCACTTCGGTGGCAGCTTTTTTTGTTGGTTGATTTAAAACGGTGCTTTCTGAGTGCGCCCTAAAGATGCTTCCCTATAAAACCACCCTGAAACTGCCCAAAAATCAGCTCTGTAAAAGTATGTTTACTGTTTGACAACTTTTAAAAATTATGATAAAATCTTATGAAAAATAAATACCACAAAGGGAGTGGCTTTATGAAAAAAATCGTTACATATTGTTTCTTTGCCGTTGAAGCAGTGCTCTTCTGCACCTTTCTTTCAATGGATATTATGGGTATGACGGGCAGCAATTACGTAAAGTTTGCAGCAATTGCCCTTGTAGGTGCATTTTCCTTTTTTGCAGGAAATGAAAAGGATAACAGAATTGTAAATATAGCGCTTATTTTCACTGTTATTGCAGACGTTTGTCTCGTGCTTCTCGGAAAGTTCTTCTGGGGTGTGCCTGTATTTGCAATTGTTCAGGTGTGCTACGCAATCCGTTTTTCTTACCTAAGCGGAAAGCCCCTTGTAGGCGAGATTCTTAAAAGAACTGTTCCTGCAGTGATAATCGGCGGAGTTGTGGCATTCCTTGTTGACCCGAAAATCGGTCTTACCGTATTTTATGCGTGGTGCTTCGGTGTTAACTTTGTGCACGGCTTTGAACTTCAGATTCTCAAGCCCTCAAAAAGGCACCTTATCTTCTGCATAGGTCTTACACTCTTTGCCTGCTGTGACTGCTGTGTAGGTATAACAAACCTTGAGCCCTCCTTTATGTCAGAGGCTATGATAAGAAACGCAAGTATTGCAACCTGGATTTTCTATTTACCCAGCCAGCTTCTTATCCTTTCAACAACAGAGGCATTCAAAACAAAAAAATCATAAATAATCAGTTTTTAAAACAGCTTCCGCGTCAAAAATGTTTGCGGAAGCTTTTTTTATTTGTTAAGATATACGAAAAATCAGGCTTGCTTTTGGTAAAATGGGAAAAAGAATGAAAAGCTGTGCAAAAAAATCAGAATTTTTGTAGATTTTTTTGTTTTGATGTGTTATTATAATCAGTGGATAACTATACGCATTTTGGGTATGTATAGAGTTCAGAATTGTTTTAAAAATCCGCTAAAGGAGGATAAAAACCAATGCTTAAAAAAATCAGCAAAATCCCGTTTCAGGACACACCTGAGCAGGCTGCAAAGCTTGACGCTATAATTGCAGAATGCACAGGCGACGTAAGCATGCTTATGCATGTAATGCAGGAAGCTCAGTCAATCTATGGCTACCTTCCCTTCGAAATCCAGCAGAAAATCGCTGACGGAATGAAAGTACCCCTTGAAAAGGTTTACGGAGTTGCTACTTTCTATGCTCAGTTTGCACTTTCACCTAAGGGTAAGTTTGACATCTCTGTTTGTCTTGGCACAGCTTGCTACGTAAAGGGTGCTCAGGAGCTTCTCGATGAGCTTTCAGCTCAGCTCGGAATCGGCCCTGAAGAATGCACTGCAGACGGTGCTTTCTCACTTACAGCTTGCCGTTGCATCGGTGCTTGCGGTCTTGCTCCCGTACTTACAGTTAACGAAGATGTTTACGGTAAGATTACAGCAGCTGACGTTAAGGGCATCCTTGACAAATATCGTTAATGAGAGAGCTTTCTCTTAATGTGCTTGATATTGCTCAGAATTCTGTTGCGGCGAATGCCTCACTTTGTGAAATTGAAGTAATTGAAAGCACGGAAAATAAAGAGCTGTTTATCGGAATTTACGATAACGGCAAGGGTATGACGGAAGAACAGCTCAGAAGCGTTAAAGACCCGTTTTTTACAACACGAACCACAAGAAAAGTGGGAATGGGTATTCCTCTTTTCAAAATGGCGGCTGAAATGACGGGCGGAAGCTTTGAGATTGAAAGCGAAGTTGGTGTGGGCACAAAGACAAAGGCGGTTTTTAAAACTGACCACCTTGATTTTACTCCTCTTGGAGATATGTGCTCGAGCGTTGTGCTTCTCATTACAATGAACACCCATATGGATTTCCTTTACAGATATAAAATTGACGAGAGAGAATTCACACTTGATACCCGTCAGCTCAAAGAGATTCTCGGTGATGTACCCCTTAATGAGCCGAGTATTGCAAATTGGATTAAAGATTATATCAATCAGAACACAAATCAACTCACGGAGGTGTAATACATTATGAAAACCCTTGAAGAACTTATGGCGCTCAGAGATGCTGCCAAGGCTAAGATGACCGTTCGCGAGGATTCATCAGAAATTACAAGAATTGTTGTAGGTATGGCTACTTGCGGTATCGCTGCAGGTGCAAGACCCGTTCTTAACAAGTTCTCAGAAGAAATTGAAAAGCGTAACCTTACAAACGTTACAGTTACACAGACAGGCTGTATCGGTATGTGCCAGTATGAGCCCATTGCTGAAGTAATGGTTCCCGGTAAGGAAAAGGTTACATATGTAAAGCTTACAGAAGAAAAAGTTGCAAAAATTATTGCTGACCATATCGTAAACGGTATTCCCGTTGCTGAATATACAGTTGGCGAAGTAACAAAATAAGGAGGAAAACTAAATGTATCGTTCACACGTGCTGGTTTGCGGCGGTACCGGTTGTACCTCTTCAAACTCACAGAAAATTATTGAAGCTATGGAAGCTGAAATAGCTGCAAAAGGACTTCAGGACGAAGTACAGGTTATCCGTACAGGTTGTTTCGGTCTTTGCGCTCTCGGCCCCATTATGATTGTTTATCCCGAAGGCTGCTTCTATTCAGAAGTAAAGGTAGAGGATGTTCCCGAAATCGTTGAAGAACACCTTCTCAAGGGCCGTATGGTAAAGAGACTTCTTTACAGTGAAACAGTAACTCCTCAGGAAATCAAGGGCCTTAACGACACCAACTTCTACAAGAAGCAGGAAAGAGTTGCTCTTAAAAACTGCGGTGTTATCAACCCCGAAAACATCGACGAATATATCGCTTACGACGGCTATATGGCTCTTGCTAAGTGTCTTACAGAATACACACCTGAAAAGGTAGTTCAGATTATTAAGGATTCAGGTCTTCGCGGAAGAGGCGGCGGCGGTTTCCCCACAGGTCTTAAGTGGAGCTTTACAGCTGCTAACCAGGCTGACCAGAAGTACGTAGTATGTAACGCAGACGAAGGTGACCCCGGTGCATTTATGGACCGTTCAGTTCTTGAAGGTGACCCCCACTGCATTATCGAAGCTATGGCTATCTGCGGTTACGCTACAGGCGCAACAGAAGGCTATATCTACGTTCGTGCTGAATATCCTATCGCTGTTGCACGTCTTCAGATAGCTATCAATCAGGCTAAGGAAATGGGCTTCCTCGGCAAGGATATCTTCGGCTCAGGCTTTGACTTTGACCTTCACGTAAAACTCGGTGCAGGCGCATTCGTTTGCGGTGAAGAAACAGCTCTTATGACTTCAATCGAAGGCAACAGAGGTGAACCCAGACCCCGTCCTCCCTATCCCGCAGTTAAGGGCCTTTTCGGTAAGCCCACAACAGAAAACAACGTTGAAACCTTTGCTAATATCCCTGCAATTATCCGTAACGGTGCTGAATGGTTCGCATCAATGGGTACAGAAAAGTCAAAGGGTACAAAGGTATTCGCTCTCGGCGGTAAAATCACAAACACAGGTCTTGTTGAAATCCCTATGGGTACAACTCTCCGCGAAATCATCGAAGAAATCGGTGGCGGTATCCCGGGCGGAAAGAAGTTCAAGGCTGCTCAGACAGGTGGTCCCTCAGGCGGTTGTATTCCTGCTCACCTTATGGATACACCTATCGACTACGATAACCTTACAGCAATCGGCTGTATGATGGGTTCAGGCGGTCTTATCGTAATGGACGAGGACAACTGTATGGTTGACATCGCTAAGTTCTTCCTCGACTTCACAGTTGACGAAAGCTGCGGTAAGTGTACTCCCTGTCGTGTTGGTACAAAGAGACTTCGCGAAATGCTTGATAAGATTACAGACGGCAAGGCTACATTGGAAGACCTTGACGAGCTTGAAGCACTCTGCCATTACATCAAGGATAACTCACTCTGCGGTCTCGGTCAGACAGCTCCCAACCCCGTTCTTGCAACTCTCAAGTTCTTCCGCGACGAATATGAAGCTCACGTAATTGAAAAGAGATGTCCCGCAGGCGTATGTAAGAAGCTCCTTTCATACTCAATTGTTGAGGATCTTTGTAAGGGCTGTACAGCTTGTGCAAGAAAGTGTCCCGTTGGCGCAATCTCAGGCGCAGTTAAGCAGGTTCATACAATCGACAACGAAAAGTGCATCAAGTGCGGCGTTTGTATGGATACTTGTAAGTTCAATGCTATTATTAAGAAATAAGGAGGTGCCGACAAATGGAAAAAATGCTTAACATCAAAATTAACGGTATGGAATGTACAGTACCCTACGGTACCACCATTCTTGAAGCAGCAAGAGGACTCGGCATCGAAATCCCCACACTCTGCTATCTTAAGGAAATCAACGAAATCGGTGCTTGCCGTTTCTGCGTTGTTGAAGTAGCAGGTGCAAGAAGCCTTGTTGCAGCTTGCGTGTTCCCCATTGAAAGAGACGGAACAGAAATTTTCACAAACAGCGAAAGAGTTCGTAAGGCAAGAAAAACAACTCTTCAGCTTATCCTTTCAACTCACGAAAGAAAATGCCTTAGCTGCGTAAGAAGCGGCAACTGCGAGCTTCAGAAGCTCTGCAAGGAATACGGCGTTGATGACGAAGGCAAGTTCGACGGTGACAAGCCTGTTTACGAAATCGACTACTCAGCAGCTCATATGGTAAGAGATAACAACAAGTGTATTCTCTGCCGTCGCTGTGTTGCTGCTTGTGATGCTCAGGGCATCAGCGTAATCGGTGCAAACGCAAGAGGTATTGATACTCATATCGGTTCAGCTTTCGAGCTTCCTCTCGGTTCAACATCATGTATCTCATGCGGTCAGTGTATCGTAAACTGCCCCGTAGGTGCTATCTATGAAAAGGACGACACTGCAAAGGTATTTGCAGCAATCAACGATCCCACAAAGCACGTTGTTGTTCAGACAGCTCCCGCTATCAGAGCTACTCTCGGCGAATGCTTCGGTATGCCTATCGGCACAGACGTAACAGGCAAGATGTTTGCTGCTCTTCGTCGCCTTGGCTTCGACAAGGTATTTGACACAAACTTTGCTGCTGACCTTACAATTATGGAAGAAGCTACAGAGCTTCTTGACAGAGTTAAGAATGGCGGCGTTCTTCCTATGATTACATCATGCTCACCCGGTTGGATCAAGTACTGCGAACACTACTATCCCACAGAGCTTGATCACCTTTCATCATGTAAGTCACCCATGCAGATGCAGGGCGCTATCACAAAGACTTACTACGCTGAAAAGATGGGCATCGATCCCAAGGATATCGTTTCTGTAGCAATTATGCCCTGTACAGCTAAGAAGTTCGAATGCGGCAGAGATGACGAAGCTGCAAGCGGCTACGCTGATATCGACTACGCTCTTACAACAAGAGAGCTTGGCAGAATGATTGAATCAGCAGGTATCAACTTTAACCTTCTTCCCGATGAAGGCTGCGATTCACCTCTCGGTCAGGGTACAGGTGCTGCTGTTATCTTCGGCGCAACAGGCGGTGTTATGGAAGCTGCTCTCAGAACTGCTGCTGAAGTAATTACAGGCAAAGAGCTTGACAACCCCGAATTCACAGATGTTCGTGGTATGGAAGGCGTTAAGGAAGCAACTTATAACCTTGACGGCACAGAAGTTAAGGTTGCAATTGCAAGCGGTACAAAGAACGCAAAGGTTCTTATGGACAAGGTTAAGGACGGCACAGCTGACTATACCTTTATTGAAATTATGGGTTGTCCCGGTGGTTGTATCAACGGTGGCGGTCAGCCTGTTCAGAGTGCAACAGTACGCAACTTCACAGACCTCAAGGGTCTCAGAGCTGCAGCTCTTTATGAAAACGACAAGAACCGTCCCTTCAGAAAGAGCCACGAAAATGAAGACGTTAAGACAGTTTATGCTGAATTCCTCGGCGAACCCAACAGCCACAAGGCTCACGAACTTCTTCATACAACTTATGTTGCAAGACCTATGTTCGACAAATAATAAACGGTAAATAAAAATGTCCAAGGTGTTGAGCCTTGGGCATTTTTGCGTTTAAAATCTTGATTTTGGTTTAATAGGGGACTTTGCTCACCTATGCGGTGGGCACTTACTTTTGTCAGGCGTGACAAAAGTAAGCAAAAGCACTTGGGCTCCACACTACTCCGAGACCATAAAATTGTCGACCAAAATTGTTGAACAGATTTCTTTATGCGACATTTCTGCTCACCTTTGCTACAATATGGAATAAAGTACAATCGACAATTTTAAAGCTCTGCTGCTCAGAATAACGGTAGCAGGGTGCTTTATATTGCGGCTTTTATAAAATGAGATAAGACTTTCCGCTAGTTAGCGGTGTACTCGTAGTAAGGCTCTCGTCTGCTTTATTTCTTTCACTGTCTCGTATATTCGCCCCGACATTCGTTGATCGCTGTTTTATACGCTTTTTTGTGATTCGTAGGGTGAGAAGCAACTTATCTATGGTATCGTTACAAAAGCCTTACAGGTCAATTTTGGGCAAAATAAAGCACCTTGCAGGTTGTTTCTGCAAGGTGCGATTCTTTATCTGTGGATAATTGCTGAAAGTCTCTTCATGGGCTTCTTTCTTCTGTGCTTTTTCTTGAACTCGAGAGGAGTCTTGATAAGCATATTAGTAAGAACTGTCCAGAGAATTACGAGAATGTACATTCCGAATACTGCATAGAAGCCTGATGAAAGAGTTGCTGAGGTAATTGTTACAACTGCCGCAAGAAGCTGCATGCCGATGTTTTCTGAGAAAACACCCATAAGGTCGCTGAGTGAAAGCTCGCCACCGATAAGCTTGTCAAATGCAAGCTTAGCAATTACGATGCAGATAAGGCAGAGAAGAAGTCCGCCGCCTGACATTGCCATTACAACGTTTCTCTTATCTGTTGCAGCAGCAACAACGCCAACTGCAAGGAACATAAGAAGTGTAAGAATGAAGAACACGATGAATGAAATGATGTGGGGCATAACGGGTGCTGCAAGCTCAACGAAGCTCTTGCTGCCTTCCTGAGCAGGTTCCATACCTAAGAGGAGGCTGATAAGCTCATAAGCTGAAAATTCGTAGGTTGTTTTTACACCGAGAGCACCAACGAGCTGAACAATGCTGCTGAGGCTTTCATCGGCAGTTCCGATTGCAAAGTAGAACAGCTTAAGGAAGAAGCCCATAAGCACTGCGCCTACAGTAAGAATCGGAGTAATGATGCGATATGCAAGTTTCATTTTGTTTAACTCCTTTTATTTATATGAAATATAATTATTTCCAAGATGAGTTGAGGGCAACTGTTCTGTTGAAAACAAGCTTGTCTTCTGTTGAAGTTGTGTCAACGCAGAAGTAACCCTGACGCATAAACTGGAATGTGTCGCCAACCTTAAGGTCTTCAATACCGTCTTCAAGCTTACAGCCTGAGAGAATTGTAAGTGAATCAGGATTGAGGTTATCCTTAAATGAGCCTGTTGATTCATCTGAGGGGTTGGGATTTACGAAAAGTCTGTCGTAAAGTCTTGCTTCAAAGTCAATTGAGTTCTTTGCACTTACCCAGTGAAGAGTACCCTTGACCTTTCTGCCGTCAGGTGAGTTGCCACCCTTGCTTTCGGGATCATATGTGCAGTGAACTGCAGTAACCTCACCGTTTTCGTCAGTGTCGTAGCCAACGCACTTAACGAAGTATGCACCTCTGAGTCTTACCTCATTACCGGGGAAGAGACGGAAGTATTTCTTGGGAGGCTCAATCATAAAGTCTTCCTTTTCAACAAAGATTTCCTTTGAGAAGCGGATTTTTCTTGTGCCCATTTCAGGCTTGTCCTGATTAACGGGAAGCTCAAGCTCTTCAACGAGATCTTCGGGATAGTTGTCGATAATAACCTTAAGGGGATTGAGAACCGCCATTGCTCTGGGAGCATTTGCACCAAGACTGTCTCTTACACAAGCCTCAAGAAGACCAAAGTCAACAACTGAGTAAGCCTTTGAAACACCTACACGGGAAATGAAATCACGGATAGCTTCTGCGGGATAGCCTCTTCTTCTCATACCGCTGATTGTTACCATTCTGGGGTCGTTCCAGCCGTCTACAATGCCTTCGTTAACAAGCTGTAAGCACTTACGCTTACTTGTAAGGCAATAGTTGAGGTTAAGTCTTGCAAACTCAATCTGTCTTGAGGGAGTTTCAAAGCCCAGCTCGCGAAGGAACCAGTCATAAAGAGGTCTGTGATTTTCAAATTCAAGTGAGCAGAGAGAGTGGGTTACACCTTCTCTTGTGTCTGAGATAGGATGAGCAAAGTCGTACATAGGATATACGCACCACTTGTCACCTGTCTGATGGTGGCTTACGTGAGCAATTCTGTAAATTACAGGGTCACGCATATTGATGTTGGGAGCAGCCATATCAATTTTAGCTCTGAGCACTCTTGCACCGTCAGGGAATTCACCGTCGGTCATTCTCTTGAAGAGGTCAAGGTTTTCCTCAATGCTTCTTTCTCTGTAAGGGCTGTTTTTACCGGGCTCTGTGAGAGTACCTCTGTACTCACGGATTTCGTCTGCAGTAAGGTCGCAGACATAGGCCTTGCCCATTTCGATAAGCTTTATTGCACATTCATAGATGAAATCGAAGTAGCTTGAAGCGTAGAGAACCTTGTCCCACTTGTAGCCGAGCCATTCGATATCTTCCTTGATTGCATCAACGTATTCAACATCTTCCTTTGAGGGGTTAGTATCATCAAGACGAAGGTTACATGTACCGCCGTACTTTTCAGCAGTTGAAAAGTCAATCTGAATAGCCTTAGCGTGACCTATATGAAGGTAGCCGTTGGGCTCGGGCGGAAAACGGGTCTGCACATGAGTGTAGACACCCTTTTCAAGATCTTCGTCGATGAAATCATGTATAAAATTAGAGGTAATAATTTCTTCTGCCATAAGAATCTTCCTTTCTGTTTTTATGCCAGAGCTTTTCTGAGTCTGCTCTTAACTTCTTCTTCACCGAGAATCTGCATAATTGCATAAAGGTCGGGAGTGTTCTTTCTGCCTGTTACTGCAAGACGGATAACTGTTGAAACATCGCCTACATGACCCTTGTATGCGTCGGGATTCTTTTTGTATTCCTTAACATTGGGAGTGTAGCCAAGCTTTTCGCACATTTCCTTGATGTGAGCGAACCAGCCGTCCTTATCTCTTGAAGCGTCGTATTCTTCAACATAGAGAGCGAGAATTTCCTTAGCCATATCAGAGGTGATATTTTCGGGAAGCTCAATTGAAAGGTCTGCGATTTCATTGAAGAAATAGCTTACGTAATCCTTGACTTCGCTGAAGCAGGCAATATCCTTTCTGGGCTTGGGACCCTCACGGTCGATGTTAAGCATATTTACTGAATACTCTTCATCTCTTGTGAGAAGTTCGTAGAATTCCTTATCGTATTCCTTAGCCCATGCTGCTGTGTACTCGTAAACCTTTTTAGCAGGCATAAGTGAAATAACATTCTTTGAAATATCGTTAAGCTTAACCATATCGAAAAGTGCACCTGAAACGCTCATCTTCTTAAGATTGAAGGGGAATGCTTCAATAGGAGCTTCCTTGTTGGTTTTTCTCCAATCTTCAAAGTTGGAATTCATAAGAGTCATAATGTACTCGTTTACGCTTTCCTTGGGATAACCCTGTTCAACATAGAAGGTAACTGCTGCTTCGGGGTCCTTTCTCTTTGAAAGCTTACGCTTGTTGCCGTTTTCTTCCTTCATAATAGGTGAAACGTGAGCAAACTTGGGAAGCTTGAAGCCGAGGCACTTGAAAAGCTGAAGATGAATAGGACAGCTTGACATCCATTCGTCGCCACGGATTACGTGAGTTGTTCTCATAAGGTGATCGTCAACTGCGTGTGCAAAGTGGTATGTAGGAATACCGTCAGACTTAAGAAGAACAACGTCCTGAACATTTTCGGGCATTTCAATTTTGCCCTTGATCATATCTTCAAAGAAACACTTCTTTGTAAGGTCACCGGGTGACTTAAGACGGAGAGTCCAGGTCTTACCTTCCTTGATGTTGTTTTCAATTTCTTCAAGGGTAAGCTTGCGACACTTTGCATATTCACCCCAGTAGCCCTTGTTAGGCTCGTTTTCCTGAGCCGCTCTGATTTCGTCAAGGTCTTCAGCTGAGCAGAAGCAGGGATAAGCTAAATCCTGCTCTACAAGGCTTTTTGCAAAAACGTGATAGATGGGCTTTCTCTGGCTCTGATAGTATGGGCCGTAGTTACCTTTTTCTTCGTTTTCACCAACAACACCTTCGTCAGCAACAACATCGAAGGCCTTAAGTCCGTCGAGCATAACCTCGATAGCACCTTCAACCTTTCTCTTCTGGTCGGTGTCTTCAACTCTTACGAAGAAGATGCCGTCTGTAACCTTAGCTGTTCTGTAAGCAACTGTACCTGTGAAAAGATTGCCGAAGTGAAGGAAGCCTGTGGGGCTGGGTGCAAGTCTTGTAACTCTTGCGCCTTCTTTGAGATTTCTTTCAGGAAACTTTGCTTCCATATCAGCAGGGGTTTCTGTTATATCGGGAAAGAGAAGCTCAGCGAGCTTTTTCTGTGTATCCAAATAGATCGCTCCTTTTGATTATGATAATTCATATTATTATCTCAAATTTCAACGAAAATATCAATAGGTTAAGGGCATTTTTATGAGGAAAAATTAAGGTTTTTATATTTATCTATAAGCTAAAAAGAAAAAAATTGACCATCAGGTCAATTTTTTTCTTTTTGTTCATCAAAGTATTTAAGTAGATTATAAATTAACTCTATTTCAGTTTTTGTGTAACCATCAAGAACAATAGTTCTTTGTGAATCAATGCCTAAGAGATAATCAGCTGAAACATGGAAGAGTTTTGAAAGAGCAACAATGTAATTTGTGGTTGGTGTAGAAATACCCATTTCCCATGCATTTACGGCACTTCGGGTTACATCAAGTTTTTTGGCAAGTGTAGCTTGTGAATAACCAGCGTCTTCTCTCAATTCTTTGATAATATCATAAATCATTGTCAACACCTCATGAATATTATCCTATACAGTTGAAGATAATAAATTATCAATATATGTATAGTTTAGTTGACAAAGCTATGATTATGTGATACAATCGAATTGCCAAAAAAATAAAAGGAGTGTTTCTAATGTATAACAATATTGGCGGAAAAATCAAGGGGTTAGCAAAATTTTTTGGGTATGGTGGTATTTTCATATTTACATTAGGTGGAGTTGCGTTGTTTTTAGGCTTTAATGCAGATAGTAATTTTGAAGATTTAGCGTTTTTTGTACCAATTATTGCAGTTGCTGGATGTTTATTATCTTGGTTGAGTGGTTTTTTTGTTTATGGTTTCGGTGAGTTGATTCAGCAAGCTACAGAGATTAACAAAAAACTTACAAAAACAAAAGAAGAAAAAATAGAAACAATGTAAAAAGTTAAGGTCGCAGAAAAACTTCTGCGACCTTTTAGGTTTGAATTTAAAATCAATAGTTCTCTTTTCTCACTTCAAAGTAGCTCTGAGGATGAGCGCAAACGGGGCAGATTTCGGGAGCCTTCTTGCCCATTACAAGGTGACCGCAGTTACGGCATTCCCACATTGTTTCTTCTGCCTTTTCAAAAACAGCCTTCATTTCAACGTTGTTAAGAAGTGCTCTGTAGCGTTCTTCGTGGCTCTTTTCAATTGCAGCAACCATTCTGAACTTTGCTGCAAGTTCTGTGAAGCCTTCTTCTTCAGCTTCCTTTGCAAAGGTTGCATACATGTCTGTCCATTCGTAGTTTTCGCCTGCTGCAGCTGCTGCAAGGTTAGCTGCTGTGTCGCCAAGCTCACCGAGAGCCTTGAACCACATCTTAGCGTGTTCCTTTTCGTTGTTAGCTGTCTGCTCAAAAATTGCAGCGATCTGCTGGTAGCCTTCCTTTTTAGCTACGGAAGCAAAGTAAGTGTACTTGTTTCTTGCCTGTGATTCACCTGCAAAAGCTTCCATGAGATTTTTTTCGGTTTTTGATCCTTTAAGTTCCATAATTGTCTCCTTAGTTTAATTTTATTTATCCGTCTTTAAGACGGTAATTTACTTTTTAGTGGCAGTGACTGCCGCAGTCGTGTTCTCCGTGGTCGTGATCGTGGTGGCTGCAGAGAGTGTCGGGGTTGTAATCAAGCTTACCCATTACAAAGTCAAGAACAGCCTTATCGCAAGCACCCTTTACACCGGGATAAATCTTGATTTCTGCTTCGGCAAGAGCATTTTTTGCACCGCCTCCGATACCTCCGCAGATAAGAGTGTCAACACCCAGATCTCTGAGAAAGCCTGCAAGGGCAACGTGACCGCTGCCGTTTGTGGGAACAACACGCATGCTTTTAACTTCGCCGTCAATTACTTCGTAAACCTTGAAGCTTTCTGTGTGGCCGAAGTGCTGAAAAACTGTGCCGTTTTCATGTGTTACTGCTATCTTCATATTGTTACCTCCATTATCATATTGCTACACCTTTAATTATAGTCCATTTTTTAGCGATGTCAAACATTTTTTGTCGTGAATTTTATTTTTCTGCTTTCAGAAGCGCCTGAAGGGTTTTGTTTGCTGCGGGAATAGCATCATTATAGCCGATGCCACCGTTTTCAAGGCACACAACAATTGCATAGGGGAAGCTTGTGTCTGCAGAAAAGCCTACAAACCACGCATGGCTTCTGCCGTTTGAAACCTCAGCTGAGCCTGTTTTTCCGCACATTTTAAGTCCCGGGAATTTGCTGTCACCGTAATAGTTCTGCACATTGGAGCGAAGAAGCTTACGGACCTTTTTAGCAGTTTCTTCGCTGAGCTTTACATTGACATTCTGCTTTTCCTTAACATCCATAAGCTCGCTTGATTCTTCAACAACATAAGGTGTCATAGCCTTGCCGCCGTTGGCAATTGCGCCCATAAGCATAAGCATTTGTGACGGATTTACAAGAGTTGTATACTGACCGATGCCTGCCCAGCCAAGGTCAAGACGTGTGCTGCCTGACACATCAAAGGTGCTTCTAACAGTTTTCGCCTTGCTGATTTTTACGCTTTTGCCAAAGCCTAAATCCCGAACAGTTTTGGTGAGTGCATCCTTTCCTAGCTCATTAGCAAGCTGAGCGAAAACGCTGTTGCAGGAAACATTGAGGGCTCTTTCAAAGCTTACCTTTCCGTGGGTGCCGTTACAGATTACATCACCGTCACCCTTGCCCTTACCTGTTGTGTATTTACCCTTACAGTTAAAGGTACGCTGATAGATGTCCGGAATATTCTCAATTGCACATATTGCTGTTACAACCTTGAAGGTTGAGCCGGGAGTGAACACGCCTGAAATTGCTCTGTTCATATAAATTCCGTCATATTTGCCGCTGGTGTTGGTGTCAATGTCTGAGGGCTTATTAAGTACATCATAGGTGGGTGCACTTGTCATACAGATAACCTGACCTGTAAGGTAGTTGTATACTGTAATTGTACCCTTATTGCCGTTCATTGCTTTATAGGCTGCGGCACTTACCTCGCTGTCAATAGTCAGCTTTATGTCAGTACCCTCAGCAGAGGTGAGAGTGTCATAAATTCCGTTAATGAAGTTGTAGCCGATAAGGTTTGAGGAGTAAAGATTCTGTACACCTGAGGCGATAAAGCCCTTTGAATCACCAACAACATGAAGAGTTGAAACTCTTTCGTAGTAGTTGGTTGCGTACTGTCTTTTGCCGTTTTCTGTTTTAACAAGAGGCTTGTTGTTGCGGTCGTAAATTGTTCCTGCAACCGTAAGGCTTCCGTTTGAATAAATGTGTGAATTAGCCCTTGAAGCAACCCATACATCGCCCTCGGTAACAAAGGAATACACCATAAAACCAAGTCCGCAGAAAAAGGCAACAATGAGAAGAATTACAATATATGTTCGTCTTGTGGCTGTTTTCATAATTCTCCTCCTTTAAACGATTTTGTAAATTTTAGGATAAGCTCTTACATCGGCAGCCTTAATAAAGGCGAAAAGTGCCCAACAGCTTATCATACTTGAACCACCCTGACTGATAAAGGGAAGAGTTACACCTGTCAGGGGAAGGATGTCTGTAATGCCGAAAATGTTGAGACAAATCTGGAAAAGAAGCATTGCCGAAGCACTGCAGGCGGCAATTGAATAAAAGGATGAGGGTGCACTTCTTGAACAGATGAGAGCATAAATTGCAATGCACGCAAATGCTATAACAATGATAATTGCAGTGAGAATACCGAATTCCTCACAGATAAAGCCGAAAACAAGGTCGGTGGTTGCTGCGTAAATGTTTCTCAGTGCACCGTTACCTATGCCGAGACCGAAAAGACCGCCTGAAACTGCATAGATAAGCACTCTTGTCTGCTGATAACCTCTGCCGTAAACCTCTTCCCATACATGGCGGTAAACCTCAAAGCGTGCCGTTACATGGGGCTTGAAATACACAATGAGGAAAGCACCGATAACTGCGGCAACGCAAAGGAAAAGAATTGTTCTTATATCACCTGAACGCATAAAGGAAATTACAATAAAGGTGAAGAAGAATATGAGGGCAGTACCGAAATCCTTCATAAGGAAAAGCACGCCTATACATCCCATAGCAAAGATGATGTACATATAAATATTTTTTGCAGTGAGAAGCTTATCAAGAGAAGCTGCACCAACAAAGATAAAGGCAATTTTAACAAATTCCGAGGGCTGAACGGAAACGCCTTTAATCACAACCCAGTTATATGCACCGTTGATTGCGCCTACAAACTGCCTGATAAAAACAAATGAGCCTGCAAGGAAAATAAGCGAAAAAACTGCAAGGGGAGTTCTAACTGCCATAACTCTCTTAACATCCTTGAGAAACCATAGCAGGGTGGTATAGATAATTACACCGCAGAGAACTGTAATGAGCTGCTTGAGCATTGCATCAAAGCCTTCAACCGAAGCGGTAACACAAAGCCCTATGCCTGAAAGGAAAAAGGCAATAAGCTCTAATTCAAAGTTTATTCGTTTGGTGATAGCGTTTGTAATTGCAACATAAAGCCACTCAAAAAGAATATAGCCTAAAAGCAAAGCCGCCACCATAAAATTGACTTCTCTGTCTGCGAAAATAACAGGTGTGAATGTAATTACCTGAAAGGATGTCAGCAGAAAAAGAATAAGGCTTCTGTCAACATATTTATATTTTCTTCGTGCCTTGTCACGCACTGTAAGTTTATTTTTAGTTGCCAAGATAAAATCTCCTTTCTAATAGTGTGAAGTGTGGAGAGTGGAGTGTGGAGTTAAGAAACCCTTCCACCGCTAAAGCGGTCCCCCTTCCCTTTCAGGGACGGCAAGGTAAGGTTTGATGATTGTAACGCTTCGCTCCGATTGTATCCGTTTTAATTAACTTCTTAGTTTCTATACTCAAACCGCCAAAGTAGAAAGATAAAGTCGGCGGGTAGAGTTTTATTCATTGAAATATGTTGAAGCGGATAAAATCTACTCTTTACCCTCGTTGTTTTAATTAACTCCGCAGAGTATTACTTGATTTTTTTGATGAGTATAAAGTTGCGACCGCAACTCCACACTCCACTCTTCACACTCCAAACTTACAAAAAAGGCATTAGCCTTTTTTGTAGTAAAGTCTTTCGTCGGCAAGAGAAATTATGTCACCGTCAAAAAGAAGCTGAGGTGATGTAACTCTCTTTCCGTTTAGCTTTGTGCCCTTTGCACTGCCAAGGTCTTCAATTGCCCAGCCGTCCTCATAAAGCACAAAGGCTGCATGCTTTTTGGAGCATTCTGCACTTTTAAGCCTGATGTGGCTTCTTGGTGCAGTGCCCACAATTACCTGATTTCCGTGAAGAAGATAGGTTTCGCCTGTGTCCTTGTTGATAATCATAGGCTTTGAGGTGCGTCTTGTTTTTGTGCCGGTGGGTGTTTCAAGTGTGTATGATGTGGGAGCCTTCTTTTCAAAATTAAGCTGAGGCTTATTCATGTCACTGTAATAGCCGTTCTGATTCTTCGGCTGCGGTGCAGCTTTTCTCTGAGGCTGTGCAGTCTTGGGAGTATTCTCCTGAGGTGCTGCTTTTTTGCCCTTGGCTTTATTTTT
The DNA here is from genome assembly GCA_045121075.1 of Acutalibacteraceae bacterium. Taxonomy (GTDB): domain Bacteria; phylum Bacillota; class Clostridia; order Oscillospirales; family Acutalibacteraceae; genus UBA6857. The sequence goes on along the minus strand of JBGVFK010000043.1, from coordinate 36,767 downwards.
CTTCTTTTTGCCAACCTTCACAACAGGGTCATCTGCAATTTCAAAGCGAAAACGCATACTACCGAAGGTGAGCACGTCACCGTCCTTGATTGTCTGCTTTTTTTCAATTTTTCTGCCGTTGACCTTTACGCCTGATTTTGAACGAAGGTCGTGAATGTACCAGCTGTCGTTTCGTCTTGCAATAACAGCCTGAAAACGGGAAACAGTGTCGTAGTTGATTACAACATCGCAGGAATTACTTCTGCCGATTGATGTTTCCCACATATTAAGCTCGTACATTTCGCCGTCATACATATCAACTATGTAGCCGTAGGTTTTTTCCTTGGGCTGACCAAGCCACAGGGTCATCATGCATTTTGTGAGAATTATGAGCGTAACTATGGGTATGAAATACCTTGAAATTTCTGTAACGAGTTCCATAACTTCTCCTTTCCCGGTTGCATATTTATATTAAAATAATTGCTGTCTATAAGTAAATCATATTATCCTTGGCACTTTTTGTCAATAAACTACTGAAAATTTTAACAAATGTAAGATAATTGAAGTTAAAACTATTGAAAATTTTTTTGATTTTTGGTATTGTTACTTTGTATAAATCTGTAAAGGAGAAAGAAAACATGGACAAGAAATACACAGACATTCTCGCTCAGCTTACTCTTGAAGAAAAAGCTTCACTCTGCTCAGGACTTACAAACTGGCTCACAAAGCCTATTGACCGTCTTAAGGTTCCCTCAGTATGGATGAGTGACGGCCCCAACGGTCTTAGAAAGGAAAAGCAGACAGGCGGCACAAACATTATGCAGGAGGCTGAAACTGCAACCTGCTTCCCCACAGCAGTTACAACAGCTTCATCATGGGATAAGGAGCTTCTTTACGAAATCGGTGCTACAATTGCCGACGAAGCAAAGGCTATGAAGGTAACAACTGTTCTCGGCCCCGGTATCAATATCAAGAGAAGTCCTCTCTGCGGCAGAAACTTTGAATATATGTCAGAGGATCCCTTCCTTACAGGTAAGCTTGCAACAGCTTATGTAAAGGGTGTTCAGGATAATAATATCGGTGTAAGCCTTAAGCACTTCTGTGCAAACAACCAGGAATATCTCCGTATGTGTGCAGACAGTGTTGTTGACGAAAGAGCTCTTCGCGAAATTTACCTTGCAGCCTTTGAAGAGGTTGTTAAGGAAGCTAAGCCCACAACTGTTATGTGCAGCTATAACAGAATCGACGGCAAGTACCTTGCTGAAAACAAGCGCCTTCTCACCGATATTCTCCGTGACGAATGGGGCTTTGACGGTGTTGTTATTTCTGACTGGGGTGCAGTAAACGACAGAGTTGAAGGCATCAGAGCAGGTCTTGACCTTGAAATGCCCGGTAACGGCGGTATGAACGACAAGCACATTGTTGCTGCTGTTAAGAACGGTACTCTTGATGTGGCTGCTCTTGATAAGTGCGTTCTCAGAATGATCAAGTTTGCTTTTGAATGCAAGGCAAATGAGGGCAAGGGCTACAGCATTGACTATAAGGCACACCACAACGTTGCAAGAAAGGCTGCAGCAAATTCAATCGTTCTTCTTAAGAACAACGACAACCTTCTTCCTCTTGACAAAAAGAATAACTCAGTGGCTGTTATCGGTGAGCTTGCAAGAACTCTCCGTTATCAGGGCGCAGGCTCAAGCCACATCAATCCCTATAAGACAGTATCATTCACTCAGGCAATGAGAGCTGCAGGTCAGTCATTCACCTTCGCTCCCGGTTACACACTCAAGGGCGAGGGTTACAACAAAAAGCTTATTGACGAGGCTTGTAAGGTTGCTAAGGGCAAGAAGGCAGTTCTTGTTTTCGTTGGTCTTACTGATGCATTTGAAAGTGAAGGCTTTGACCGTAAGCATATCAATATGCCCAGCAGCCATAATACTCTTATTGAAGAGCTTTCAAAGGTAAACGACAACATTATCGTTGTTCTTTCATGCGGTTCACCTGTTAAAATTGACACATGGGAATGCAAGGTTAAGTCAATTCTTAATCTCTATCTTGGCGGTCAGGCAGGCGGTGAAGCAGCTTACGATGTAATCTACGGTGATGTTAACCCCTCAGGTAAGCTTGCTGAAACCTTCCCCTTCAACAATGAAGACAATGTTGTTGCAAAATACTTCCCCATGGGTCCCAGAACTGTTGAATACAGAGAAAGCATCTTTGTTGGCTACCGCTACTTTGACAAGGCTAAAAAGGCAGTTCAGTATCCCTTCGGTCACGGTCTTTCATACACTAAGTTTGAATACAGCAGCATTAAGCTCAGCAAGAAAAAGATTAAGGAAGGCGAAAAGCTTACAGTTTCCTTCAAGCTTAAGAATGTAGGCGACAGAGCAGGCGCAGAGGTTGCTCAGGTTTATGTTTGTCCTCCCGAAAGCGTTCTCTTCAAGGCTGACAGAGAGCTTAAGGGCTTCCAGAAGGTTTACCTTGAAGCAGGCGAGGAAAAGAAGGTTTCAATTGAGCTTGACGAAAAGGCATTCAGCTACTATAACGTAAACATCAACGACTGGCACGCAGAAAGCGGCGAATACAAGATTATTGTTGCTGCATCATCAAGAGACAGCAGACTTTATGCTGCTGTTGAGGTTGAAACTGCAAAGCCCGACGCAATTGTTCCCGACTACAGAGAAAGCGCTAAGATTTACTACAGCGTTGACAGTATGGCAAGCATTCCCGATAATCAGTATGTTGCTGTTCTCGGCAGAGAGCTTCCCAACAACGAAGAATTCAAGAAGGGCGACCTTACACTTAACTGCTCAATTACTCAGGTTGCAGTTTCTCCCTACGGTAAGATTCTTAAGGGTATTCTTACTGCAGGTGCAAAGGTTGTTTCTCTTGCTGCAGAAAATCCCGATATGATTACTCAGTCAATCAAGGATATGCCTCTTCGTTCATTCAGCGGCTTTACAGGCGGTCTTGTATCTCAGGAATCAGTTGACGGTCTTGTTGACATGTGTAACAGCAAAAAAGGCGGCGTAAGAAAGTTCATCAAGGGCTTTATTCAGAAATAAAAAAGGAGAAAAATTATGAAAAAGCTTTTAGCAGTTTTACTTGCAGTAATTATGTGCTTTGCACTTGTTGCATGCGGCGGAAATGAAGAGCCCGAGGCTAATCCTTCAGGCAGCGAAGCAGTGGAATCAAAGGAATTTTTCAAGGGCGTTGTAACCAAGGACCTTGAGGGTAACGAGGTTGACGATTCAATCTTCAAGGGTAACGAGCTTACAATGGTAAATATCTGGGGCACATTCTGCAGTCCTTGCATCGGTGAAATGCCTGACCTTCAGAAAATCAGTGAGGATTATGCAGACAAGGGTCTTAAAATTGTAGGTATGGTTTGTGATATTTATGATGAAAATGATACTGAAACAATTGAGCTTGCAAAAGAAATTGTTGCAGACACAGGTGTTGAATATCAGAATTTAATGCCTTCAGATTCACTCAATGCAGTATTCCTTGACTCAGTTGAGCTTGTACCTATTACTATTTTCCTTAATAGTGACGGTGAAAAGGTAGCTTCCTTTGAAGGCTCAAGAAGCTATGAGGGCTGGCAGGCAGTTGTTGATTCACTGCTTGCACCTGCACTGCCGGAAGAATAATAAAATCAGCATAAAAAATGCGACACGGATTTAATTTCCGTGTCGCTTTTGTTTTATTTAAGTGTAGCTTCAACTCTGTAAATCGGCTGACCTAAATCAGAGAATCGCTTTTCATACTCTGTTACAATGTTGCCCTCAAAACCGCTGTTATGAAGGTCAAGAGAGAGATTCTTGATTTTGTAAGAAGCGGCTGAGTATTCCTCAAGTGAAAACTCAAAAAAGTGCATATTGTCTGTCTTCTGGTGAATTTCACCGTCTTTCTTAAGAAGCTTGCGGTAGATTTCAAGGAAGAATCTGTGTGTGAGTCTGTGGCGGGCATATTTTGCCTTGGGGAAGGGGCAGGAGAAGTTGAGATAAATAAGCTCAACACTGTTTTCAGGAATGAATCTCGGCAGATATTCTGCACAGCCCGCAATAAATCTTACATTGGTGATATTCTCTTCCTTTGCTTTTTCACAAGCGGCAACAATAACATTCTTTACCTTTTCAACTGCAATAAAGTTAACATCAGGGTTTCTCTTTGCCATTTCGCATACAAACTGACCCTTACCGCAGCCGATTTCAAGTCTTACAGGATTGCTGTTGCCGAAAACCTCTTCGTAATTGAAGAGAGTTTTTTCAACCTCTTTTTCAAAATCCTTTTCCTCGCAGTCGGTGGAAAGGATATATTCTTTTACTTCTTCGAGCCTTGTTTCAAGGTTCTTCTTTTTTCTCATTCTCATAACTTTTCACCCTTATGAATTATAGTCACTCATGGCCTTGTCAATTTTTCCCTCAACCATATATTCTACGGCGCCTGTAACTTTTTCAGCAACCTCTTTTATAAGCTTGGCTTCATCTTTTGTAAAATGCGAAATCACCCAGTCAGCAAGGTCATAGTTGGGGTTGGGCTTTGCACCTACACCCACTTTTATGCGAGGAAAGTTGTCGCTGTTCAGGTGGAAAATAATATTTTTCATACCGTTCTGACCGCCTGCTGAGCCCTTGCGTCTGATTCTCATTTTGCCGGTGTCAAGGCTGATGTCATCACAGATTACGATAATGTTTTCTGCAGGGATTTTATAAAACTCCGCAGCATCTCTTACGGCTTCACCGCTGAGATTCATAAATGTCTGAGGCTTTAAAAGCAGACAGCGTCTGCCGTTGATTCTGCCGTCACCCATAAGGGATTTGAATTTAAGCTTGTTTATTTTTATGCCGTGCTTGTCAGCAAGACGGTCAATACAGATAAAGCCTGCATTGTGTCTTGTGGTTTCGTACTGTCTTCCGGGGTTGCCGAGTCCTACAATCATATACTCGAATGAGCCACCGTACTCCTTGTTTGTTTTTCTGAAAATCATTTTCATCCGTCCTTTGTTGTCATCGACTTAATATTATGCCAAGAAAATGTAAAATAATCAAGAATTTATTTAAAGAAAAACAGGATTTTTTAAGCATAATTTAAGCGTACGGTTAAAAATAATGTAAGCAGAGCATCTGCGAAGGCTAATATTCTTAATTGTAATTAAAAATAAATTCTGATGTGATATAATAAAACCAACTATAAACTAAAAGAAACGGAGATAAAATAAGATGGGCTTCGATAGAGATAATACCGCTGAAAGTGAAAGAGACAGTAACCTCATTATAGGCAGAAATGCTGTTTCTGAGGCGCTGAGAAGCGGAAGAAATATAGACACTCTTCTTGTTGTAAGAGGAGAGAGAAACGGCTCCGTAGGCAGAATTATTGCCGAATGCAAGGAAAAGGGAGTTGTAATCAAAGAGGTAGATAAGAAAAAGCTTGACTTTATGTGCGGTCAGGGTAATCATCAGGGCGTTGCTGCTTATGCGGCAGTGCACGAATATTCAAGTGTTGAGGATATTTTCGCACTTGCAGAGGAAAGAGGAGAGGCTCCCTTCATTATTCTCTGCGATGAGCTTGAAGACCCCCACAATTTAGGTGCAATTATCCGTACTGCAGAAACTGCAGGTGCTCACGGTGTAATTATTCCCAAGAGAAGAAATGCTTCACTTACCTGGGCTGTTGGCAAGGCTTCAGCAGGTGCAGTTGAATATGTGCCCGTTGCAAGAGTGGGTAACCTTGCTTCAACAATTGATGACCTTAAAAAGAGAGGTCTCTGGGTTTACACAGCAGATATGGACGGACAGAATTGGTGTGAAACTGACTTCAGCGGTCCTGTTGCCCTTGTTGTTGGCTCAGAGGGTAACGGTGTAAGCAGACTCATAAAGGAAAAGAGCGACTTTGTTGTATCACTTCCCATGAGAGGAAAAATCACTTCACTTAACGCTTCTGTTGCCGCAGGCATTCTTATGTATGAGGTATCAAGACAGCGACTTGGTCTTAAGGCTAAATAAATTTCTGAGAAAAACAAGAGAAGAAAACTAAGAAGAAAGGACAGTACTTATTATGGCAGAATATAATAATGATCCTTCAACCCTCAATGAAGAGGAAGTTCTTGAAATTCACGAGGAAGTAAACGAAAGCTTGCCTGAGTATGACATTTTTGATTTGGGTGATGTTGAATCACTTTTTGAAGACAGAAAGATGGGCGAAGAAAAAGCCGAGGCAGTAAAGGCTGCCGAGGTTAAGGAAGCCGAAGAAACTGTTGCGGTGGTTTATGAGGATGAACGCTTTGAGCAGAATAATGTTACAAGTGTGCTTCCGCCCTACAGAAGAGAAACTACTCAGCGCAGTACAGAGGAAATAACAGAGCTTTCCAAGAAGCGTAACCACGAAAGCTACGGTCAGATTCTCAATGACACTCCTCTTGTTGACAGTGAGCTTTATGAGGCTCCCGAGCTTGAAATGGAGATTGACGACCTTCTTAAAACTATGAGCATAGACTTAGATAAGCTTCTTGAAGCTGAAAAAGCACTGGAAGCACAGAAAGAGGCCGAAGCAAAAACTCAGGTTATTCCTCAGGTTAAAGAAAAGGCTGATTTTGCGGATGAAGACGAAACAGGCAAAACTCAGGTTATAGGAAATATTTCTGCAGTGGCTGAAGACTTCAACACTTCCGGCAAAAAGGCAGCTAAGAAGGATATCGGCTCAACAAGACACTTCAACCTTAAAAATCACCTTAAGCCCGACAGAGCTGAGGCTGAGAAAAAGCTCAGTGCAAGCAGAAAGAACTTAATGCAGAATTTCCGTGTGCTTTCAAAAAAGCGTGACGACGAGGCTATTCTTGAAGAAATTCCCGTAGGTGACGGTAAGGAAAGCATGATGGACAATATCCGTGCGGAAAACGGTGAGGACCTTTTTGATGCAGTTGAAAGAGCTGAACGCAAGAAAACACGCCGTTCACTTATAAAGGAAGAAAAGACAAAGGCTGTTGTAAGCGGTAAGGCAGCAGTTGAAGAGCTTAAAAAGACACTTAAGGCTGAAAAGCTTCAGCTTATTGCACTTGGCGTGCTGTTTATCAGCAGTATGGTTCTTTCCTTTATTCCTAAGATAATTGCTTCATCTGAAACACCTATGGAGGAGCTTCCCTCAGTTGGTATTTTTGCTCTCCTTAATATGGTTCTTCTCGGTGTAACAGTGTTTATTGCAAAGGATTATTTCCGTTCATCGGCAATTTCACTTTACTATATGACGGTTGACGCTGACACTTGTCTGCTCCTTTCAGCGGCACTTGTGTTTATTCAGCAGCTCTTTACCATTATTTTCCCGGATAAGTTCTTCCTTGAAGGACTTCGTATGTACAGCTCGGTAATTATCTTTGCCACAGCTATGCGTGTGCTTTGCGATTACTTCAGAACAAGCACAGCCCTTAAGGGAATAAAAACCCTTGTTAACAATGACGGTATCTCCTGCATTCAGGAGGTTGAAAGCAGAAACGACAGTGCAGTGCTTGCCCACGGACTCAGCGAGGACGGAAAGCCCAGACTTCTCTACTGTGCTGAAACAGAGATGAAGGAAGGCGTTGTAACCGACATTACTGCAATTAAAACAGATGACAAATACTACACATATTCATGCATAGGTCTTGTTGCTGTTTCAATTATCGCTTCACTTATCACTCTTATAAAAACAAAGGAATTTGCTTCCTTTGTAACAGCGCTTTCATCAGCGGCGTGTCTTTGCCTTCCCGTAATGTGCGACACTGTGGCTTCAGCAATGAGTTATCTTCGCAACCTTAAGCTTTCAAATATCGGTGCTGCGGCAACAAGCTATGAAGCAATAAGAGAAATCGGCAAATCCAACGCAATTGTAATGGATGCTTCCGATGTATTTATGGGAGTAATTTCAAAATTCAGAAGAGTGCCCGGAGCAGGAATTGCAAAAAGCGACTGTGTTGTTTTTGCGGCTGCAACTCTTAAAAGAGCCGGCTCAATTCTTTCGGGCTGCTTTGATGAAATTATAAATGAAATGGGCATTGAAATTCCCGAGGCTGAGGATTTTGCTTATGAGGAAAGACTCGGCTATTCATGCTGGATTGCAGACAGAAGAGTGCTTGTAGGCAACCGACAGATGCTTATTGAGCACAGCATTCCTGCACCCACAGAGTATGAAGAAAAGCAGTATGCAGGAAAGGGCAGCGTAATGTATGTTGCAATTGAAGGTCAGCTTGTGGCAACCTTTGTGGTTTCCTACAGAGTACTTTCAAAGGCAAGAAAATCAGCGGCAGCCTTTGCCCACACAGGTCTTGTGCTTATGCTTACCTCAAAAGAGCCCTCTCTCACCGAGCAGATGGTGGCAGCAGGTCTCGGCATAAGTGTAACAAAGGTTAAGAGTGTAAATTCAAAGGGTATCGGCATAATGGAAAGATACCGCAAGAATAAGGCTATGAGAAAATCTGCAGGTCTTTTCTGCTCAGGTAAGAGTGGCTCACTTATAGCCCTTGCAGGTGAAGCACACAGAATTTATACCTCAAACAAGTTTATTTTTGTGGCTCATATAGTGGCTCTTGCAGTTGCGGCAGTAATTACCCTTTTATCTGCAATGTGGAATCTTACCTCTCTTCTCACTCCCGGCTTTATTATCTTCTATCTCCTTTTCTGGGGTATGATGATTTTATCCTACACTCAGAAGGACAGCATAATGAGACGCGTAAGAAAAATAATAAAAGAATATAAAAGCAAATAAGAAAGAAGGCAACATATTAAATGGCAAATATTATCAATGTCAGCTCACTTAAAAAGTCATACGGCAGAAAGCTTGTGCTTGACGATATAAATTTTTCAATTGAGGAAGGCTCAATTGTAGGTCTTTTAGGCCCTAACGGCTGCGGTAAAACAACCCTTATAAAAATCCTTACAGGTCTTATCAAGGACCATCAGGGAATTGTTAAAATTGACAATGAGGAGCCCGGTCCCTACACAAAGAGTGTAGTTGCTTTCCTTCCTGATAAGTCCTATCTTCCCGATTGGATGCGTCCTGTTGATGCAATTAATTACTTCGCTGATTTCTTTGAGGATTTCGATAAGGAAAAGGCTCTTAAAATGGTAACAGACTTTAACCTTGACCCCAAGCAGAAGCTGAAAACAATGTCAAAGGGTCAGCAGGAAAAGCTTAACCTCATTATTGTAATGTGCAGAAGGGCAAAGCTCTATATTCTTGACGAGCCTCTTGGCGGTCTTGACCCTGCGGCAAGAAGTGCAATTCTTGACCTTATTATGACTAACTATGCAGAAAACGCAACTGTGCTTATTTCAACACACCTCATCTCCGATGTGGAAAGAATCTTCAACCGTGTGCTTATGATAAGCCAGGGTAAGCTTATTGTTAATTCTCATGTTGATGAATTAAGAGAAAAAGGCAAAACAGTTGACGAAGTGTTCAAGGAGGTGTTCAGCTATGCTTGGTAAGCTTATAAAGAATGAATTTATGCATTCTGCAAGATATACAATGGCAATTTACGGTGCTGCCTTTGCAGCAATGGCTGTTACAGGCATTTCACTTCTTGTGGATTCAGGCTGGCTGGGTGCAGTTTCCTGCGGTATGCTTTATGTTGTGGGCTTCGCTTCAGTTGTTGTAACCCTCGTTTCAGTAATCAAGAATTTCTATGACACTCTTTATTCAAGACAGGGCTATCTTACCCTTACTCTTCCTGTAAAGGGTAGCTCACTTCTTCTTTCAAAGATAATTGTTTCCTTTATCTGGATTGTGGCTTCAATGGTAGTTATGGGTCTCAGCCTTCTTATGATTTTCATTTACGGCAAGGAAAGAAGCGGCGGTGCACTTGAGAGTGTGTGGGATATTATTTCAGTAAGCGGCATTCTCGATATGCTTCCTTCAAAAATGGCAATTGTAAAATTCGTTGTGGTTGTAGTAATTCTTGTAATTGCAACCATTCTCACATATGTAGGCTATGTTTTCTTTACAGTTACTCTTGCTAACACAAGACTTCTTCAGAATCATCCCAAATTCTATGGCGGTGTGATTTTCTTCGGAATTATGATGGTTGTTAACGCAATCGGTAACAAGCTTACAGAGCTGCTTCCTCTTACAATCAATGTAAGCTCAGAGGATGTTTATTTCTCCTTTACCCAGATGGGCTATGAATCCGACGTGCTTTTCTCTTACGGCATCGGCGGTACACTTTTCTCAGCTCTTATTGCAATCGGTCTTCTTTTTGCAACAGGCTACATTATTGAAAACAAGGTAAATATTAAATAAAACCTCACTTAAGGAGGAGAGAATAATGGAAGAAAGAAAAACAATGGACGGCTTTTCCGAGTGGTATTCCGACCCAGAAATTACAGGCGTTAACCGTCTGAAATCAAGAGCAACCTTAATGCCTTACAGCACCTTTGACGGTGCTAAAAAGGGCGACAGATATAAATCTGAAAGATATTTCGGTCTTTCAGGTATGTGGAAATTCCGTCTTTTTGATACATATAAGGAAAAAATGAACGGCTTTGAGGACAGAGATTTTGACTCCTCAGACTGGGATGAAATTCCCGTGCCCTCATCATGGCAGATGGAAGGCTACGACTATCCCATTTACTCAAATGTGCAGTATCCCTGGGAGAGAATTCAGGAGCCTCAGATGCCTTATGCACCCACAGATTATAACCCTGTCGGCTGCTATATTAAGAAATTTACCCTTCCTGAAGCATTTATGCTTGACAGAGTTGTCATCACCTTTGAGGGCGTTGAATCTGCTTATTATCTCTATGTAAACGGCATCAGAGTAGGCTACAGCGAAGGCACCTTCAGACACAGTGAATTTGATATCACAGACTACCTTATTGATGGCGAAAACACTCTTGCTGTTGAGGTTTACCGTTGGTGTACAGGCAGCTGGCTTGAGGACCAGGACTTTTTCCGCCTTTCAGGTATATTCAGAGAGGTTTATCTTTACACAACCAAAAAGCAGTATATTGAGGATGTAAAGGTCCTTGCAAAGCCTGACACCACCGATTATAAAACAGGTGAGCTTACAGCAGAGCTTTCTTTAGGTCTTTCTCTCGGTCAGACTGAAGGCGAAATGACTGTTTACGATATGGACGGCAGAGTAGTTGCGTCTGACTCGGTAACAACTGAAAACAGCGATAAGCTTACTCTTAAGGCAACCCTTCCCTTTGTAAATCTCTGGAGTGCTGAAAAGCCCTACCTCTATAATGTTGTAATTGCAATCCGTGACGAAAACGGTGAACCTTACGAATATGCAAGCCTTAAAACAGGCTTCAGACACATTGAAATTAAAAACTCCGTGCTTTACTATAACGGCAAAAGACTTCTCCTTAAGGGTGCAAATCGCCACGAATTCTGCTGGGATAAGGGCAGAGTGGTTTCAAGAGAGCTTATGATTGAGGATATAAAGATAATGAAAAAGCACAACATCAATGCTGTGCGTACCTCTCATTATCCTAATCATCCTATGTGGTATGACCTTTGCGATGAATACGGTCTTTATGTAATTGACGAAAACAACCTTGAAAGCCACGGCACCCGCTTTATGGGTGAGGAAACTCCTCTTGTTCCCGACGGCAGACCTGAGTGGACAGCCTCATGTATGGACAGAATTGAGTCTCTTTATGAAAGAGACAAGAACCACCCCTCAGTAATTATCTGGTCACTCGGTAACGAGTGCAGTGCAGGTGAAAACTTCCTTAAAATGCACGATTATCTTCACGAGGTTGACGGCACAAGACCTGTGCATTACGAGTCAATCTGGGGCGACAAGGAAAAATTTGAATTTGATAAAAATGTAACAGACGTTTACTCTCAGATGTATCCCAAGCCATGGGATCTTGAGCTTGATATCAAGGCTCACCCTGAAAAGCCCTGGATGCTCTGCGAATTTTCACATTCAATGGGTAACTCCTGTGGCGGAAATCAGAAGTATCACGACCTTATGGATAAATATCCCTGCTTCTTCGGTGTCTTTGTATGGGACTTTGTGGATCAGGGCGTAAAAACAGAAAAAGACGGCGTAACCTTTATCGGTTATGGCGGTGATAACGGTGAAATCACTCACGACGGCTGGTTCTGCGGTAACGGTCTTGTATTTGCAGACAGAAAGCTGAAGCCCGGAATTCAGGAAATCAAGCGCCTTTATCAGAATGTTTCATTTAAGGAGCTTGATGCAAGAAAGGGCGAATTTGAAATTACAAACAACTTCCTTTTCACTAACCTCAGTGAATATAATCTTCACTGGCAGTTAATCAGTGAAAACAAGGTGCTTTCAAGCGGTGACTTAAGCGTAGATATTGCACCGGCTGAAACAAAGAAAATCAGCCTCAATATTGCAAATGTGCCCGAAACAGAATGCTATCTCAATGTTATGCTTGAGCTTAAAGAGGCTACTCTCTGGGCAAAGGCAGGTCACAATGTTGCTAAAGCTCAGTTTGTTATCAATGAGCACATTCTTAAGAAAAGTAATATTGAAGGCGCACCGACCCAAATTATCAAAAACTACGGAGCAATTACAGTTAAAGCAGGCGAGCTTGAGGTAGGCTTTTCAAGAAGAAGCCACAAGCTTTACTCCATAAAGAAAAAGGGCGAAGAGCTTCTTTCAGGTGAGGTTCAGCTTAATTTCTGGCGAGCACTTACCGATAACGACAGAGGTAATAAGCAGGAGGTTCGCTGCGGCACCTGGAGAAAAGCAGGCATTCTTGCAAACACCGAAATCGGTGAAGTGAAGAATCTCGGCACAAAGGCAACTGTTCAGCTTAAGTTTTCAACTGCAACTGCGCCTATGTCAAGAGGTGAAATAATCTTCACTATAGGCAGTAAGGGTATTCATGTTGATTACACCTTCACACCTGATGAAGAGCTTCCTGAAATTCCTGAAATCTCTGTTGTATTCCCGTTCAAGAGCGATTATGAGCGCCTTGAATATCTCGGCAGAGGTCCTATGGAAAACTATATCGACAGAAATACAGGTGCAGATTTAGGTCTTTACAAAACTGCAGTTGATGACCTTTTTGTACCCTATCAGAAGCCTCAGGAGTACGGCAACAGAACAGGTGTGAGATACGCAGTGCTTGCAGGCTATCCTGACAAAATCAGATTTGAAGCAGATACAGAAATGGAATTCAATGTCTGCAGAAACACAGTTTACGAGCTTGAAGATGCGCTTCACATTCACGAGCTTCCCCAGAGTGATAAGCTTTATGTAAGAGCAATTCTTAAGCAGATGGGCGTAGGCGGTTACGACAGCTGGGGCTCACACACTCTTGATGAATACAAAATTTTTGCCGGAAACACTTACAGCTACGGCTTCAATGTAATTTTTTAAAGGAGGTCACTTTAAATGAAAAAGAAAGGTGAACCCTTGGCAACAATAATGGCACTTTCAACCCTTGTTATTATTGGTGCTTCAACAAAACACTGCATAAAAAAATACAGCCATATGGATATGCCCAAGCACGGCATTCTCGTACACTTTAAAAAGAGAAGCCACGCATGGAAAGTGATATAAATGAAAAGACAAATTGGCACAAAAGGTGCAGTTAAAAAAACGGCAAAGGGAAACGGCTGTGAGCATTATAAAAAATGTGGCGGCTGTCAGCTTCTTAATATGGAATACGATGAACAGCTCAGCTTCAAGCAGGTGAAAACAATCCGCCTGCTTGGTCGCTTCTGCCATGTTGACGAAATTCTCGGTATGGAAAATCCCTATCATTACCGCAACAAGGTGCAGGCTGCCTTCGGCACAACAAGAGGCGGCAAGATAATTTCAGGAGTTTATCAGTCTTCCACACACAACATTGTAAGTGTGGACAGCTGTAAGCTTGAGGATAAAAAGGCTGACGAAATCATTGTTACAATCAGAAAAATGCTTCCGGCATTTAAGCTTACTGCCTATAACGAGGACAGTGGCAGAGGCTTTCTTCGTCATGTGCTTGTAAAGCGTGGCTTTTCAACAGGGGAGATTATGGTTGTGCTTGTAACGGGTATAAATATCTTTCCCTCAAAGGCAGATTTCGTTAAGGAGCTTCTTAAAAAGCACCCTGAAATCACAACGGTTATCTGGAATATCAATGACAAGAAGACAAGCCTTGTTCTCGGTGAAAAGCAGACTGTGCTTTACGGTGACGGCTATATCGAGGATATTCTCTGCGGAAAGAAATTCAGAATTTCTGCAAAGAGCTTTTATCAGATTAACCCTGTACAGACAGAAAAATTGTACGGCACAGCTATAGACTTCGCTCAGCTTACGGGCAAGGAGCGTGTGTTTGATGCGTACTGCGGAATCGGTACAATCGGACTTGTTGCCTCAGATAAAGCAAAAGAGGTAATCGGTGTTGAGCTTAATCCTGACGCAGTGAAGGATGCGAAAATCAATGCAAAGCTCAACGGCAAGGAAAACATCAGCTTCTACTGTGACGATGCAGGTAAGTTTATGGTTGCAATGGCAAGGGAAAGAGAAAAGGTTGATGTGCTCTTTATGGACCCTCCCAGAGCAGGCAGTGACCTTCCCTTCCTTAAAAGTGTAGCAATTCTTCAGCCGAAAAAGGTGGTTTACATCTCCTGCAATGTTGAAACTCAGGCGAGAGATATAGCCTTCCTTTGCAAAAACGGCTATAAGGTAAAGAAAATTCAGCCCGTTGACATGTTCCCGCACACAAACCATGTGGAATGTGTGGCACTTCTCGAAAGAAAATAAAAAGCGACCGTCACTTAAGGCGTCGCTTAGGATATACTGAATATCAATAATTTTCAGGAGGAAAATAAAATGAAAGCATTAAAAAAGAGTCTGTGTCTTATTTTATCAATAGTGATGATGTTCTCTTGCTGTGCACTTTCTTCAGAGGCTATTACTATTGACGGTGAGGAAATTGATCATCTTCCTCAGGTTTATGTTTCAGGCTATGAATCCTTATCTGTTCACTATAAGGATGACCCCAATAAAACTGCATTGTTCCCTGTGAATTTTGACCTTTTGGTTGAAAATGCAAAAAGAGTGGGAGATTATACTGCAGATTCAATAAAGAATATGGAGCCTGATCTTCTCTACAACTATATTTATTCTTTGTTATATGACTCTCTCGGTGTTTATGCGCTTCAGCCTGACGGACTTACAAGTGTAGATGAAAATGTTGTTTGTGATGAGCTTGTGTTCAGACACAGCGGTGACGGTGTATATACCTTCAGCTATGACTGCCGTCTCAGCCCTCTTGACCTTGCAGATCAGCTGCATGAATTCATTAAGAAGGTGCAGGAGCACTTGGGCAGTGAACGCTTTGAGCTTATCGGTGCAAGCTACGGCACAACAGTTGTTATGACTTATCTCAATGAGCATCCCGAAATGCACAAGAATATAGATTCACTTCTTCTCAGCGTTCCGTCTTATGGCGGCTTCTCCGTTGTTGGTGAGCTGTTCAGCGGTGATTTTTATATTGATCACGATACTCTGACCCAGTATGCTTATGTGGGACTTAATATGGAAGAGTTGGGTCTTTTCCTTTCAGTTCTTAATAAGAGCGGTGTTCTTGAAATTCTTCTTGAATGTCTGCTTCTTCCGGGCGCAAAGGCTATTGCACTGGAGGCTGTTCTGGATGTTGTCCGTGATGCTCTCGGAACAATTCCCTCATTCTGGACCTTTGTTCAGGAGGAATACTTCTACGACGCAATTGAAAACATTTACGGCGAAAATTACGCTGACCCCAATCACGAATATGCTCCTCTTATCGGTAAGGTAACCTACTATCAGGAGCAGGTTCAGCAGAGACTTGATGAAATTTACCGTGATGCTCTCGACAGCGGTATAAAGAGGAACATTATCTGTAAGTACGGCAGACCGCCTATGCCTCTCAGTGAAAAAGGTAGCTTTATGAGTGACGGTGCCGTTGCTGTAAGTGATGTTACTATGGGCGCAACTGCAAGTAAATATGATGAAACCTTACCCGAGGGCTACAAGCAGGCACTTTATCCCGAATATAACTTTATATCACCTGATAACTGCATTGATGCTTCAACAGGTATTGACCCTCTTCACACCTGGTATGTAAAGGGTCTTGAGCATACTCTCAAAAATCGCGGCTTCAACGAGCTTATTGATTATATTCTTTACGAGGATCCCGATGTTTTCTCAGGTGATAAGTTCCCGCAGTTTACAAAGGCTGCTGATGACGGAAGCCTTGTTCCCGTAACAGGTCCCGATGAAAAGGAAGAAACAACCCTTCTTCAGGATCTCTTAAAGCTTGTAATCTGGCTTGTTAAGCTGATTTACGGCTTTGTGTCTGACCTTATTGGAAAATACAGTGCGTAACAGTTTTATAAAAGGGTGAATACTATGACTCTCATTAACGAAAAAAACTACATAAAAGCGATGACAGATGAGGTTGAAGTCTTCCTCAGAAGTAAGCGTACAGGCGGAAAATTCACCTCCTTTGACGGTGCAGAAATCTCTTTTGAAGAATATCTTCATCCCGATGAAAAGGCTGCGGTTATAGTTATCCACGGCTTTACTGAAAGTGCCGAAAAAATGCGTGAGGTGTCGTATTACTTCTATAATGAGGGCTACAGTGTTTACGCTCTTGACCTTCGTGATCACGGCAAATCCTTCCGCACTTCAGATAATGCGGGCAGAGTTGACACTGACGACTTTCATAAGTATTCCGCAGATATTGAATGTCTTGTGGAAAAGATAATAAGAGCCGAAAATAAAAAGAGAGATATCTGTGTTTTCTCTCACTCTCTCGGCAGCACAGCGGCACTTCTCTATATGATTAAAAACCCTGAAAGCATCAGTAAGGCTGTGCTTTCTTCACCTATGATCTGCGGTAATATGGGTATGCCCGTTGCCGTTGCAGGTACTGTTGCAAAGGTGCTTTCAAGCCTTGGCGGAAAGAAAATTCCTGCTCCCGGCAGATGTGTTTTCAATCCTGAGCTTCCCTTTGAAAAAAGCGATGCAACAAGCCCTGAGCGCTTCAGCTATTATCAGGAAAAACGCAAGGCAGATAAGCTTCTTCAGACAAACGGCCCTTCCTTCGGTTGGGTAAAGGCCTCTGTTGATGCAAGAGATGAAATTCTCTCTTCTGCTGACAAAATTGAAGCAAAGCTTTTTGTAATAAAGCCCCAGGAAGACAAGCAGCTTCTTATGAGCTACACTGATAAATTCATAGAAAAAACAGGTGCAAGGAGCGTAACTATTGAAAACTCAAAGCACGAGATTTTTATGAGCAAAAACGAAGTGCTGGAAAAATACTACAAGATAATATTTGAATTTTTTGAATAATCAGGGCTGCTGAACAGTGATGTTCGGCAGCTGTTTTTTATAAAAAACTGTTAACAAGCTGCCCGTTATGTGTAAATGTAAGCCGATGTTTTTTAATAAATTTAAAAAACACCAAATATTGTGTCTAAAAGTGTTGAAAAGTGAAAATATGGGTGATATAATATAGAATGAGAAACTGGGGGTAGTGTTTTTATACCCTGAAAAGGAGGTGTAGTCGGCATGAATGACAAGGAATTGAGAAAGCTTTCAAGACAGGAGGTTTTAGAGCTTCTTATTGAGCAGACAAAGCGTGCCGATGAGCTTCAGGATAAAATTAATCAGCTGGAAGCACAGCTGAATCAGAGAGATCTCATAATCAACAACGCAGGCTCTCTTGCAGAGGCGGCACTGAAAATCAACAAGGTGTTTGAGGCGGCAGATAAGGCCGTTGAGCAGTACCTTGATTCAATTAAAAAGCTTGGCGCTGAGGCATATATTGAACGGGTGCCCAAGGCATCATCTGACGAAATGCTTGACAGCCTTTTAGGAGAATTCAGAAAAAGGGCAGAGACAAAATCAGCTCCGCCCGTGTTAATAAGCGACCGACCCTCAGAGGAGGGCATAAAGCCAAAGGCGGATAAGCCCAAGGTCAGAGAAATCAAGCATCTTAAAAACTAGGCACCATTACTAAGGGATGATATTTTATGGCAAACAAACCAAAGGCAAAAATTAAGGATTTGCCTACGGTAACCCAGCTTACAGAAGAGCTGAAAAGAGAAAAGTATAAAAAGAAATACCGCAAAACAATTATGAGCACAATTTACAGCCTTATAATTGTTGCGGCAATTTCGGTTCTGATTGCAACCCTTGCACTGCCCGTTATGGAAATTTCAGGCAGCAGCATGGAGCCCACACTGAATGACAAGGAGATTGTACTGCTCATAAAAACCACAAAGCTTGACCGTGGTGAGCTGCTCTGCTTTTCATATCAGAACAAGCTGCTTATAAAAAGAGTTATAGGCGGCCCGGGTGAAAGAATTACAATTGACAAGGACGGCTTTGTATATGTAAACGATGTGCCCATTGTGGAAGCATATGTAACCGACAGAGCCCTTGGGGAATGCGATATTGAATTTCCCTACACTGTACCGCAGGAGCATTATTTCGTGCTTGGCGACCACCGTTCAACCTCGGTTGACAGCCGAAGCAGTGTAATCGGCCCGATTGCAAAGGATCAGATAGTAGGCAAAATTATGTTCAGAATCTGGCCGTTGGACAAAATCGGGCTTGTTGAATAAAAAGATAAAAGAAATTTCGTAAAAGGAGGTGAATGAGAGTATGAACCCGAACGCAAATTATATCAACACACAAATAGTTGACCGACAGAAGCGCAAAACCATTCTGACCGTGCTTGCTGTGCTTTCTGTAATTGTAACACTTATTGTATTCTGGAGCCTTAAGCTGACGGGTATAACCTTTACTGGCGAAGCCTTGTGTGAGCTTTCTGAGCACACCCACGACGGCAGCTGCTATGAATATACTCTCATTTGCACCGACGAAGACGAAAGCCACGAGCACACGGCAGACTGCGTAAACGAAGAGCTTATCTGCATTATTACGGAGCACACCCACACCCGCGAGTGCTATGAGGACGTTGGTTATGATGAGCCTGAAATTGAGGGCGATGAGGTAGAGAATGAAGTTATAGAGTACGGAGAAGATGTCGGTCTGATTGCTGATGAGGGCGAGACCGATGCAAAGATTACTTACATAAATGAGCTTACACCGGCTGTTAAAAATGTAAAAATTGAAACTCTCGACGGTGATGTAATAGGTTCGGGAGATACCGTATATATCGGACAGGAATATGCATTTTCAGTAAGATTTGCCGAAGATAACCAGGGTGATGAATGGATGCAGTTCCAACACGACGGTGACCATCATCTGCACTATCAGATTCCTTCTAACATTAAATGTGAGCCCTTTGACTGGCATCCTATTTATGCCGAGACAGAAAACGGCACAATTGAAGATGTAGGTAAATATAAGGTTAATGAAGACGGTCTCCTGATCGTTGTATTCGATGACGATGAAAACGGTGAATGCTTCGGTTCAAAATATACCAACGTTGATTTTACAATTCAGTTTAACGCTAAGGTTGGTTCAACTCAGTCCGGTTCGTCATCAGATATTGTGTTCAATGATGAAATCAAGGTTAACCTTAATATTGACAGCACCGCTGAAATGAAAGTTACCAAAACGCACGGCACATATAACGGTAAAGACAATACACTGGATTATCAGATCAAAATTGAAGCTACCAAAGCGGTTATCAAGAATCTGGTTGTGCCTGATGACATCTGGGAAAGACACCATGCACTGAAAGATACAATTGTCGTAACCGATCTTCAGGGTAACAGGCTTGATCCGCAGCCCGTTATCAGCGATAGTACAACTGGTGCTACAGGCGGTTTTAAACTTACAGGTTTTCCGGACTTTGCTGCAGGTGAAGGCTTCCTTATTAATTATAAGTCTTCTATAAATGATGATTGGCTGGGTCAGGATGAAGTTGGTCTGTGGAACGGTGTTTATCCTTATGGTGAGGATGCATTGGGAAACAAAGTTGAGGGAAAAGCTGAAGACTGGGCAGTTGTTCAGTTAAATAAAATTGTAAAAGACGGTAAACAAACATTTATTACAGAGGCTGACGGTACGGTCGTTCCTGTAATTGAATGGGAAGTTGAAATAAGAAAAAGCGATGTAAACCTTGAAGGTACAGTTCTTATTGATACCCTCGGTCACGGACTTCAGTATTACACAGGTCAGAATATTCTCGTTAAAACCTATGATCAATGGGGTAATAAGATGCCTGACAAGAGTATAAGCTGGGACGATGTTACAATTAATGATAATTCAATGTCCTTTGCTCTTCCTGAAGGCTACAGGTTTGTTATTGTTTACTACACAACCTTTGAGGATCTTGCTGACGATGAACAAAAGCATTACACCAACACAGCAAAGGTTACTATCAACAACAGAGAAGAAGTTGCAGGCGGTGAAGCTGACGTAGTTGGCTTTATCCCTCGTGTTAAGAAAACTGCAAGCGGTGACGACGGCGAGTATGTTTACTTTAAAATAGAAGCTGATGTGCCGGGTGTTATCAAAAACTGGGGAAGCTTTTTCCTCACTGACCTTGCTGCTTTCTGGGGATATAAGGACGGTTCGCTTTATGTTGAAAATGTTCCTGAAGACCTTGAAATTACTGTAGTTACAGCAAGTAATAAGACAATTACTTTCACACCTTATGTTGAAGGCGGTCCTACAGAGAATACATTCATTCTTGTTACTCCGTCTCAAGGAAATATGTATCACAGCTTTAATATTTTCTTCAACACATCAATTGCAGACAAAAACTTGTCTACCTGGAAGCTGGATGAAGATTCAAAGCTGACTATTACTTATAAGATACCATTTGATGCAAAAACCGGCTTTGAATGGACAGGTAAGCTTACGGGTGATAAGACTGTAGAAGATCTGCTTCTGGAGGAATATAAGCTGGCAAATGAAGCTTATCTTAACTATACGGATATTATCACTGCAACGGCGACAACATCGTATAATTACTCGACCAAAATCACAAAGAAATCTGCAGTTAATCAAGACGGCACAGTGGATTACACTGTTACATTCTATAGCACTATTCCCGGTACACTGAACTCGGAAAGCGGTGTTAAGGGCTACCTTGCTTCAGCACAGTCAATTGTTTTCACAGATACCTTTGATGAAAAGCTTGAATATGTTGAAGATTCGCTTTATGTTACTTGCTATAACCCATATTACGATTCAAGCTGGTACAACATTTATCAATATAAAGGTGAAGTAAAAGGTAACACAATTAATGCATCGGCAGGAGAGTTTATACGTGCTGAAACAAACAAGAATGACTATGATAATAATGTTGTATCATGGTTGGAAGGAATGCCGACTTATCAGTACTATTGCAACACTATTGCAGGCGGCAGACATGTCTTTACCTATAAACTCAGACTCAAGGATAAATACCGCAACACAACTGAGGAAAACAAGTATGTTCTTGATAACACTGCAGAGCTTAAGTGGAACGGTGACAACAGTTCAGGACCTGTAAATGATACGGTTGAGTTCAAAACAGGTCTTCTTGACAAGCATGTTGTTCAGGAAAATAACAAACTGATGTTTGATATTCATATCAACCGAAATGCGTTGGATATTCTTCCCGGCAGTAACACCATTACAATTGAAGATACTATGACACCGAACCTTTCAGTTTACTGGGATTCAATCAAGCTTTATTATGAAGACGGAAAAGATAACTGGGTAAGCTTTAACAGTGAGAACAGCAGATATGATTACACGGTTACCTATAACCCGACGAATAATATGCTGACCTTTGTATTACCTGATCAGCTGCATATCAGAATTGATTACACAACTCTTATTACTGAAAGCGGTCTTGTTTCTGTAAACAATGCGGTAAAGGTTGAAGGTAAGGCTCAGGTTTCAGATATAATTGATGCAGAATTCTATGTTCAGGACCACAGTGGTGGTGCAACGGGTTCATTGCATAACATTACGCTGATGAAAGAAGACGGTGAAACCCTTGAACGACTGTCAGATGTAACATTTCATCTCTACGGTCCTGTGGTTGACGACACTGTAACAGCACCTGACGGTGTAGCACCTCATGTGCTTTCACATAAGGGCAAAGAACTGGATTATATTGCTACATATACTACGGGAGAAGACGGTACGGTTAAAATTGAAAATAAATACCTCACTGAAGGCGGTCCCTACGCACTTGTGGAGCAAGAAGCTCCTGAGGGATATATGACGCTTACAAAACCCGTATATTTCTATTTCCACAATAACAATAATGATGAAACAATTCAGACTGTTACAACACTTATAGCGGTAGAGAACTTCACTTTTGGCGAGCTCCTACCCGAAACCGGCTCGGTCGGTACCTTACCCTTTACAATTTGCGGTGGTGTCCTGATGGCACTTCCGCTGTTGTACTGCATACAGAAACGCAGGAAAGAAAGGAGGAGAATTTTTGCAAAGCTGTGAAGTTTTGCGGTTCCTTCTTGACAGATGATTAAAGGGGTGCAATTCGGATTTTAAAAAAATGGAGAAAATATTTAAGGTCCGGTTGATAATTGGTCATCTGCTTCAGCGTAATGTATGCGCATAAATCAGTAAACAGCAAAAACAAAAAATTCAAAAAAGAAAGGAAGTTATTTCATGAAAAAGTTTTTTGCAGTTTTAATGGCACTCGTACTTGTTCTCTCAATGGGCACAGTTGCTCTCGCAGCAGACACAGGCACAATTACAATCAACAATGCTTTTAACGGCGCAACCTACAACATCTACAAGATGCTCGATTTTGCTCCTGTTGCAGGTAGCACAACTCAGGGTCGTTACACAGTAGTTGCTGAATGGGAAAATTTCCTTGATGGCGAAGGTGCAGCTTATCTCAAAGTTAATGCAGAAACCGGTACAATTGAATGGAACGGTGAAGAAACAGATGTAAGAAAAGCTGATCTCGCTAAGGCAGCAGTTGCTTATGCAAAGGGAAATAATATCGCTGCAACAAAAACAGCTAATGCAAATGGTGAAACAGTAGAATTCACAGGTCTTGCTCTTGGTTACTATGCAATCGATACATCACTTGGTACTCTTTGTGCTCTTACAAACACAAACTCAACATTCACAGCAACTGAAAAGAACGAAAAGCCTGATATCGACAAGTTCGTTCAGGAAGACAGCGAAATGAATAACGCAGACAAAGGTTGGGGCAAGGTTAACGATGCTGATATCGACCAGGTTGTTAACTACAAGTCAACAATCACAGTTGGCGTTGGTGCAACAAACTATGTAATGCACGATACAATGGAAGCTGGCCTTACATTCAATGCTGACAGCGTTGTTGTAAAGCTTGCTGACGGCACAGTAGTTGACTCTGCAAACTATACAGTTAAAGTTAGTCCTGCTGATGGTCACACATTTGATGTTATTTTTGCAAACTCATTCATCGAAGGTCTTGCTAAGGGTACACAGTTCACAGTTTACTACTCAGCAACTCTCAACGAAAATGCTAATATCGTAGATGACGGTAACGACAATACAGTTAAGCTTTCATACGGTGAAGACAGCACTTGGGAAACAGCTGAACACAAGACAACAACATACACTTGGAAGATGGATGTACTCAAGTACACAGGCACAGACAAGAAACCCCTTCCGAATGCTAAGTTCCAGCTTCTTGATAAAAACGGCAACGCAATCAAGTTCACAAAAGTTGAAGGTGCTGCAGTTCCCACATACAAGGTTGACGCTGAAGGTACAGTAACAGAAATCACAACAGATGCAACCGGTAAGTTTGAACTTGTTGGTCTTGACGAAGGTTCATATAAGCTTCACGAAACAGAAGCTCCTGCAGGTTATAACAAGCTTGCAGCTGATATAGATGTTATTATCACAAGCGAATATGACGAAGCAGCTCTCACAGCTTCATATAAGATCAATAACAATGCTCCCGCTACAATCGAAGTAGAAAACAAGACCGGTACACTCCTTCCCGAAACAGGCGGCATCGGTACAACAATCTTCTACATCGTTGGTATCACACTTATGCTCGGCGCAGCTATCCTTCTTATCTCAAAGAAGAGAATGACAGCTGAAGCTAAATAATCAAACCCCTATTTTAAATTTTAAAATTTAACAATTTTCCCTTCGGGCGGCTCTTCGGAGCTGCCTGAGGGGTAACCCCTTTAAGTTTTTTCTGACCTCTTTGCCAAAGTAAAGCTAAACCTTGACACAGAGTTGAGAGAAAATCAAAGACTGTCGAATGCTTTTAGTTAAGATAAAAAAGCAAATTTGATGTGATAGTAAGGTTGATTTGTTTTGACCTCTCCGTCACTTCGTGCCACCTCTCCTTTCAGGCGAGGCTGACTGACGAACACCTTTTATAAAGATAAAGACGATAAATTTTACTTAAACATAAATTATGATAAAGCAAGTGAACTGAAAGTGCCAAAAAGCCTCGCCTGAAAGGAGAGGTGGCAGTCGCAGACTGACGGAGAGGTTACAAATCTCTTGCTGATAGATAAAATCTGACAATTCAGTTGCTGATTTGCGAATACCTTTTATAAAGATAAAGACGGAAAGATTTTTAACAGGCATATATTCTTGTAGTATCAAGTGAACTGAAAGTGCCAAAAAGCCTCGCCTGAAAGGAGATTCCCCTGTTAGGGGAAATGTCACGAAGTGACAAAAGGGTGCCCGTTTCTGGAAGAAAAGGTGGCAGTCGCAGACTGACGGAGAGGTTACAAATCTCTTGCCGATAGATAAAATCTGACAATTCAGTTGCTGATTTGCGAATACCTTTCATAAAGATAAATACAGAAAATTTTTAATAGGCATATATTCTTAAAGAGGAGAAAACTATGAAAAAGCATACGTCAACCATATTACTTGTTTTAGTGTTCTTTGTGGGCCTTTCCGTAATGCTCTATCCCACAATAAGCGACTTCTGGAACGAAAAAAGACAGTCTAAGGCAATTGTAGACTATAATTCACTTATCGAAACCCTTGAGCCTGAGGATTACTCCGAAATGTTCAAGGAAGCAGAGGAGTATAACAAAAAGCTTGTTAATATCAACTATCCTCTTATTAACGGCAAAAAAATTGCAGGCTATGATGACATTCTCGACATCAACGGCAACGGTATGATGGGATATATCACTATTCCCAAAATCAAGGTTGAGCTTCCCGTATATCACGGCGTTTCCGATAAGGTACTGAACTCTGCAACGGGTCACATTCAGGGCACAAGCCTTCCTATCGGCGGAAAAAGCACTCACACCGTTCTTTCTGCCCACAGAGGTCTGCCGTCAGCAAAGCTTTTTACAAACCTTGACAAAATGGCTGAGGGCGACACCTTTACCCTTACCGTGCTTGACAGAATTCTCACCTATGAGGTAGACCAGATTAAGGTCGTTCTGCCCCACGAGGTAAACGATATCTACATAGAAAAGGGCAAGGATTACTGCACACTGATAACCTGTACGCCTTACGGCATCAACACCCACAGACTTCTTGTAAGAGGCAAGAGAATTGCAACTCCCGAGCCCGAAAAGGTGGTTACGGTTATCACCGATGCATATCAGATTGACCCCATGATTGTTACCCCTGCCGTTGCAGCCCCAATGCTCGGCTTACTGCTTATTTATCTTCTTGTAAAGTACAGGAAAAGAAAAAGAGGGTGAATGACCTCTCCGTCACTTCGTGCCACCTCTCCTTTCAGGCGAGGCTATCTGACGAATGACTTTTGTAAAGATAAAAACGGCAAATTTGATGTGGTGGTTAGGTTGATTTGTTTTGACCTCTCCGTCTGCTCCCGATGGTCGCATCCACCTCTCCTTTCAGGCGAGGCTGACTGACGAATACCTTTTATAAAGATAAAGACGGAAAATTTTTGAGTGGTATATATTCTTAGAATATCAAGTTAACTGAAACTGCTAAAAGCCTCTCCTGAAAGGAGAGGTGGCAGTCGTAGACTGACGGAGAGGTTCTAAATCTCTTGCCGACAGATAAAATCTGACAATTTAGTCGCAGACTGACGGAGAGGTCAAACTCCTTTCCGTTTTGCAGAACATAAACTTTTAATTGCGGATGGTGAATCGGAAGTGGATAAAGAAAAAGACTATGAGTTTACCGCTTATAATAAAAATCTTACCCATACCGCAAAAATGCTACGAAAAACACTGACCAAGCAGGAAAAACATCTGTGGTATGATTTTCTGCAGAAATATCCTGTAAAGTTTTATAAACAGCGACCCGTTGGTTCGTATATTGCAGATTTTTATTGCTCCGAAGCTAAGCTTGTAATTGAACTTGACGGAAGCCAGCACTATACTCTCAGAGGAAAAGAAAAAGACGAAATGCGAACTGAGGTTATGCAAACATTCGGTCTTGATGTTATAAGATTTTCAAACACTGATGTGGATAAAAACTTTGAAGGAGTTTGTGCTGTTATAGATGTGACAGTAAAAGACAGAATTAAAAACTTCTCACAAAAAGAGGGTGAACTTAAATGACAAAACTCAAAAAAATAACTGTGCTTGCTCTTGCACTGCTCTTAATTGCCAATATCGGTCTCTTTGCCCTTGCAGCACCTGACCTTACGCAAAAGGGCAGTATAAGTCTGACTCTGCTTGACAAAGAAACAGGTGCACCTGTAGAGGGTAAAAAGTTCAGCCTTTACCGTGTTGCAAAAGCACATACCAAGGGCGAAAGTATTGCCTATACCTACACAGCTGAGTTTATAAATAACGGCATCAGTATTGACGACAGAGGTGCGGATAACCTTGCACTTCACCTTACATATTTTGCAAGAAGTAACGCTCTGCCTTGCACTGAGCAGATTACAGACAAAAACGGCAAGGTGGCATTTACTGACCTTGAAACAGGTCTGTATCTCGTAGTGCCTGAGGATATCAAGTCCAATCCGTTTCTTGTAAGCATACCCGAAGAGCTTGGCGGTGAATGGGAATTCCATATTGATGCAACTCCCAAGGTTGAGTTTGATAACGAAACTGAGGACGGAGAGGATATCTCCGTTGAAAAGCGCTGGAAGGGCGACAGCCATCCCGGTAGTGTAACCGTTGTGCTTCTTCGTAACGGATTTGAATATGATGAGGAAATTTTAAGCGATGCAAACGGCTGGAAGCTTACCTGGGAGAAGCTTTCTAAGAAATATGCCTGGGCAGTTGTTGAAAAGGGCGTGCCTTACGGCTTTACTGTATCTTACGAAGCCACAGACACAAAAACAATAATCACAAATGAGCTGAATACAGAAAGTGAAACGACCTCTCCTGACAGCACTACAAATCCCGACAGTACAACAAATCCCGACGGTACAACATCACCCGACGGTACAACATCACCTGATGGAACAACCTTACCTGACGGTACAACAAGCCCTGACGAATCGACAACTCTTCCCGAAGATGGTACAACTGTTCCTGTGGGCACAACAACCTCTGACAGTAGCACAACAAAGCCTCAGAGCTCAAAAGAGCCCACAACAAAAAAGGAAACCACCACAAAGGAACAGCTTGCTGACACAGGTCAGCTTAACTGGCCCGTACCTGTTCTTGCAGGCTTAGGTTTGCTTCTTTTCAGTGTGGGCTGGGCTATGATGAATCTGAAGAAAGAGCAAGAAGGCTATGAAACGAATTAAAATTGCAAAAGCCCTTATGGCTTCGGGTTTTATCTGCATTACTCTTTCGGTAGCTCTGCTTTGCTATAACACATACGAAAACCGAAAGGCACAGCAGTTTTCCGATGCCATTATGGAAGTGCTGAGAATAATGGTTGAAAACGAAAAGCTCCAGAATCAGAGACCTGACCCCTTTGACGATGCTATGACCGAAAAGGAAATTGACGGTTATATGTATGTGGGCTACCTTTCAATTCCAGCTCTTGAAATTGACCTTCCTGTAATGTCAACCTGGGACAGAACAAGGCTTAGAATTGCACCCTGCCGTTATTACGGCTCCACCAAAACCGACAACCTTGTAATTGCTGCCCATAACTACCGTTATCACTTCGGCTATCTCGGTCACCTTAAAAAGGGCGACCTTGTAATCTTCTCCGATATGGACGGTGTCGACCACACCTACAAGGTTAAGCGTGTAGATCAGGTGCTTCCTACAGATGTGGATAAGGTTAAGGACACAGGCTTCGAGCTTACCCTTTATACCTGTACCTATGGCGGTGCAAGAAGAATTGTTGCAAGATGCGAAAAGGTTAAAACTAAATCTTAAAAAAAGGAGCTGTGTAGCTCCTTTTTTAGTTTATTTTAAGTTGATGGTTTATATTAAATAGTGTATAATAGTTATACTGTCAAAAAGGAGGAATGACAATGCGACTTTTACTTGCTGAGGATGAGCAGGATTTATCAAAGGCTCTCTGCGCAATTTTAAAGCATAGCAACTATTCCGTTGATGCTGTTTATAACGGTCAGGACGCTCTCGATTACGGTCTTTGCGAAAACTATGACGGAATTATTCTTGATATAATGATGCCCAAGAAAAACGGTATCGAGGTGCTCACCGAGCTGAGAAAAAACGGTGTTGATACACCTGTGCTTATTCTCACTGCCAAGGGTGAGGTTGATGACAAAATTCTCGGTCTTGATGCAGGCGCTGACGACTACCTTACAAAGCCCTTTGCAATGGGTGAGCTTCTTGCAAGAATCAGAGCCCTTACAAGAAGAAAGGCGGATTTTACCCCCAATCTTCTTTCAAGCGGAAATCTTTCTCTTAACAGAGAAACCTTTGAGCTTTCAGTGGGTGATGAGTCAATCCGTCTCGGCAACAAGGAATTTCAGATGATTGAAATGCTTATGAACAATACAGGCAGACTCATTTCAACTGAGCAGTTTATGGAAAAAATCTGGGGCTATGAAACCGAGGCAGAAATCAACGTTGTGTGGGTTTACATATCCTATCTCAGAAAAAAGCTGGTATCTCTTAATGCCAATGTTGAAATCAAGGCTGTAAGAGGTGTAGGCTACACCCTGGAGGAAATAAAATGCTGAAAAAACTGAAGCGACGCTTCGTTGCAATTGCAATGTTTGCTCTGTCGATTATGTTTCTTGTTCAGCTTACGGCAGTTAATGTAATCAACCTTTATCAGCGTGACTCCGAAACGAAAAACATACTGAGAGTAATTGCTGACAACAACGGTGTGCTTCCCGGTGGACATGACCGGGAGAACACAATTTCTGATTTTCTCAATCCCTTCGGAAAGCTTGAAATCAATGTTGAAACACCCTACTCTACACGGTACTTTGTGGTTGAGCTGAGAAAAAATGTTGCAACAAAAATTTCAACGGAGCATATAGCGGCTGTTTCTGATCAGACAGCTTATGAATATGCTGCAAAGGCTTACCGTAAGGGTCCCGGCTTCGGTATTGAAGGCTCATACAGATATTACTTCAAGGAAGGCGAAGAGAAATCTATAATGGTCTTTATTGATATAACCAGAGATCTGCAGCTTTCCTTTGCACTGATGACAATTTCGGCAACGGTTACATTTATTACTCTTTTGCTTATTCTTGTGCCCGTATGGTGGCTTTGCAAGCAGGCACTGAAGCCCGTTGAAGAAGCTATGGAAAAACAAAAGCAGTTTATAACTGATGCAGGTCACGAGCTGAAAACACCTATTGCAATTATTAATGCCGACGCAGAGGTTATGGAGCTTTGCCAGGGCGAAAACGAGTGGCTGACCAGCATAAAAAAGCAAACGGTCAGAATGAACACCCTTGTAAAAAATCTTGTTGACCTTTCAAAGCTTGGTGAGGAAGCTGACAGCAAAAAGCACACTGTTTTTGATATAAGCGAGGCTGTGCTTGACACTGCTTCAAACTTTGAAACAACAGCAAAGGCAACAGGCAAAGCCTTTATCTACTCTGCCGCAAGAGACATAAGATATAACGGCAACGAGGAGGAAATCAGGCAGCTGATTTCAATTCTTTGCGACAATGCAATGAAATACACTAACGAAAACGGCACAATAAAGCTCAACCTTTACAAGGTAGGAAAGAGCATACAGATTGATGTTTTCAACACCTGCGACTATGTTGACCCCTCAACTGTGTCGAAGCTGTTTGACCGTTTTTACCGTGCTGATGAATCACGCTCAAGAGAAACGGGCGGTTACGGAATAGGTCTTTCTGTTGCTAAGGCAATTGTTGAAAGACACAAGGGCAGAATAAAAGCCGTTACTGACGGCACAACTGCAATAACATTTAAAATTACACTTTAAATAAAATTACAGAAAAGGAAGGTGAGACCGATGTTTCTTTTAAGAAAAATCCGCAGGAGAATAAAGGGTATCTGCGCAATTTTAGCGGCAATTACAGTTGCTTTTTTCGTTGGCGGAAACGATGCTCAGAGTGAGCCCACATCAGAAACAAAGGGTCTCATTCTTTCCACAACCCAGAGCGAAACCACAGCCATAGCGAAAGATGAAACCTCTGCTTTATCAGATGACGCTGAAACATACATAATTCTTGCTGACGATATGACGATTATAAAGGGCAAGGGAGCTTCCTTCTCAGACGGTGTTGTTACTGTCAGCAGAAGCGGAAGCTACAGCTTCAAGGGTGAGCTTAAGGATGGCAGAATTATTGTTGACCTTGTAGATGACGGTGAGGTAAAGCTTAATTTTTACGGGGTAAATATCAATTCTTCAAAGGGTGCACCTCTTTCTGTTATTAAGGCGCCTGATAAAGCAGTGCTTTATTTTGACGAAAGAACGGTGAACGATTTTTCTGATACTGAGGACAGAGTTTATACATATGATGAAGATACGGGTGATTCCGCTGTAATATTCTCAAAAGAGGATATTGTTTTTGAGGGTAATGGCTTTGTGAGAATCAAGGCAGACTTCAATAAGGGTATCTTTTCAAAAAAGGATATAACCTTCAAGGATGCAAAGGTAAATATTGTAAGCTTTGATGACGGAATCAGATGCAACGAAACTGTCAGAATCAAAAACAGTGAGGTTGTGCTGGCTTCAGGCGGTGACGGTATACACACCGCTGAAAACAAGCTCGGCAAAAACGGAAAGGTAATTATCGGTGACAGCACTATATCCTATGTAGGCGTGTCTGACGGAATCGACTCTGTGGGTGATGTTCTGTTTTATGGCGGTAGCGCTGAGTTTCTTGTTTCAGGCGGAAGCTCAGGAAAATATTTCCGTAAGAACCATAGCTCAGTGCTTGACGACAGTAAAGCTCCCGATATGAACAAAAACGATATTTTGTCAGCAGGCAGAGCCACTGCTGACAGCAGTACCTTTGAAAATGCAATGGGTCAGCATACAGAAAATGCGGCTGTAACAGTTGGCGGCAATGCAGTTTTCAACGATGTTAATCTGAAAATCGATTCAGCATATCACGGAATCATAGGTGAGAATATTGAAATTGAGGACAGCTTCTGCTCTGTAAAAAGTGACGGCAACGGACTTTTTGCCGAAGACGAGGTTTCTCTTGAAGGCGTAAAAATAAACATAAGCGGCTGTTATAACGGCATCGAATGTGAAGAAGGTCAGTTCAATAACGGCAATATTCTCATAAAAGCTTTTAACGAGGGCATAATATGTACTGACGAAGCTCCTGATTTTGAGGATGTGTCAGTTGAGATTAAAGATAAGAACAGTACAATCCCTCATAAACCTTGACAAACTACCGCAAAAGTGATAAAATCTTTTGCGGTAATTATTGATATAAGGACAGGTGAATATAATGTCAGGACATTCAAAATGGAGTACCATTAAAAGAAAAAAAGAAAAGACTGATGGTGCAAGAGCTAAGGTCTTTACAAAAATAGGCAGGGAAATTGCAGTTGCAGTTCGTGACGGCGGTCCCGACCCCGCATCAAACTCAAAGCTTAAGGATGTTATTGCAAAGGCAAAGGCAAACAATGTGCCCAACGATAACATTGAAAGAATTATCAAAAAGGCTTCAGGCGAAGGCAACAGCGCAAACTACGAAGAAATTATGTATGAAGGCTACGGCCCCTCAGGTATTGCAGTTATTGTTGAAACTCTTACTGATAACCGTAACCGTACAGCAGGCGAAATGCGTCACTACTTCGATAAGAACAAGGGTAACCTTGGTCAGCAGGGCTGCGTATCATTTATGTTCACACGCTACGGTGTAATCGTAATTGAAGCAGAGGATGTTGATGAAGATAAGCTTATGGAAGATGCACTTGAAGCAGGTGCAGTTGACTTCATCACAGACGAAGAGGACATCTATGTTGTTCGTACAGAGCCCAACGATCTCGGTGCTATCCGTGACGACCTTGAAGCAAAGGGTTACACATTTGTTTCAGCAGAGGTTGAGTACATTCCCAACACAGAAACAGCTCTTTCAGATCCCGACGATCTTAAGATGATGGGCAGACTTCTTGAAATGCTCGAGGATAACGATGACGTACAGAACGTATGGCACAATCTCGAAAACGAAGACGACCTTCCCTAAAAGACTATTGATAAAAGCGCAAGAACAACACCGACGGATTTTTAGTCCATCGGTGTTTTTGTTTTAATGTATAAAAAAGAGCTTGCCTTCATATCCTATATCAGGTGATATTATGGATAAAAGCAAACTCAAGGTATACGGACTTTTCATTCTCATAACCGAAGCGGTGGGCACTGTTGCAGGGCTTCTCACAACCCTTGGTATGGAAAAGTATTCTCAGGTTGCAAAGCCTGAGCTTACACCGCCTGCAATTGTCTTTCCCATTGTGTGGACAATTCTTTATGCCCTTATGGCTGTCAGTGCGGCAAGAGTGTGGCTCAGTGACGAAGGTGACGAGAAGGACAGAGGGCTGAAGCTTTATGTTGTTCAGCTTGGTATTAATTTTCTCTGGAGTATTTTCTTCTTTAATTTTCAGGCGTACGCATTTTCCTTTTTCTGGCTTCTTCTGCTCCTTGCAGCAATTATTCTTACGGCAATTTCCTTCAGTAAGGTCGATAAAATCGCTTCATATTTGCTGATACCTTACATTCTGTGGGTAAGCTTTGCAGGATATCTGAACCTTATGGTATGGCTGCTCAATCGTTAGCTTGCATTTCAGTTTTTTGCGGTGCATCAGAAATGAACGATGCACTGATCCAGCCGTATAAGTCCTCCTTTAAAACATATACGTAAACCCAGCTGCTGCTTTCTGCAGAGCCACCTATAACCTGAACCTCACTGCCCGAAACGATGGGCGCAATCTGACCGTAAGAATCAGAAGGACCCTTGCGCAGTGAAATGCTTTCAGCTGAGGAAACAGTGCAGTTTACGGGCGAGTAATTAATCTGTGGTGAAACTGTGCCGAAGCTTGAAGTAAATTCTTGCTGAAGCACATCAGTCAGCTTTTCTGTAGTTGTTTCTTCGAGAGAGAATAAGTCGGTCACGGGTGTAAATCCGAAATAGTCTGCAGCCATAAAAAGAGCTGTGCCGAAAAGCAAAATACAAAGTACCGATAAAAAGGCTGTAAGCGCCCTTGAAACGCCTTTTTCCTTTCTGCGTAATTTCCTCTCAGATAAACCGTAGCCCTCCTCAAAAGCCGTATCAGGCTGAAAAATACGGCTTTTTGAAGCGGCTTCTTCAAAGCTTTGGTTGCGTGAGATAAAAATAGGCCTAGGCTCCGCTTCAGTGGTAGAATTTGCAGATGCTTCAGCTTCCTTGCACTGCTCTCCGCAGTGTGGACAGTAGTTTTCTGAGCCATAGAGAATATAGCTGCATTTTTTACAGGTCATAATAAAAACTCCTTCTTTTTTGATTTTGCCAGCTGAGTATAGCATAGTGAAAAGAAGAAGTTTGTCGCAATATAAAAGCTTCTAAAAAACACAAGAAGCCCTGCTTAAGCCGGGCTTCTCTTGTGCATATTTGAAAGGAGAGGGGAGTGCAATGGGAAGGAGGGCTGAAGTATGAAAAATCGGAAAAAACACACTTCATTTCCCACTGCACAATTAGAGTATAACTGTTTTACTTAAAATTAAGCTAAAACAGTTTATAAGGAATTATTAAGATACGGTGTAATCTGTGTGAAAAAATTCGGAAGAACTTTTTCAAAGTTGAAAGTTAAAAGTTGAAAGTTGAAATGTGGTCGCAATTCCACTTTTATCTGATTGGTCAGATTTCACCCGCGGAGTCAACATACGAATGAAGGATAAAGAGTAAATTTTATATGCTAAAAAAATTAAAAAATATAGTCCGCCGAGCATGCTGAGTTACTTTGGCGGACTGATTATTTAATTAAAGAATTGATTTTAAACGGATACAATCGGAGCGAAGCGATCCTTAATTTAACTTTTAACTTTCAACTTTTAAAATGATTTGTCAAACTAAGTGCAACACTTTTTAATCGAATCCTCAAATAAATCCAAAGGTTTTTGGTAATTTAAAACTTTCTTGGGCCTGGCGTTAATCAACGCCAGGTTCTTTTTTAATGTAGCTGGACTAACTCTTGAAAGGTTTCTTCCTTTAGGATAAAACTCTCTCAAAAGACCGTTAAGATTTTCGTTTGTACCCTTTTGCCAAGCACAATAAGGGTCAGCAAAGTAAACATCACAATTAAGAGCTTCTTCTACTTTTTGCCATCCGGCGAACTCCGTTCCTCTATCACAGGTTATTGATTTAACCGCTTCATCAGGCATCTCCGATAATGCTGCAATAATTGCTTTAGTCATTTCTTCTGCAGTTTTATTCGGCATCTTAATTGCTATGTAATATCGTGTTTTTCGTTCAGCTAATGTTGCAAAACATGCCTTTGATTTACCTCTGCCTGATACAACTGTATCAGCTTCCCAATGCCCGAACTCTTGTCTTTTGTAAACACTCTTATCTCTTTTCCTTATTGATTTTCCTAAATTAAATTTGCCCCTCGTTTCCTTTTTACCTCGGCTCTTTCCCTTTCTGCGAAGCACCTTGAGGTTTACATCAATATATTTTTCGTATATCCAACGGTATATTGTTCTCATTGAAGGCATATCTAATTCGCAAGGTGTATTTGCTATTTGTTCTGGTGACCATGTAAGCAATAGCTTCTCTTTAATATATTCTAACTTAATTGGATCTTGGAACATACCTCTATGACAATATGATCGTCTTAATAAATATTTCTTTTGAGCTGTATATGGATAATATGTCGGTATATCATACATGTGCGTACAATTCCGCCTTAATTCCCTTGAAACTGTACTAACACTTCTACCTATCAATTTTGCAATTTTTCGATAACTATACCCTTTTAAGTAATATTCCCGTAGACAACACCGTTCTTCTATGGTAAGATGTGTGTAACTCATATAAATCCTCCTTGGTTTTTGTTTTGTCGCGATTTCATTATACCACGGATTTATATGAGTTGTTTTATTTTCTTAAAGTGTTGCACTTGATAGTATAATTCATCTTTAACATTACAAAAAAAGAGCCTTCCGGCTCTTTTTTTTTGTATTTATGCCTTTTTCTTTGAAAGAACAAGATTTGTAAGAATACCAAGGATAAGTGCACAAGCAACAGCTGTAAGAGTAATCTTGCCGAATGTAAGAGCAAGACCGCCGATACCTGCAATGAGAATAACTGAAACTGTGAAGAGGTTTCTGTTATCTTCAAGGTCAACTGTCTGCACCATCTTAAGACCTGAAACTGCAATGAAGCCGTAAAGAGCCATACAGATACCGCCCATTACGCATGAGGGAATTGAGTTAACGAATGCAACGAAGGGTGAGAAGAATGCAATAAGCATTGAAAGAACGGCAGCAGTGATAATTGTGTAAACTGATGCGTTTCTTGTAATAGCAACGCAAGCAACTGATTCACCGTAGGTTGTGTTGGGGCAACCGCCGAAGAATGCACCAACCATTGAGCCTACACCGTCACCGAGAAGTGTTCTGTGGAGACCGGGGTCTCTGAGAAGGTCTTTTTCAATAATTGAAGAGATGTTCTTGTGGTCAGCGATATGCTCAGCAAAAACAACAAATGCAACGGGAATATAAGCTACTGCAATTGAGCCAATATATGAAGCATTAAGTTCCTTTGCACCCTTTAATGCAGTAAGGAAGGTGAAATCGGGAAGAGCGAAAATTGTAAGGTCGTTGAACACGCTGAAGTCAATAATGCGAAGAGTGTCGTTACCTGTCTTGATACCGATAACTGTAAGAATTGCAGCCACTGCGTAGCCTGAAAGAATACCGATAATGAAGGGAATAAGCTTAACGCCCTTTTTACCGTAGGTTGCACAAGCCATTGTTACGAAAAGTGCAACAAGACCGCAGAGCACGCAGAGAAGAGGATTAGCTGTCTGCACCATTGAAACTGTGTCAACAATAGCACCGTTTTCAATTGCCTGGCCGATTGCTTCAACCATATATTCGCCTGACTTAAGGTCACCGATTGCGTTAGCAGCAAGTGAAAGACCGATAATTGCAACTGTGGGGCCGATAACCTGCTTGGGCATAAGCTTGTCAATCCAGTTAACGCCTGCAAACTTAACAACAAGAGCGATAACTACATAAACAAGACCTGCAAAAGCAGCACCGATAATAAGACCCATATAACCTGCCTGAACGGAAACAGCACCTGCAAAAGCGGCAGCCATTGAGCCGAGGAATGCGAAGGATGAGCCAAGGAAAACGGGTGAACGCATCTTAGTGAAGAGCACATAAACAAGAGTACCGATACCTGCGCCGAAAAGAGCTGCTGTGGGCTGCATGCCGTTGCCGATGATAATGGGCACAACAAGAGTTGCCGCCATAATAGCAAGAAGCTGCTGGAAGGCATAGATAATCATTTGTCCGAATTTTGGTTTGTCGTGAATGTCGTAATAGAGTTTCATTTTTTTACCTCCTGAGTTGTTGAATCAATTTTAACACAAGGGAACATGAATGTAAATAGGATTAATGTATAATGAAAAGTGTA
>JBGVFK010000042.1:0-32614 GCA_045121075.1 Acutalibacteraceae bacterium | reverse complement strand
TTCGGCTAATAAATTTGTAGATTTTATCTAATATATCGCTATAAAAGCTGTAGGAATTTACCTGCAGCTTTTTTCATTTTGTGATATTGGTCTGTGATATTTGTTTTGAAAAAGACTTGATTTGAGGAATATTAAATTCTGCACTGTCACCATTATATTTTGCTATAGAAACCGTTTCGTCATCATTTATAATATACTCATAATCACCACAAGTTAATGTTTCAACCGCATTAACTTCACCGGTAAACCAAGATCCCAAATCAATATCAGGGAACTCTTACATGAAAATTAAGTACAGAAACATTATCTTTTATCAAGCTCAACGTACCATAATTTTCAGTCAAATAGAAACCGTTAATCTCAACAGAAAAATCTTCAGGAATTTCCATACTAGCATAAGCTCCGCCATTTGCTCCATTATAAACTATATATTTTTCCAATTGACTTAATATATCTATAGCCGTTCCTTCTTTAAGTCCAGATAAAATACCTGAAGAAACATCAAAGCAAAACGCAGGAACAATACCGTAATATGTATTATCTGTGTTGGTTCCTGTATAGCTGTGAGCTACTGAACCATCATAGCCTACTCTGTATAAATCAGCTGAATTTGCACCGGGTGTTCTGGTGTACCAATAATGGTTTCCATAATAACCATTGTCCTTGGGCAAACAATATAAACCTTGGCTTTTAGCATAATCAGTACCACGAATAATTCTGTTGCTGTTTGTAAAGCCATGCTGTACCTTCAAAAGATTTACCGCTTGCTGAAAAGATAAAAGAATGTCAGGATAAATGCGGTAGAACATATGGTTATCGAAGAGTACATATATGGCTTGAAAAGAATGGAATACACCGTGATCCTAAGACAATATTGAGGGTTATGCAGAAATATAACCTTTTATCAGTAATCAGAAGAAAGAAATATCGTAATTATGGAGATCACATTCATCGTTATCCCAATCTGCTAAACCGAGATTTTAATGCTGACAGACCGAATCAAAAGTGGGTTACAGATATATCATATATTAAGACACAGCAAGGAACGCTTTATCTGTCAGTAATCAGAGATTTGTATGATAACAGCATTGTTGCTTACAAAACCGGGACAGAACAAAACATTAACCTTGTTTTGAGTACAATTAAATTAGCGAAAAGAAAAGAGAAGGTCACCGCAGAGCTGCAACTCCACAGTGACCAAGGGTTTCAATATACATCACCAGCATATTTTAACCTGACAAAATCATACGGCATAACGCCCTCAATGTCAAGACGTGGGAACCCATATGACAATGCAATGGCTGAACACTTTTTCTCGATTCTCAAAACAGAGTGTATTTACAGAACAAAGTTAAGAACTTATGAAGATGCTCGCATCCTCATAAGCGAATACATACACTTTTACAACACCGAAAGAATACAGCTAAAAACAAAACTGACTCCGCTTGAAAAACGAAGTCAGTATATTGCTTGAAAAATTAATATTTTCTACCCTAGGGGGTGTTTTTGTGCTGTCCGCACAAATTGGATCTGTTCAAATTAAGTGGGATGTGTTTTTTCGTAATTTATTTTACTGCGTTTATCGGCAGACTGAAAGCTCCCAACGAGTGGGAGCTTTTAGTCTTATTTAGAAGTTCCAGATAAGTGCTGCTTCCTCTTCTTTAGCGGCCTTTTCTGCAGTGTCAACAAAGTCAACCTCGTTGTAGCACTTCATACCTGTACCTGAGGGAAGAAGCTTACCGATAATAACATTTTCCTTAAGACCCATAAGAGGATCAACCTTGCCCTTGATAGCAGCGTCGGTAAGTACTCTTGTTGTTTCCTGGAATGATGCAGCTGAAAGGAATGAGTCAGTTGCAAGTGAAGCCTTTGTAATACCCATAAGGATGGGTGAGCATGTAGCTTCTATAAGCTCTTCACCTGTAGCTTCCATTCTTGTTCTTACAACTCTGTTAGCATCACGGAATTCCTTCTTATCAACAACTGAGTTGGGAAGGAGGTTTGTATCGCCGGGCTCTTCAACTCTTACCTTTCTCATCATCTGACGAGCAATAACCTCAATGTGCTTATCGTTGATATCAACACCCTGAGTACGGTAAGTGAGCTGTACCTGGCTGATAAGGTAGTCGTGAACAGCGTTTACGCCCATAACGTTAAGTACGTCCTTGGGATCAACTGAACCTTCAGTAACTGTTTCACCCTTCTTGATGAACTGGCCTTCTGAAACTCTTGCTCTTGCACCGAAGGTAAGGAAGTATTCCTTTCTCTCCCCTGTTTCTTCGTTTGTAACAACGATGTGGGGATTCTTCTTGATTGTTTCAAATGAAACAACACCGTCGATTTCTGAGATAATTGCAAGAGTCTTGGGCTTACGAGCTTCAAAGAGTTCTTCGACACGGGGAAGACCCTGTGTGATATCGGCACCTGAAGCAACACCACCGGTATGGAAAGTTCTCATTGTAAGCTGTGTACCGGGTTCACCGATTGACTGGGCAGCAATAATACCAACTGCTTCACCAACAGTAACAGGCTGACCTGATGCAAGGTTTGCACCGTAGCACTTGATACAAGCGCCGTGGTCTGAGTTACATGTAAGAAGTGAGCGGATTGTAATTCTTCTGATGTTTGCAGCGTCTTCCTTTGCCATACCTGCGTCGAGAGCCTTGTTCATCTTAGCTGTGAGGTAAGCATCGATCTTGTCTGCATCCTTTTCAGTGAGCATATGGTCATTATCCATAACAAGCTCGCCTGTTTCATCATCAATAAGGTTGTTAAGAAGGTAACGACCCTTAAGTCTTTCTGAAAGTGATTCAAGAATACGGTTACCGTCCATGATATCGTATACTTCAAGACCTTCTGTGCAGCCACAGTCCTCTTCACGGATAATAACATCCTGTGAAACGTCAACAAGACGACGTGTAAGGTAACCTGAGTCAGCTGTACGAAGCGCTGTATCGGCAAGACCCTTACGAGCACCACGTGATGAAATGAAGTATTCCTGTACATTAAGACCTTCTCGGTAGTTAGCTCTGATGGGTACTTCGATTGTCTTACCTGCTGTGTTGGCAATAAGACCACGCATACCTGCAAGCTGACGAAGCTGGCTGTTAGAACCACGGGCACCTGAGTCAAGCATCATCCAGATGGGGTTAGTTGCGTCGAATGAACCTGTAAGAGCATCAGCAACACGGTTTGTACAAGTATCCCAATGCTTGAGTACCTGTCTTGAACGGTCCTGATTTGAAAGAAGACCACGGTTGTACTTTCTGTTAACTTCGTCAACCAGTGCTTCTGTTTCTACGAGAATATCCTTCTTTGTTGATGGAATTGTTGCGTCACAAACAGCAACTGTGATACCGCTTCGTGTTGAATATCTGTAGCCCTGATTCTTAACATTGTCAAGAACCTCAGCTGTCTTAGCAGTGCCGTGTACCTGAATACATCTTGCAATAACCTTACCAAGGAGCTTCTTGTTTACAAGGCCTTCAACCTCAAGGCGGAACATATTTTCGGGATCGTTTCTGTCAATAAAGCCGAGATCCTGAGGAACGGGATCATTGAAGATGATCTTACCGAGAGTTGTTTCAATAATCTTTGACTTCTTAACGCCGTCAATTTCCTTTGTCATACGAACCTTTATTCTTGCATGAAGGTCGATAACACCTGAATCGTATGCAAGTCTTGCTTCGTTTACATCACGGAATACCTTACCCTCACCCTTTGCACCTGCAATTTCGAGTGTAAGATAGTATGAACCAAGTACCATGTCCTGTGTGGGAACGGCAACGGGCTTTCCGTCTGAAGGCTTAAGAAGGTTGTTAGCAGCAAGCATAAGGAAGCGTGCTTCTGCCTGAGCCTCTGCTGAAAGAGGTACGTGAACAGCCATCTGGTCACCGTCGAAGTCAGCGTTGAACGCTGTACATACAAGAGGATGAAGCTTGATAGCCTTACCTTCAACGAGCACGGGCTCAAATGCCTGAATACCAAGTCTATGAAGTGTAGGAGCTCGGTTGAGCATTACGGGATGGTCCTTGATTACAATTTCAAGAGCGTCCCATACGCACTTTTCCTGACGGTCAACAGTCTTTCTTGCTGTTTTGATATGAGCAGCAACACCTGTTTCAACAAGTCTCTTCATTACGAAGGGCTTGAAGAGCTCAAGTGCCATTTCCTTGGGAAGACCGCACTGATAAAGCTTAAGCTCGGGACCTACAACGATAACTGAACGGCCTGAGTAGTCAACACGCTTACCGAGAAGGTTCTGACGGAAACGACCCTGCTTACCCTTAAGCATATCTGAAAGTGACTTAAGAGGTCTGTTGTTAGGACCTGTAACGGGTCTGCCTCTTCTGCCGTTGTCAATAAGTGCGTCAACTGCTTCCTGAAGCATTCTCTTTTCATTTCTGATGATGATGCTGGGAGCACCAAGCTCAAGAAGCTTCTTAAGACGGTTGTTTCTGTTGATAACTCTTCTGTAAAGGTCGTTAAGGTCACTTGTTGCAAAACGACCACCGTCAAGCTGAACCATAGGACGGATATCGGGAGGAATTACGGGAACAACGTCAAGAATCATCCATTCAGGTCTGTTACCTGAAGCTCTGAATGCTTCAACAACCTCAAGTCTCTTGAGGATTCTTGCCTTCTTCTGACCGCTTGCTGTAGCGAGCTGTTCACGAAGTTCATCGTTGAGCTCTTCAACATTGATTTTAGCGAGAAGCTCTTTAATAGCTTCAGCACCCATACCAACCTTGAAATCTTCATCGTTATAGTAGTATTCCTTAATATCGTCATACTGCTTTTCAGTAATAACCTGTCCCTCTTTAACATTGGGAACTGTACCTGCATTAACTACAACATAAGCTGCAAAGTAGAGAACTCTTTCAAGATCTCTGGGTGAAATGTCAAGCATAAGACCCATTCTTGAAGGAATGCCCTTGAAGTACCAGATGTGTGAAACGGGAGTTGCAAGCTCGATGTGACCCATACGCTCACGACGAACCTTTGCCTTTGTAATTTCAACATGGCAGCGTTCACAAATCTTGCCCTTATGACGGATTCTCTTATAGCGTCCGCAATGACATTCCCAGTCCTTGAGAGGTCCGAAGATCTTTTCGCAGAAAAGACCATCGCTTTCAGGCTTAAGTGTACGGTAGTTTATGGTTTCAGGCTTTGTTACTTCACCGTATGACCAGCTTCTGATCATTTCAGGTGAAGCCAGACCTATTTTTATTGATTCAAAAGTAATATTTTCCATATATTAATTAAGTCAGCCCTTTCCTGTTATTATAATTTAAAATCCATAGTGATTACATATTGTCTTCGTCGGGAACAAAGCCGCTGTTGAATCCTGCATCGTTGATTGTGGGATTCATTTCGTTGAAGAATGCATCAACATCAAATGCGTCTTCGTCCTCATCGTCTGCTGACTCAAGGTCGCCAAAGTCGAAGTTAAGATCCATATCATCGTCGTCCTCAAGGCTGAGATCGTCTTCATCCTCAAGATCGAGATCGTCTTCGTCCTTTGCAGCTTCGTCCTTAGCAACATATCTGTGGAGGCTTACACCTTCGTCACCGTCAATATTCTGCTTAAGGTCGATTTCGTTATTATCAGCGTCAAGAACCTTAACGTCAAGACCAAGGCTCTGAAGCTCCTTAACAAGTACCTTGAAGGATTCGGGAACACCTGCCTGAGGCACGTTTTCACCGTTTACGATAGCTTCATAAGTCTTAACACGGCCAACAACGTCGTCTGACTTAACTGTAAGAATTTCCTGAAGAGTATAAGCTGCACCGTAAGCTTCAAGTGCCCAAACTTCCATTTCACCGAAACGCTGACCACCGAACTGAGCTTTACCGCCAAGAGGCTGCTGAGTAACGAGTGAGTACGGACCGGTTGAACGAGCGTGCATCTTATCGTCAACAAGGTGGTGGAGCTTAAGGAAGTACATAACACCAACAGTAACCTCACCGTCGAAACGGTCACCTGTACGGCCGTCGTAAAGAACTGACTTACCGGTTTCGCTGATGCCTGCTTCTTTAAGAGCTTCTCTGATATCTTCTTCGTGTGCACCGTCAAATACGGGAGTCATAATCTTCCAGCCCATCTTACGGCAAGCAAAACCGAGATGCACTTCAAGTACCTGACCGATGTTCATACGTGAAGGTACGCCAAGGGGGTTAAGAACGATATCAAGAGGAGTACCGTCAGCAAGGAAGGGCATATCTTCCTGAGGAAGAACGCGTGAAACGACACCCTTGTTACCGTGACGACCAGCCATCTTGTCGCCTACCTGAATCTTTCTCTTCTGAGCGATGTAGCAACGAACTACCTTGTTTACACCGGGTGAAAGCTCATCGCTGTTTTCTCTTGTGAATTCTTCAACATTAACTACGATACCGTATTCACCGTGAGGAACACGAAGAGATGTATCTCTTACTTCTCTTGCCTTTTCACCGAAAATAGCTCTGAGAAGTCTTTCTTCTGCTGTAAGCTCAGTTTCACCCTTAGGTGTAACCTTACCTACGAGAATGTCACCTGCATGAACCTCAGCACCAACACGGATGATACCTCTTTCATCAAGATCCTTAAGAGCATCACCGACATTGGGAATATCGTTTGTGATTTCTTCAGGTCCGAGCTTTGTGTCTCTTGCTTCAAGCTCATACTTTTCAATGTGGATTGATGTGTAAACATCATCACGTACAAGCTTTTCGTTGATGAGAACGGCGTCCTCGTAGTTGTAGCCTTCCCAGGTCATAAAGCCGATAAGAGCATTCTTACCGAGAGCAAGCTCACCGTTATCTGTAGCGGGGCCGTCTGCGATTACCTGGTCTTTTTCAATTACGTCGCCAACCTTAACAACGGGCTTCTGGTTGATACATGTGCCCTGGTTGGAGCGCATAAACTTAATAAGGTTATATGTGTCAACTCTGTTATCCTTTGTGATAACGTCAACCTTATCAGCACTTACATATGTTACTGTGCCTGCTTCCTTAGCGAGTACGCATACACCTGAGTCTGTTGATGCCTTGTATTCCATACCTGTACCTACCATAGGTGAATCACAGGTAAGAAGGGGTACTGCCTGACGCTGCATGTTCGCACCCATAAGAGCACGGTTTGCGTCGTCGTTTTCAAGGAAGGGAATAAGTGATGTAGCTACTGAAACAACCATCTTGGGTGATACGTCCATGTAGTCTACTCTTGAGGGGTCAATTTCAAGGAATTCGTCACGGTGACGAGCATTTACCTTGCTTCTGATGAAGTGATTGTTTTCATCAAGAGGCTCGTTAGCCTGAACAACTGTGTATTCATCTTCTACGTCAGCTGTCATGTATTCGAATGTTTCAAGAACCTCGCCTGTTTCCTTATCAATAGGACGGAAGGGAGCTTCAATGAAGCCGTATTCGTTAATTCTTGCGAATGTAGCGATGTATGAGATAAGACCGATGTTGGGACCTTCAGGAGTTTCAATAGGACACATACGACCGTAGTGTGAGTAGTGTACGTCTCGAACATCGAAGCCTGCTCTGTCTCGTGAAAGACCGCCGGGACCAAGAGCTGAAAGTCTTCTCTTATGTGTAAGCTCTGCAAGGGGGTTGTTCTGGTCCATAAACTGTGAAAGGGGTGATGAACCGAAGAATTCTCTTACAGCTGCAATTACGGGTCTTGTGTTGATAAGAGCCTGAGGAGTCACCTTATCTGATTCCTGAGCCTGAAGAGTCATTCTTTCCTTAACAACTCTTTCCATTCTTGAGAAACCAACGCGGAACTGGTTCTGAAGAAGCTCACCAACGCTTCTGATACGTCTGTTGCCAAGGTGGTCAATGTCATCAGCGTGACCTACACCGTTTGCAAGGCAGTTAAGGTAGTTGATTGATGCGAGAATATCGTCAACGATAATGGTCTTGGGAATAAGCTCGTCAGCCTTTGCTTCAAGGTAAGCGAGAACCTCA
Organism: Acutalibacteraceae bacterium; assembly: GCA_045121075.1. Lineage (GTDB taxonomy): Bacteria > Bacillota > Clostridia > Oscillospirales > Acutalibacteraceae > UBA6857. The sequence continues at coordinate 24,658 of JBGVFK010000042.1, read as the reverse complement.
TCCTTTTCCATACCGTCGATTTCTGAAAGAACTTCCATAAGAACTGTGTATCTAACATGCTCGTTGATACCAACGCTTCTGAGTTCTTCATCTGAAAGGTAGGGAATGTAGCCCTTGATGTCAACCATCTGGTTTGAAATAACCTTAACGGGCTCTTCCTGACCTTCAACGGTTACATAAGCAATCTTAGCACCTGCCTGCTCGATTTCGTAAGCTCTTTCCTTTGTAACGAGCTCGCCTTCTTCAGCGATGATTTCACCTGTAAGGTCGTTTACGATGGGAGCTGCAAGTCTGAAGCCACGGAGTCTGTCTGAAATGCCGAGCTTCTTATTGTATTTATATCTACCAACTCTTGAAAGGTCGTATCTTCTTTCGTCGAAGAACATACCCTCAATGTGGCTCTGAGCACTTGAAAGTGTTGGGGGTTCACCGGGACGGAGCTTCTTATAGATTTCGATAAGAGCTTCTTCAGTGTTCTTTGTGTTATCCTTTTCAAGAGTAGCTTCGATTCTGTCGTCCATACCGAAGAACTCACGGATATCGTTATCTGTTGAATAACCGAGAACACGGATAAGAGTTGTAATGGGGATCTTTCTGTTCTTATCGATTCTTACATAGAAGAGATCGTTCTGGTCTGTTTCATATTCAAGCCATGCACCACGGCCCGGAATGATTGTTGAAGTGAAAAGCCTTTTACCTGTAACATTGTGAGTCATTCCGAAATATACGCCGGGTGAACGAACAAGCTGTGAAACAATAGCACGTTCTGCACCGTTGATGATGAAGGTACCGCTTTCTGTCATGAGAGGGAATTCACCCATGTAAACCTCGCTGTCCTTAACCTCGCCTGTCTCCTTATTATAAAGACGAACTGTGAGGCGCATGGGAGCTGAGTATGTTGTGTCTCTCTCCTTACATTCCTTTACGGTATACTTTGGTTTATCGTCCATTCTGTAGTCTACGAAAGAAAGCACAAGGTTTCCGCTGTAGTCAGTGATGTCTGACATATCCTTAAGCACTTCTTTAAGACCGGTTTCGATGAACCATTTGTAAGAGTCCTTCTGAACCTGGATAAGGTTAGGCATGGGCATAACTTCTTTGATCTTGCCGAAACTCTTACGGGTATTGGTACCGAGTTTTACGTTGGTAACATTTACCATATAGCTTATCACTCCATATCTTTATTTATTTGCCCGAAGGCATTACTTGCTATTTGTTTTTTGAAAAAAGTTCTTGACATTTTTTCAGTTAAGTGCTAATATGATTTCAGTAAGATACATATAGGCATATTAGACCATTATACATTATGATATATTACCACAGCTGAAGCTCCGTTGTCAAGGGGTTTTGGGCTGTTATCGCTTGTTTTTTTAAGTTTTTTCCGCTTTTTGGGCGGTTTTTTTGTTTTTATAAAGGCTTTTTCTTCCTGAAAATCAATTTTAATAAAAAACTATCCCCTCCTAAGGATTTTCTCCAAAGGAAGGGATTTTTCGTTTATTGAATTATTTTTTAATTAAACACACGGATTAGTGGATTAATTCTCCTGAAGGAATGCATCGATGTTGATGTAATTCCAGGGAGGTGTTACATTGAACTTTTTGTCGCTTACACTGTTCTTTACATCTTTAAGAACAACAGCATCAACAACTCCTCTTGTGCTAATAATTTCGTGCTTTACAAATGCACCCTCATCAAAATAGAACTTGATGTTTTCTCCGTTGCTGTTATAGAAGCTTTCGCAGATAAGTGTCTTATCTTCATAATTAACCTCTGTAACAACAATTTCTTCAGCGATATCATCACTTGAGAATCTTGCATCCTGAGAGCCTGTTTCAGAAATATCAATATCATCGCCGCCGAGAGCAGCAAGGTCTGTGCAGTAGAAGCCGCCCATACCTGCAATTGAAATAAGAGCAATGCTCTTGTTTTCCTTTGCGTTATAGATAATCTGGCAGTCAGCCATTATATTATCTGTAATGGGCATTTTTGTTGTAAGGTTAACGCTTCCGTTTTTGTGGTAAACAGTTGTTTCCTGACCGTCAATTACTGTTGTGTAGCTATAAACAGCACTATCAAAAAGTGTCTTGTATTTATAGATACCGCCTACAGTAATAACCTTCATTGAGCTCCAGTCATATTCACCGTTGTCAAGCTTTCTGAATGCCTTTACACCGATTTTCTGCATTGTATTCTTGGGAATTTCATATACATAAGATGTATCGGTAGTTGAGCTCTGAAGCACTGAATAGCTGTCTGAAGCAACGTCCTTGAAAAGATATACTCTGTATCCGTCTGCGTTGCCTGCTGTTGACCATACAATTGTAGCTGTCTGACCCTCAACTGTTGCACTGATTGTACCGGGCGCTGTAAGAAGTGTTTCACCGATAACAGTTGTCTTTGCACCCCATACAGTTGTTGAGCCTGACTTTGCATAAGGCTTTACAACGAATGTATAGGTAGTTGAGCCTGAAAGTCCTGTTGCAGTGTATGTAGTTTCCTTGATTGTTGCAAGAGTCTTATATCTGTCTGTTGCCTTGTCATAGATATACACTCTGTATCCGTTAATATTACCCTCTGCTGACCAGCTGAGCTTTACAGTATCAGAGGTTGCACCTACATCAATTGAGCTGATTTTACCAACAGAAAGAACACCTGTTTTAACGCTTACACTCTTACCTGATGAATAGTAGTTCTTGCCTGAAATCTTCTTATATGCAACCACCTTGAATTTATAGCTGGTGTTTGCATCAAGACCACTTGCTGTGTAGGTAAGCTCTGTAGTAGTCTTAAGCTTCTTCCATTCCTTATTCTTATAAACATAAGCAATATAGCCTGTTGCACCGCTTACCTTGCTCCACTTAAGAGTAACCTTGCAGTTATCCCCTGCTGTAGCCTTAACTGTCTTGGGGTTGCTTACAGCTGCAGTTTTAACAGTAATCTTCTTCAAATCAGACCATACTGTTTTTGAGCCTGACTTTTTATAAGTCTTAACTGCAAACTTATAGCTTGTTGCAGGCTTAAGTGATTTAATTGTGTATGTATTGTCGGTTGTACTCTTTTTGATTACAGCCCATTCCTTGTTTTTGTACTGATACACACGGTAGCCTGAAGCACCGCTTACCTTACTCCATGTAAGCTTGATTGTAGTGTCTGTGACACTTGTTGAAATTTTCTTTGTTGCAGCCGGCTTCTTTGTAGCAGCAAAAGATACTGCACCTACGCTTGAGATAAGCATAATCATACAAAAAACCAACGCAAGAGCTTTACTGATTTTCCTCATAGTTATAATCCTTTCTTTTTAAAGTTGACTTGAGGGAAGTCCGAGTATATTCTATCAAAGATTGCTTCAAAAAACAAGCCAATTGAAGCATTTTCCAAATATTTCACAAATATGCCAAGAAAAGGCAGAAAGTTTTAATAAGTTATTAATGGAAAGAAAAAAGGATCTCCCTTTACGGAAGATCCGTGATTGACCAAGTTCGTATGATCAGATAGCGCGTGTAACCTTACCTGAGCGTAAGCAGCGAGTGCAAGCGTGTACTCTCTTGGGTGAGCCGTCAACGATAGCCTTAACACGCTTTACGTTTGGTTTCCATGTTCTGTTTGAACGTCTGTGTGAGTGAGAAACTTTGATGCCGAAGGAAACATCCTTACCGCAAAAATCACATTTTGCCATGTACCGCACCTCCTTAAATTAAATAGAACTACATAAGCAGACAATATAATAGCAGAAACGAAAAGAAATTGCAAGTCTTTTTTTAAAAAAATATCAAAAACTTGATTTTTATTTTCAGTTCACCTTCACAAAGCCCTGAAGGGCTTCATATTAAAGGTCTTTAAGGTGCTTACTTCTGCTGGGATGACGAAGCTTACGAAGAGCCTTTGCTTCAATCTGTCTGATACGCTCTCTTGTAACGTTGAATTCCTTACCAACCTCTTCAAGAGTCTGAGGTGTGCCGTCCTTAAGACCGAAGCGAAGACGGAGAACCTCTGCTTCTCTTACTGTAAGAGTTTCAAGCACTTCATTAACCTTTGCCTTAAGGAAGGTCATTGCAGCAGCATCTGCCGGTGAAAGTGCATCCTCGTCGGGAATAAAGTCACCAAGGTGGCTGTCTTCCTCTTCACCGATAGGAGTTTCGAGTGAAACGGGCTCCTGAGAAATGCGGAGAATATCACGAACCTTATCAGGTGACATTTTAAGCTCAGCAGCAATATCCTCGGGTGAGGGATCCTTACCGTCACGATGAAGGAGCATACTGCTTGTCTTTTTAACCTTATTGATGGTTTCAACCATATGAACGGGAATACGGATTGTTCTGCCCTGGTCAGCAATAGCTCTTGTAATAGCCTGTCTGATCCACCATGTAGCATAGGTTGAGAACTTGAAGCCCTTTGTGTGGTCAAACTTATCAACAGCCTTGGTAAGACCGAGGTTACCCTCCTGAATAAGGTCAAGGAACATCATACCTCTGCCCACATATCTTTTAGCAATAGACACAACAAGACGAAGGTTTGCCTTTGTAAGAACATCCTTAGCTTCCTTATCCCCTGCTGAAATTCTGATTGCAAGGTCAATTTCCTCTTCAGGTGAAAGAAGAGGCACTCTGCCTATATCCTTAAGATAAACCTTAACGGGGTCATCAATTACGCTCTTGGGGTCAGTAATCATTGCAGAGTTATCGTAATCCTTGGGAAGGTCGATATCAACTGAAATGTCGTTGAGAATTTCATCGGAAAGGTCGTCTACGATTTCTACACCGTGAGCCTCAAGCTTCTGGTAAACCTTTTCCATTTCCTCCATATCAACGTCAGCTTCAACAAGAACTGTGTCGATTTCTGTTGAGTTGAGCTTGCCCTGTGAAATACCTCTGTCAACGAGAGCCTTGAGCATCAAGTTTTTTTCCTGTGTGTCCATAAATTTACTGTCCTTTCTATAATACTGCAAAAAGCAGTGATTAGCTTATTTTTTCTTAAAGAGATTGCGGAAGTCCTCGTCGCTTATTGTGGAAAGGTCAGGCTTATCCTCAGCCTTTTTCTTTTCTTCCTTCATAACGGTTATACAGTCCTCGCAAAAACGAAGGCTACTGCCGATTTTGGTGCTGTCTCTGCAGATTTTGACGAAAGTATTCATCTCTGCGGGAGTGAGCTCTTCTGCAAAGAAGGTAAGCTCAAGACTACGCTGCTCTTTTATTTTATCTGTAATCAGTGAAAATATCCGCTTGTAAAGTGCAACACTGAAATCCTCAGCTGATACATTTTTTTCAATATGTCTGTAATAATCGGGATTTTTCATAAGGGTTGCAATCAGCTGCTCCTCTGCACGCACAACTCTTATGTTGGTTGAATTTGCAAGAGCCGTTTTTGTGCTTTCGGATATATTCTGCTGAGGTGCCTTTTTGAAAAAGTCCTGATTTTCTTTTCTTGTGTTTATTCTTGAAATCTGATTTATACGAGCCGTAATTGCCTCTTTTTTTACCTGAAGCTCCTCAGATAATCTTGAAGAGTAAATATCACGGGTAATTTCGCTTCTTGTTTTAGATAGTATCTGTGCCGCCTTTTCAAGATATTTCATTTTGCCGTCACTTGTGTTAAGATCAAAGCCGTCTCTTGCCTTAAGCAGCTCAAATTCTATATCATTTGCTGCACCCTCAATAAGTGTGCGGTATCTTTCAGGGCCGTATTTCTTCAGAATTTCGTCCGGGTCCTTACCGCCTGAAAGGTGAACAACTCTCATTTTCATACCGATTGAACCAAGTATGCTTATTGCTCTCTCAGTGGCCTTCTGACCTGCTTCATCAGCGTCATAGGAGAGAATTATCTCCTCAGCATAACGGGACAGCAGATGAGCCATTTCGCTTGTAAGAGCAGTACCGAGACAAGCAATTGCATTTGTAAATCCTGCTTCGTGAAGTGAGATAGCATCCATATATCCTTCAACAAGGATAAGGGATTTTTCAGGTGAATTCTTTGCAAGGTTAAGACCGAAAACACCAAGGCTCTTTTTATAAATCAGTGTATCAGAGGTGTTGATATATTTCGGCTTACTGTCGTCAAGAACTCGTCCGCCAAAAGCAACAACGTTGCCTCTTACATCTATAATAGGTACCATAACTCTGTTACGGAAGGAGTCGTAGTAGCTTATTTTTCCGTCTTTATCGCTTCGGTTTGCAAGATTTGCTTCGTAAAGCTCCTCATAGGAATATCCGAGACCTCTCATATGAGTAAGAAGTGCTCTCCATTCGTTTGGAGCATAGCCTAAGCCGAAACGGGTAATTGTACTCTTTTTGTATCCGCGTTTTTTATAATACTCAAGACCCTCCCTACCCTTTTCAGAGAAAAGACAGGAATTGAAAAATCTTGCCGCCTCTTTGTTGATTTCATACATTCTCTTGCGTTTTACCGAAAGAGAATCATCGTAACCGTCACTTGGCATTACCATTCCGCTTTTGTCGCAGAGATAGCGGACAGCCTCAGTGAAATCAAGATTTTCTGCTCTTCTTATAAAGCCGATTGCTTCACCGCCTGCACCGCAGCCGAAGCAATAAAAGCTCTGACTATCGGGATAAACAGTAAAGGAAGGAGTTTTTTCGTTATGGAAAGGACAAAGTCCCACAAGATTTTTACCACGCCTTTTAAGGTTGACATAAGGCGAAATAACCTGCTCAATATCACAGCGCATACGAAGCTCATTTAAAAATTCATCTGAAAATCTAGCCATAACCTACCTCCTTTCGTAAATGTCATTATGAATCATAACCTTTGTTCTGACTTATTATAATCGGAACGAAGTGACCCACAATTATTCATTATTAATTTTTCATCATTCATTATTCATTTGCAATCGAAGATTGCCTTTAGTCGCTCCAGCCGGTGGGAATGAAATATCTTGCAAAGACCTTGAGAGCATAGCCGTCAGTCATACCTGCAATATAATCGGCTGCTGCCCTTTCAGCGCCGTCCTTCCAGGCAATTGAGATAAACTCATTTGGAAGCTCATCGGGATGAGTGCTGAAAAATTCATAAAGGCTCTGAACAAGCTTCATAGCCTTACCCTCTTCGCTTTTGCAGATGGGATTTGTATAAACTCTGTCAAACATAAACTCGTGCAGAATATCAAAGGCACTCTGCACATCTCTGTCAAGGCAGACAGTGTCAACGGTGTTGTTTATGGCTGACATAATAAGTGTGTTGATTCTTGCACTTTTTGTTTCACCTAAAAAGCGCTTAGCCTCCTGAGGTATGCTTGCCTCAGTGAGAACACCTGCTCTGATAGCATCATCTATATCATGGTTTATATAAGCAATTCTGTCGGAAAGCTTAACGATTCTGCCCTCAAGGGTTGATGCCTCTTCGCCCTTTGTATGGCAGACAATTCCGTTTCTTACTTCCTTTGTAAGGTTAAGTCCTCTGCCCTCTTTTTCAAGATGGTCAGCAACACGAAGGCTCTGCTCATAATGTCTGAAGCCACCTGGAACAACCTCGTTTAATGCTCTTTCTCCAGCATGTCCGAAGGGTGTGTGACCCAAGTCGTGACCGAGAGCAATTGCTTCGGTAAGGTCTTCGTTAAGGCTGAGTGCTCTTGCAATTGTTCTTGCAATCTGAGCTACCTCAAGGGTGTGGGTAAGACGGGTCCTGTAATGGTCACCGTCAGGTGAAAGAAAAACCTGTGTCTTATGCTTAAGGCGTCTGAAGGAAGCAGAATGGATAATTCTGTCCCTGTCTCGCTGAAAGGCTGTTCTTACAGGACACTCACCCTCAGGTATAGCTCTGCCCTTTGAATTTACGCAAAGGAATCCGTACGGTGAAATAGTATTTTTTTCTCTTTCAAGAGTAATCATTCTCAGGTTTTCCACGTTTTTCACATCCCTTCATATATATATACGCAATTTTTTCGGGTTTCCCCTTAATTTTTCGTAATTTTTGTATTTTTACAGTTCACAGAATTTTTCGTCAATAACCTCACTGTGGAATCTGCCGTTGGAAACGTCAACAAGTCTTGCTTCAAAGCGGTCAACATCCTCCTCGGGAATTCTGAAGGTTACCTCAACATTATCGGCAAAAACAGTGTCTTCAACAATTCCGCCCTCTTCACAGATGAGAGGTACAAGTCTGCCGTAGAAATTGTAATCGGCCTGCACCTTAACAATTTTGCAAAGTGCCATTGTGATTATTCCGCCTGCATCAAGAGCAATTTTAGCTGTATGGGAATAGGCTCTAACAAGACCTCCGCCACCGAGAAGAATACCGCCGAAGTATCGTGTTCCAACAACGCAGCAGTCCACAACATCCTCCTTGAGAATTACATCAAGAGTGGGAATACCTGCAGTACCCTGAGGCTCGCCGTCGTCGCTGAAGCGTCTTACCATTCCCTCACGAAGGCTGTACGCCCACACATTATGGGTTGCATCCCAGTGCTTTTTCTTTATCTCTTCAATAAAAGCCTTTGCCTCTTCCTCTGTCTTTACAGGACAGACATAACCGATAAAGCGTGACTTTTTAACCACAAATTCGTCCTGTGAACGGTTTTTTATTGTTCTGTAGCTTGACACCTTTTTCACCCCTTTTGTTAAAAGTTGAAAGTTGAAAGTTGAAAGTTGAAATATGGTCGCAGATTTATACCGCTGTAAACAGAAAGTAATCACCCGCGGAATAAGCTTGGTTGTAAAGGGTAAAGAGTTGATTTTATCCGCCTTTATAGTTCATTCTTAAGAAAACTCTACCCACCGGATTTATCAATATGATTTGGCGGTATGAATATAAATCTTTTCAAACAAGTTAAAACGGATATAATCGGAACGAAGTGACCCGAATTTCAACTTTTAACTTTCAACTTTTAACTCTAAAGAAAAATAAGACGGTGCAAATAATTGCGCCGTCTGATTCTTTTAATAAAGCTTTGATTATTTGCTCTTAGCAAGGTTGAAACGCTTATTGAATCTATCAACACGTCCGCCTGTATCAACGAGCTTCTGCTTACCTGTGAAGTAGGGGTGGCAGTTTGAACAAATATCAACGTGCATTTCCTTCTTTGTTGAACCTGTAGCGATAATAGCACCACATGCACACTTTACTTCTGTCTGTTCGTAGTTAGGATGAATGTCCTTTTTCATTGTCTATTTCACCTCTTTCGGTTGATTACATCATTTAACGAATGGTATTGTATCACACAAAAAGTCAAAAATCAATATATTTTTGAAATTTCTTAAAGTTTTTTTCAAATTTCTCAGATCACCCTGATTTCCTTGCCCAGATGGAAGGAGTAAAGCAGGGTTTCTTTTACTTCGTAGCCTGTGCATTCACGAAGGGCACGCTTATATAAAAGCACCTGGGAAGCATATTTATGGGAGAAGGCTTCCTCTGTTGGAAGTCTGTCGGTTTTGTAGTCCACAATTACCAATTCACCGTTTTCAAGAAAAGCACAGTCGGCAATACCCTGAATCATCATCATTTCGCCCTCTGCAGCCTCACCGGCTTCAGGATAAATTTCGGCAACGGGTACTTCAATTGTAAATTTCTTTTCTCTCATAACCTCAGGTGACCTGAGAATTCTTTCTGCAAGACTGCTTTCAAAGAAGGCTTCAACAGCACTTACATCTATTCCCTTTGCCTGACCCTCATCAAGCACACCCATTTCATAGAGTCTGTCAATTTCATTCTGCACATTCACCTTTGCCTTTTCGTAATCGGCAAACTGGATAAAGGTGTGGGTTGCAATACCCTTAAGTGCACCGGTAAGACCGTTTTCGTGCATAAAAGCAGGCATTGATGAAGCAAAGTAATCTCTGTCGATGAAATCCTTATCCACCTCAGAGGCTGCACGCTTTGTAAGCACCCTTGAAAGAGCCTCGTACTTATACTTAAAGCCTGCCCTTTCTTCAATAAGCTTAAGGAAATCCTCGTCAGCCCTTGCTCTGCCCTTTTCGGTTTCTTTTCTTACCTCTTCACTTTCGTATTCGCTGATAACAACCTTCAAGGGAGATTCGCACTTCAATACGCCCTCTTCGGTCATACCTATTGCATCTCTCAGCTCCTTTGCGCCCTCATGGCGAAGCAGAGCAGTGATTATCCATTTACCGTAGCTGTTTGCACTTTTTACAACAACGGGGTTAAGACGCTTATTGAGAGGATTTATGCCCATTGACATGCTCTCGCATTTTTTAAGCGGATTCTCATCAGCATAAAGCATAATCAGCTTTTCCTTAGCTCTTGTAAGTGCAACATAAAGCACACGCATTTCTTCGCTGAGAAGATTATCCTTCATAGAAAGTCTTACCGCTGTATGACAGAGAGTTTTATACTGCTCAAAAGTTTCGGGATTTCGTCTTAAAAGGCCTATTCCTTCCTTGTGGCTGATTACCATATTCTCATTAAGGTCCATCATATTGAATTCACCTGCACAGCCCGAAAGAATGCAAACGGGAAATTCAAGCCCCTTTGATTTATGGATAGTCATAATTTTAACCACATCAGCCTGCTGAGAAATACCAAGTGAGCCTGACATATCCTGCTTTTTATCACGGAGCTTTTCAATAAAGCTGAGAAAGCCCGTTAGACCGCTTCTGCCGCTTTTTTCATATGCAGCAGCATAATCACCGAGAAGCATAAGATTTGCCCTTTTCGTACCCGATTTATCAACTGCATCAAAAATCGGAACAAGTGCAGTATCCTCGTAAATCTCACTGAGAAGCTCACTTACCGAAAGGCAGATGCAGAGATTTCTCCAGAAGGCAATTTTGTTAAGAAAGGCTTCAACCTTTTCTGATTTGTCCTTCATCTTAAGAAGGCAGGAGTAAATGTCAGCCTTTTTATCCTCTTCAAAAATGCCGGTGCGTGTCTTTGTTCTGAGGTCGCTTATTTCATCGGGAGTAAAGCCGAAAACAGGGCTCATCATAACGCTCATAAGAGGAATATCCTGTCTCGGATTATCAATGATTTTAAGTATATTTACTGCAAGAGAGATTTCTCCCGACATAAGGAATTTACCAGAAACCTCTGTAAAGGCAGGTATGCCCTTCTGTCTGAAAATTTCTGCATAGGTAACACCCTTATCTGAGCCTACTGCTCTTAAAAGCACAGCAAAATCCTTATAGGTAGCCTTTCTTTCAGTGCTGCCGTCTTTTACGGTGTAGCCCTCAGAAATCATTTTGTTTATAAGGTCTGCGGCATACTTAGCCTGGCAGATTGTAGTGTTTTCCGTAAACTTATCAAGATTTGCTGTGTCTATTATATGAAGTTCAGTAGCCGCTTCATCTTTCTGCTCATAAGAAGCGCTTGCAACAAGTCTCTCCTCTTCGTTATATTCAATGTCGCCGCTTTCCTTTGACATAATCTGATTGAAAATAAAGTTGATTATGTCTGTTACACCCTTGCGGCTTCTGAAGTTATTGCCCAGAATAATTTTTGCCGGATAGCTGTCCTTATCTCTGTCGTAAGGCTCAAAGGTGTTTTTAAGCTCAAGAAAAATCTCGGGCATAGCCTGACGGAAGGAGTAAATGCTCTGCTTTACATCGCCTACCCTGAAAAGGTTATTTCTTGAAACTGCAGTGAAAAGCATATCCTGAGCCTTGTTGGTATCCTGATATTCGTCAATGAGAATTTCATCAAACTGCAGACTTATCTCCTTGGCAAAGTCGGTGCTTTCATAGCCGTCAGCGGTTTCCTTAACAAGAAGAGAAAGTGCCATATGGGCAATATCTGAGAAATCTGCAAGTTTCTTTTCCTTCTTCATTTCAGTAAAAATGCGGTGAAACTTAAGTGTGCAGTCTGTAAGACTTTCCATAAGAGGAGCAAAGAAGGTCATATCGTCATAGTATTCCTCTTCGCTTGTGCACATAAGCTCGCTGAGCTTTCTTATTCTGTCCACATTTTTCTTTCTCATATCTGAAAGGCGGTTTGTAAGAGGGTCTTCCTTAAGGTCTTTCGGTGTGTTACCCTTTCTTGTTGGAGAAAAGCTACTTATAGCTCTTCTTGTTTCATCCCAGTTGCCCTCATTAAGAAAGCCGAGAATATATTCGCACTGTGCCTTATCAGTTGAAACAGCATTGTAGAAAATCTTAGTGAGAATTTCATCTGAGTCAATTGCAGAGAGAATCTCGTTGCAGCTTTCAATTACATAAGTAAGAATATCAGTAAGGTTATTGAAGATAATTGTACCGTATCTGCTTTCAGAAAGCTTTTCGCCCTCAGTGAACATCTTAGAAAACTCACGTATTCTTGTTTCAGGGAAGGGATATGACATCGCGCTTTCATAAAGCTTATTCATAGCCTCTTCTATATTGCTGTCGTCTCTGCCCTTAAAAAGCACCTCAATAAGATTTCGGAAGCTTTCCTTACCCTCTGTATACATTTCTTCAATTGCCTTATCCATAGCGGCAGATTTAATAATCTTCAGTTCACTTTCTTCAGCCATTCTGAAATCGGGAGAAATGCCGAGGAGCTGAAAATTCTCTTTTACAAGGTTCATACAGAAGGAGTCAATGGTGGTGATTTTTGCACCGGGCAGAAGCATCTGCTGATTAATAAGGTTTATATCACCTGGATTTTCCTTTAAAAGATTGCTCACTCTGTCGCTTATTCTTTCACGCATCTCCTGAGCCGCAGCCCTTGTAAAGGTTACAATGAGCAGACGGTCAACGCTTGTGGGATTTTCTCTGTCGGTTATTCTTTCAATAACCCTTTGTGTGAGGACTGCGGTTTTACCTGAGCCGGCTGCAGCAGAAACAAGCACACTGCCGTGTCTTGCATTAATAGCGTTTTCCTGCTCATACGTCCATTTCATCTTCACTGTCCTCACCTCCCGAAATTATTCTCAGCGCATCGTCGTGCTTAAGATTATCAATATATCTGTATTCGCCCTTTTCTCTGAGGCACACCTCATTGTAATCGCACCATTCACAGGTTGTTGAATGATTGGGGCCAAGGGCGGGAATTGCGGGAATTTTGCCCTCATGGATATTGTTACCCATTTCTTTAATGAGGTTATCCATATATCTGCCAAGCTTCTGGAATTGCTTAAGAGAGATAAAGTTACCCTTAAGAGTGCCCTTTGTATCAAACTTTGCAGGAAGGAAAAGCCCTTCCCTTTCCTTATCCATTCTGCCGATGATTTCTTCATCACCAACGAGCATACCATTCATTTTTGAAAGAGAGTAAATCTTCTTTTTTCTACCATTAAGGTCATCGTCTCTCTCTGCGGCAACAGGCTTTATGTTTGCAGGGAAATAAAGCACACCTGCAGGTACTGTATCCTTATAAAAGCCTTCCTTACTTCTTATAATGCTCACAAGGTAAAGAAGCATCTGCATATTAAGTCCGTAAAGCACATCGGAGAGAACAAACTCCTTTGCGCCCGTTTTGTAGTCAATTACTCTTATATATCTTCTGTCGTTAACATCAAGCTTATCAACACGGTCAACAAAGCCCTTAATCTGCACTGAGCCGTCATTAAGCTTTATTTCAATAGGCTCAACATCACCGTTTTTGCCGATTTTAAGCTCAAAGGCACACATTTCAAAGTCGCTTGATGTAAACTCAGCAAGGATTCTGTCCATAAGGTGACGGAGGATTTTTTCCGTTCTCATATAGAGGTAGTTAAAGCGGTCAGTTTTATCCTCGCTGCCACCCATATTTTTGTCAATGTACATTTTAAGGTGGCTTCTGATTTCCTCTCTTATCTGCTCATCGGTAAGCTTAAGGAACTCTCTGCCCTTATATTTACCCAGAATTTCCTCAAGGCAGTAATGTACAATTGTACCGCTCTGAGCAGGGTCAAGACGCACCTTAAGGCGTGGTCTTGCATAAACGCCGTACTTGCAGAAGTACATAAAGGGACATTTATAGTAAACCTCCATCTGTGAGGCTGAAAATGACATATTTCTGCCGAAAAGCTCAACAGCCTTTTCGCTGTCATCAAAGGAGAAATTCTTTTCGTCGGTAGCTCTTTCAATGGCCTTCAGCCTTTCGGCATACTGGGGCTTATTTCTGAAGTACTTTCTGAGAGCCTCAGCCTTAGGTGAATTTTCGTGCCATTTTTCTGCCATAAGCTCAAAGGCGGCCTTTTCGCTTTCAATAAGATTTTCTGTAGCCTCCTCTGAAATTTTAACAGTTTTAATTTCAGGGAAGATTTTTCTTATATTGCGTACACATTCGCTTTCCTTAAGCTTTTCACCGTCTGAAGCAGCAGTAACATAAGAGAGATAAAGCTTTTCTGCAGCTGAAAAAAGTGTGCTGTAAAGAATGAATCTTTCCTTGGAAATGAAGTCCTTTACGCTGTCACCCACAGTAAGACCTGCTTCATCCATTTTATCCTTTTCTCTTATGCTTAAAAAGCCGTTTGAGGGCTGACCGAGAGGAAAGACACCTGCATTAAGCCCGAGCACAAAAACAACCTTAGAGTGCTTTGTGCTCACTCTGTCGGCAACAAGAACGGACACCTCATCAAAGCCATCAGGAAGCTTACCGAGGCTTTTTGACGAAACTATAAGTTCAAAAATTTCGCTGTATCTCTTAAGGTTTATGGGCTTACTACCGAGTGCGCCTGCAATTTCGTCAAGCACCTCCATAAGCACATCCCACACCTGCTCCTGCTCAAGAGCAAGCTCAAAATGACCCTCATCCTGAAGGCTCAGAGCATAATTTTTAAGCTCCTCACCCACCTTGTTGTCTATAAGAAAACGGTAAAGCTTTTCTGTAATCACTCTGCCTGTTTCGTCCCTTACGGACTCTTTAAAGCCGCTTACAAGTGAAACAACCTTTTCTCTGAGAGAGTTGATAATTCTGAGGTCTTCCTTTTCTCTTTCACCCATTTCACCCTGAAAACCCTCAGGGTTTGCTGTCCATTCACTTTGCCATTTACTGCTGTTTATATCCCAGGCAAAGGTGTAGTTTTCACAAAGGGCAATATGGTCAGAGGGCACACCAAGAAGTCCCGTTTTAAGAAAGCGGAATACACTGTCACTCTGAAAGCCGTCAACGGCAAGGTCAAAAAGACCTTTAATAAAGCTGATAAGAGGCTGATTTTCTATAGGCTGACGCTTGTCCTCAAAATAAGGAATACCGTACTTTTTGAAGGAGGCCTTCATCAGCCTTTCGTAGCTGTCACCCTCTCTGAATACAACGGAAATATCTCTGCAGCGGTATTTCTCCTCACGGAGAAAGCTTTTTATTTTTCTTGCCACTGCATCGCATTCCTTATAAACATCAGGGCTTTCAGTAATTGTTATGTTGTTGCTTTCGCCCTCATAAATTTGGGGAGAAAGCTCAAAAAGATTCTTTTCAAGATATGCTATATCATAAAGGAAAGCCTTGTCGTTTTCATTTGCAACAATAGGCTCGGCACAGTCAACCGAGAGCCTTTTGGCAGCTCTCATAAGGCTTCCTGCTGTTTTTGTAACCGAAGCAAAGGGGCTTAAGATATCTTCACCGAAGATACTGTCAGTACAAAGGGTAACATAAACCTCCTGGCACTGCTTGAGCATAACCTCAATAAGCTTCATTTCGCCAAAGGAAAATTCTGAAAAGCCGTCAAGCACAACGGTTTTATTCTTGAAAAAGTCAGTGCCGGAAAGCACCTTCGCCATCTCGCAAAGCACATCGGCATCGTCAAATCTGCTTTCACTAAGAAGTGCATCATAGGCCGCATAAATAAGAGCGGTTTCGTTTAGCTTTGCCTTTAAGGTTTTGTCGGTGATTTTTTCACTGCACTCAAAAAGCTCATCACTGCTTATTCCCTCTTTTTTCATTTCATCAACACAGGAAAGAAGCTTTGTAACAAGAGCGAAATCGTTTTTATGTCTGCTGAAAACCTTCAGCTCATCAGCGAGACTTTCTATAGCAAGAGACATAAAAATTACCCTTGCGCCCTCTTTTGCAATAGGCTTTCTTATACCGCCGTATCTGCTCATTGCGTTGCCTACAAGGCGTGAAAAGCTGAGGACCTCAACCTCAGAAGCATCCTTGGGTCCTAAAAGGGAAAGTATTTTTTTATCGCTCTGGAAGGTGTACTGCTTGGGTACAATAAGCATAGTGCTCTTCTTTTCCTTAACCGCCTTCTGCAGCACCTTATGAGCAAGAGTTGTTTTACCGCTTTGCTTTTTACCTGTTATGAAATGAAGCATAATAACCTCCGGCTTGTTAGTTAAATTTTATTATACCTCAAACTGCAGTTTTTTTCAATTGTTTTAGCGATTATAAAGCCGCCATTATTATGTAAAAAATCTTGAAATTTCTCTTCTCTTATAGTATAATATTTCGGTATATATTCTAATGTATAGAAACGGAGCAGATTACTATGAAAACCTACCGTATTCATCTTATAAGACACGGTCTTACAGACGATAACATAAAGGGCGTTTACTCAGGCAGAAACGAAACACCTCTTTCCGAGGACGGAAAAGAGCAGATTCTTCAGATGAAGGAGGAATATAACTATCCTCAGGCTGATTTTGTTTTTTCTTCACCCTTAAAAAGATGCACCGAAACTGCCGAGCTCATTTACCCCAACCTTAAGCCCATTATCATAGACGACCTTACCGAATATAACTTCGGTGAATTTGAGGGCAGAACTGCAGATGAGCTTCACGAAAAGGAGCCTCTTTTTGACCGCTGGCTTCTTGGCGACGAAAATATCAAGCCTCCCTTCGGTGAAAGCAACAGAGAATTTACAAACAGAATCTGCAACTGCTTTTCAAAAATCGTTGACGGTGTTGTAAAGTCAGGCAGTGACAATGTTGCTGTTGTAACTCACGGTGGTGTAATTGCAACCCTTCTTGCTAATTTCGGTATTCCCGAGGCTTCAATGAGCGAATGGATGACTCCCTCAGGCTGTGGCTTTACTCTTCTTATTTCACACTATCTCTGGATGTCAGGCAGAAAGGCTGAGGTTATTAAGGAAATTCCCGAAATTCCTCAGGCTGAAGGCGAAGGCAACTACTATGACGGCTGGGACTACTATCCGAGCGATGACGATTTTGACATCAGCGAATACCTCAACGACTGGAAGGATTAATAATGAACATTCTTGTTTTAGGTGATGTGGTCGGTGAAATCGGCTGCGAATTTTTAAGAAAAAAGCTGCCCTCACTGAAAAAGCAAAAGGCAATTGATTTTACAATTGCAAACGGTGAAAACTCAGCATCAGGCAACGGCATTACCCCCTTTTCCGCTGAGTATCTTTTCTCCTGCGGTGTAGATTTCATCACAACCGGCAACCACGTTTTCAGACGCAAGGAGGTTTACGATCTTCTTGACGAAAGTGAATTTATCATAAGACCCGCAAACTACAGTAAGAGCTGTCCAGGTAAGGGCTACGGCATTATCGACTGCGGCAGATACAGCATTGGTGTGCTTAACCTTGCAGGTGCAATGTATCTTGATAAATGTGCCTGTCCCTTTGAAACAGCAGACAGACTTATTGACGAAATGAAAAAACAGACCAACATCATTCTCGTTGATTTTCACGCTGAGGCAACAAGTGAAAAAAAGGCTTTAGGCTTTTACCTTGACGGAAGGGTTTCTGCATTCTTCGGCACTCACACCCATGTGCAGACAAGTGACGCCACTGTTCTCAGAAACGGCACAGGTTATATCACCGACCTTGGTATGTGCGGTGTAATTGAAAGTGTTCTCGGTGTGGATAAGGATATTGTTATAGAGAAATTCAGAAGCGGAATGCCCTGCCGTTTTGACGGCGCCAAGGGTGACTGCATGCTCAACGGCTGCATTTTTACAATTGATGAAAAAAGCGGCAGATGCACCTCTGCCGAACTCATAGATTTGAAATAAGGACTGAAAAAAATGAAAAAATTACTTCCCCTTATTATTGTTCTTTCTGTAATTATCGCAATTTTTGCAATTGCAAAAAAGAACAAGGAGCCTGAAACTCCTACTGCTGATTATACTGCTGAAACCTCAGCTGTGTCATCTATAAGCACACCCGAAAAGGAAATAAGAATAGGATATTTCAAGGATAAATCCCTTAACCCCTATAAGACAGACAGTGCTCTTAACAGAAATCTCAGCACTCTTATTTACGACAGCCTTTTTGTTGTTGAGGATAACTTCACTGTTCTTCCTCTTATGGCTGAAACCGTAAGCTATGAGGGCAACAAGCTGAGTGTGGACATAATTGATGATATGTATTTTTCCGACGGCTCACTCATAACCACAAACGACATTGTCTATTCCTTCAAGCTTGCTAAGCAAAGCTCATTTTATTCAAAGAGACTCTCTAACTTCAACACAGCTATCAAGGGTGAAACCTCAGTAATTTTCACTCTCAAAAAAGCAGACACCACCGCAGAAACCAACCTCATCTTCCCTATTGTGAAATTCGGCACAGGTGCAAAGAATTACCCTGTAGGCAGCGGAAGATACAAATTCAAAAAGGTTGACGGTAATCTTTATCTTAAGGCAAACGAATATTCAACCCGTGGCGAGGATATGGCAACTGACTCTATCAGGCTTTCTCCTATAAGCGGTGATGCAAGTGAGCTTTATCAGCTTCAGTCAGGCGACCTTACAGCCTTTTTTGACGACCTTTCTGATAACAGCTTTACAAAAATCAATGCAAATATGGTGAGAGTACCTCTCAATAATCTTGTTTATCTGGGCTTTAACTGTGAGAACAAGTTTCTCCGTGACAGTGCGGTAAAAAAGGCAATTGAGCTTTGCACCGACAAGGCAACAATTTCCGACACTGCTTACAGCGGCTACTGCCGTATTGCCCACAGCATTTTCAATCCCGACTGGGAGGTTACCGCAAGTGCAATGCTTCCCGAAAGTGAATTCAGCATTGTAAAGGCAGAGGAAACCCTTCAGAATGCTGACTATGTATTTGCCTATAAGAACAACAAATACCGTTCAAAGGATTTCAAATTCCTCACTCTCAGATTAATTGTAAACAAGGAAAACAAAAGCAGAGTAAAGGCTGCAGAAATAATTGCAAAAAATCTCCGTTCAGCAGGCTTTGATATAAGACTTCAGAAGCTTCCCTACGCAGAATACACCGCAGCTATCAAGGGCGGCAGCTTTGACCTTTACGTGGGCGAGGTTGCAATTTCTCCCGGCATGGATTTTTCAGTCTTCTTCTCAGGCGAGGGTGAGCTTTCATCAGGCATTGATGTTGGCGGCACAGTCGGTGACGCATACTTTGACTACAAGGAGGGCACAATTGATTTTTCAACCTTCAATCAGGTTCTTAATCACGAAAAGCCCTTTATTCCCATCTGCTACCGTGACGGTATGATGTATTTTTCAAGAGAGCTTTCATACGAGGGCACTGTCAACCAGTTTGACCTTTTCAAAAATGCATACTCATGGGAGATTAAATAAGAAAATCATATAAAACAGGAAAGGAGGAAAAGCGATGAACACTTCAGAAATGCCCGTTCAGTATGTCAAGGGTGTAGGCGAAAAAAAGGCTAAGCTTCTGCAGAAGCTGGGCATTGAAACCCTTTGGGATCTCGTTCATTATTTTCCCCGTTCCTATCTTGATCTTACTAATCAGATTCCTATCTGTGATATTGTTCCCGAAACCGTGTGCTGTTTTAAGGCCACTGTGGGCTACGACTGTGTAATGAGCAGAATCAATTCATCAATGATCATCTATAAAACAACGGTTTTTGATGAAACGGGCACAGTTCACATTACAATTTTCAACAACAAGTATCTTGCAGATACTCTTAAAACGGGTGATGAATATCTTTTTTACGGAAAGGTTTCTCTTCAGCGAGGCACCTTACAGATGAACACACCTATGGTTGAAAAAACAGACAGCGGAAGCACAATGAAGCCCGTTTATCCGCTGACCTCAGGCTTAACCTCCAATATGCTTTCAATCATTATGAAAAACGCTCTTAAGCTTTATTTTGAGCAGAATGCACCTGACATTATCCCCGGCGAGACAAGGCATCACTATTCACTCTGCCACGAGCATTTTGCCCTTAAAAGCATTCACTTTCCCCAAAGCAGCCACGACATTGACATTTCAAGAAAAAGGCTGATTTTTGAAGAGCTTCTCACCCTTCAGACGGGAATGAAAAAGCTTAAGGACAGAGACAGAGGCAAGACCTCATACACGGTTAAAAACGACTGCTCAAAGGAGTTTATTTCCTCTCTCCCCTTTAGTCTTACGGGTGCACAGCAAAGAGTTATTGATGAGTGCATAACCGATATGAAGAAAAGTATCCCTATGAATCGCCTTGTGCAGGGTGACGTAGGTAGCGGCAAAACCGTTGTTGCGGCAACGCTTATATATCTTATGGCGAAAAACGGCATTCAGTCGGCCTTTATGGCACCAACTGAAATTCTGGCAACTCAGCATTATGAAACCTTCAGTAAGCTTATGGCAGACACAGGAATACAGTTTGAGCTTCTCACCGGCTCAGTTACTGCTAAGAAAAAGAAGGAAATCAAGGAGAGGCTTAAAAGCGGTGAAAGTCTTTTTGTCGTTGGTACACACGCACTTTTAACCGACGACACTGAGTTTAAATCATTGGGTCTTGTAATTACCGACGAGCAGCACCGTTTCGGTGTAAGACAGCGTGGTGTTCTTGCCTTTAAGGGCAATTCACCCCACACTCTTGTTATGAGTGCAACGCCTATTCCTCGCACACTTTCGCTTATTATCTACGGTGACCTTGACTTATCAATTATTGACGAGCTTCCCAAGGGCAGACAGAAGATTTCTACCTATGCTGTTGACACAAGCTACCATAAGCGTCTTTATGACTTTATTAAAAAGCACCTTGATTTATCTCTTCAGGCTTACATTGTATGTCCCCTTGTTGACGAGAGTGAAACTGCTGACCTTACTGCGGCAACAGAATACGCAAAGGAGCTTTCTGAAAAGGAGTTCAAGGACTACAGCGTAGGCATTCTTCACGGCAAAATGAAGCCCAAAGAAAAAGAGAAGATAATGAAGGATTTTGCCGAAAACAAAATTCAGCTTCTTGTTTCCACAACGGTTATTGAGGTAGGCGTTGATGTGCCCAATGCAGTTATTATGGTTATTGAAAACGCTGAGCGCTTCGGTCTTTCTCAGCTTCATCAGCTTCGAGGCAGAGTAGGTCGAGGCAAGGAAAAATCTCACTGTGTGCTTGTCTGCTCCTCCAAGGGCGAAAATGCAAGGGCACGAATGGAAATTATGTGCAGAACAACTGACGGCTTTAAAATTGCCGATAAGGACCTTGAATTAAGAGGACCGGGTGACTTTTTCGGTAAGCGTCAGCACGGTCTGCCTGAATTAAAAATTGCCGACTTTACAGAAAATATGGATATAGTAAGGCAGACTAAGGCCGCTTCGGAGCTTATTTTACGAGAAGACCCGAAGCTTACAAAGGAAATTCATCAGCCGCTTTCACAAAGAATCGACAGGCTGTTTTCAGCCGATAACAAAATAAGTTTAAATTAGGAAGGTAAAACACTATGGAAAAAATCGCAAGCTTTACAATTGACCACACAATTCTCCCCAAGGGCATGTATCTTTCAAGAACAGATGCCAATACTGTAACATATGACATCAGAACAAGAAAGCCCAACGTTGAAGAGGTTATGGAAAACGGCGCAATTCACACTCTTGAGCACCTTTTTGCTACCTTTGTAAGAAACAGTGCAGTTTCAGATAAAATCGTTTATTTCGGCCCTATGGGCTGCAGAACAGGCTTTTATTTTATCACTCTTGATACTCTTTCAAAGTCTGATGCAATTGAGCTTACAAAGAACGCTCTTACCTTCTGCAGAGATTTCAGCGGTGAGGTTCCCGGTGTCTCTGCTGAGGAATGCGGCAACTACAGAGATCACGACCTTGACGGAGCTAAAAAAGAGGCTGAAATGATGGTTGAGGTTCTGGAAGGCTGGACAGAGGAAAAGCTTATTTATCCCACAAAATAAAAACAGCGGAAGTCAAACTGAAATCCACTTAAACAATTAACTTATAAGGCAGGCGGAGCAGTTGACGGGCAGAAGCAAACAGGAACAATTTGATTTCATTCAAAAAAAGGATGCTTCCTATCTGCCCTTCAATGGTAGCTTCAGCGTGCCTTTTGTTATACCCACCGAGGTTGAAGAAGAGAAAAGCAATGTTTCTGCACCGAAAAAGCACAGCAATATAAAAGCTTTTATTAAAGATATAATTTCTGCCCTCATTATGCTCGTTGCCTTTATATTCATCATGAAAAGTGACCTTACCGTTTTTGAATTTATTTTAAATGAGGATGCCACAGTGCTTGTGCAGGGCTTTATCTATGAAGAATTTGCCGTTGGTGTTGATTCAAAAAAGGCTCAGGCGCTGATTGAAGAAAGAGCATATACAAAGTCTAAGAAAATTATCAGAAAGGCTAAGGCACAAGCTAAAGAGGTCAGCAAGACTGTCAGTGCAAAGCCGAAGGAAACAACTTTTATTTGGCCCACAAAGGGCGCTTACGCAGTCTCCTCACCTTACGGCTACAGAGACCCTGACATTTCCGGCAAAAGCTTTCACGGCGGAATTGACATTGTTACAGGCAAAGGAAATTCAACGGGTGTACCAATAATTGCAAGTGCTTCAGGCAGAGTTATTTATGTTGCAAAAAGCTACAGTGGGTACGGTCATCAGGTGCTAATTGACCACGGCAAAGGCATTACTACAAGATACGCACATATGAAGTCAGGGTCGATTTCCGTCTCTCTTGGTGAAAAGGTAAAACAAGGTCAGCAGATAGGCAGAATCGGTTCAACGGGCAATTCAACGGGACCGCATCTGCATTTTGAGATTATTGTAAACGGAGTTAAGCAAAATCCTAAGAAGTATTTGAAAAATTAAAAGATCCCTCCTATCGTCAGAGATTTTTATTTGTGCATTCTATATCATTTTACGCTATAAATTATTATGTTTTGACCAATTGAAAAAAATTGAGCTTTAGCCTATAATATTAAAAAAGGAGGAGTTAAAATGAAAAAAATTATATCCCTTATTTTAAGCATGATTATTCTTGCCGGTTGCTTTACCCTGCCGGTATACGCAGAAAAGAACGGAGCTGATACAACCTTGCAGTTTAACAAAGACGGAAAATTTACAATTCTTAATATAAGCGACATTCAAGACGGTTATCCTATCAATCCTCTCACAAAGGATTACATTGAAAAAACAGTTGATTATGTAAAGCCCGACCTTATTGTTCTTACAGGTGACAACATTTCAGGCTACGATGTTCATGAAAAGAAGGATGCTGAAAATGCTATCAGAGAGTTTATGGATATCTTTGAGGAAAAGCGCGTTAAGGTTGCTGCGGTTTTCGGAAATCACGACAACGAAGAAACAGCATTAACCAAGGAAGAACAGGTAGCAGTTTATGAAAGCTACGACTGTTATATCGGTGAAAAGGGCTTCTGCTTTGAGGACAGAGTGGGTACATATAATCTGCCCATTATGAAGAGTGACGGCAGCGGCTACGGCTTCAATCTCTGGCTTACAGACTCAGGTACATACAACACCGAAAACGATTACGGCGGATATGCTTGTGTATACAAGGAGCAGATTGAATGGTACAAGAAAACTGCTACTGAGCTTAAGGAAGAAAACGGCGGCAAGGTCGTTCCCTCAATTAACTTCCAGCATATTATCGTGCCTGAAATCTTCGATGCTCTCGACGAGGTTAAGCTTTTATGGTTCGGCAGAATCGTAAGAAAAAAGAATGCCCTCAACGATAAGAACAGATACTACGCTCTCCCCAAGGATGCAAAGGGCGATCTCAGAGAATATCCATGTCCTCCATATTACAACAACGGACAGTATGATGCTATGCTCGAAATGGGCGATGTTCTTGCAACGGTAAGCGGTCACGACCACGAAAACACCTTTGAGATTGACTACAAGGGCATAAAGATTATCAACACCCCCACAGTAGGCTTCCACTCATATAATGATATCAATGTAGGCTCAAGAGTTTTTGTTATTGAGGAAAAAGAGCCTGAAAGCTTTGAAACCTACTGCCTTACATACGAGGATATCTATACCGATATCGACCCACTTTACGAGGCACGCATTCTCTATGAAATTGATACAGTTAATGTATTCACAAGAATTTTCAGCCTTTTCAAAATTGCCAAGGCTGACGGTATGAGCTTTAAGGATGTGTGTAAGAACACAGTAAGACTTATCGGTGAAATTCAGTTGTTTTAAAAAAGTAAACCTCCAGGTCAGATGACTTGGAGGTTTGTTGTTTGAAGAGAGAGTTAAAAAATAAACTTACTGATCATAAATAATGAAACAAAAATTGTTACAACCGCAAGGATCACAATCGGATTGGTAAGACGCTTCTTTTCTTTCAATAGCATTATTATCATCGCAACACAAGAAACAAGCATCAAACAGGAAACTGATAATATAATTGTTTTCATATAATTGCACACCTTTCAGGTTCTGATTTATCGGGATGATTATAGCACATCTATTATTGAATTACAACTGCAGGGTTTCGTCAGTACATTTGCCCGAAGGGCAACCATTATTCATTATTCATCAGCGAAGCGGCTTCATTATTCATTATTATTTTGAAAATCCGTTCCGCAGTAATGAATAATGAATGATGCATAATGAAAAATGGAAAGTTGTATAGTAAAAGTGGACACATCGAAGAGTTAATGATAAAATACATTAAAGAGGTGTTCATAATGAAAAGAA
>JBGVFK010000041.1:0-18120 GCA_045121075.1 Acutalibacteraceae bacterium | reverse complement strand
GACAAGCGGCGTGTGGTGGATTTGATGATCACCACCATAGCCGCCACAAGCGACAGCTTGAACATCACATGGAAAATCTGACTGGCGGCACCCCTCCCGTCAGATACCTACCCTGTGTAGTCCCTTGTAAACTGTACTTTACTAAATACAAATTCAATGTATACAGAAAGAAATATATTTAAAACTTTATATGCTATTCAAGGCACAACAGCAACGCCTTCAGAAAATCTGCATCATTCTGTGCAGTTCTCTTTTTGGGACCTTTTGTTCTGTTGCCTGCCATTCTCTCCTTTTTGCCTATAAAACGGGTGAAAAGGAGATTTTCTATATTACTGTCGGTGTAGATAAGTCCGTTCTGATTAAGCGCCTTACCGCCCTTACCAAGCACAAGAGCAGCAAGGCCGTAGTCCTGTGTGACAATTACATCTCCCTTTTCGGTAAGGTTTGCAATACGGCAATCAGCAGAATCTGCACCCTTATCAACGACAATAGTTGTTGCTCCGTCTCTTTCAATGGAGTGGGTGTTATCACAAACGATGATACACTCAAGGTTTCGCTCTTTGGCTGTGCTAACGGTAATGTCTACAACGGGGCAAGCGTCGGCATCAATTATTATTTTCATAGGGTCACCTTTAAATTAATATACCGTTACAATGGTCAACTTCATGCTGAATTATCTGTGCAGGAAAGCCCGTGAAAGTTTTTATGCGAGTCTGCATTTCAGCCGTCTGCCATTGTACTTTTATGGTCTTATAACGCTTACACTTACGGGGACCACCGAGCAGAGAAAGGCAGCCTTCCTCTGTTTCGTAGAGCTCTGATTTTTTGATAATTTCCGGGTTAAACATAACCATATATGTACCTTCGTTATCAAAGGCGATAATGCGTTTACGCACACCTATCATATTCGCAGCCATACCGACACAGCCGTCTTTATGTGCGGTCAGGGTGTCGAGCAAGTCTTCAGCCACCTGCAAATCTTCTTTTGTTGCGACTTCCGATTTCAGGCTGAGGAAAATCGGATCGTGGTTAAGTTCTTTTATCATAATAAACACCATATAACTGTATTTTTCTTAGATATTATATCATCTTTGCGGAACAATATCAATGGTAACGGAATAATGTACTGGTGCTTAGCGGAACGATGCTGCAACTTTTTAATATATTAAATATGATAATATCTTATTTTAAAAAAATTAACCCTTATGCTTTTACGCACAAGGGTTTTAAGCAAAAAAATAAAGAGTCAATGCGGGCATTAACTCTTCTAAAACGTAATTAATAAAATTAATTATGTTTTGTTCTACGATGTTAGTATACTACATTTGAGTCACAATAGTCAACAATTTTCTTCAAAAAAATGTAACTAGATTGTAAAAGTAAGTTTTTGGAAAAATAATGTTTATGCAAAACCATTCTTTCATTAACTAACCATTTGAGTTGTTGCATAATATTATCTTTAACCTTTTCACTTGTAACAACTTTGTGAAAAACATAAAGAACTACTACAAAATCATGAATACTTCTATTGCTCAATTTCTTCTCTCGTGTTGTAGGACTTATGTCACTAATTCTAGAAACAAAAGTATTCACCTTTTTATTTGCTTCAAAAATCGGCTTCGAAGGAACAGTCAAATCATTTATTATACAATTGTTGTGAGCTGCAGCATTTCGTAACCATTGAACTGGTTTTAAATTGTTTACCATACTATTTTTATTAGGATAGTATTTGTAATATAACTCGTAAAATTCAACAAAGTCTCCAAATGATAATATCTCCACCAGCTCCCAAGCCGGAATACTGCTTAACGGATGTTGATTATATCGATTGCAGTAATAATTCTTAAGTTTAGAAGCAATCTCTTTTCGCTTGTCTTCCGAAATGCATCTGTTGATGTACATATCTACAATATTATATGCATCTTCCTTAGGATTGTTCGTTATATCATTTATCAATTGAGCCTTAAGAAAATGCTCTATGTCAAGGGACATTTCTATTATTATTCTTCTTAAGTACATATCAATTACTGACAGTTCTACCAAATATTCAAAATCTAAATCACAGAATTTACCATATTGTGGATGTGTTTCCTTTTGATATGTAGAATAATTATTTGAATACGCTTTAAGTTTATGATAATAATTATTCTTAGCTAAAAAATCTTTGGCTGCTTCTTTGTTTTTCACTTCAAAACAAATACCGTGTTCGTTAATCAAGTGCTCTATCTGCTCATCTATAGACAACTTCGGTTGTTTATTAATTATGGGAGTGTCAATAGTTGCATTCCATTGTTTTATATATTTATCAGTCATTAAAGTCTGCACCAACTTTTCATTCCTATTATCGATGTCTATAATATCACAAAACTCTATTTTTTTCAACAGGACAATACAAATTACCCATATTATATGCAGTTATCCATAAGCCAATCGTATTGCAACGCTGTCTAGAACTGTTGCATTGTATCAACTATGTCAATTATTCCCAAATCTAATACCACTGTTGATACAATCGTATCGATGGTGGTATTGTTAATTTATAGTGTTTTACCCTTGTAGCATAAGGCGTTATAAAAATAAGCGTTGCAGTGGTGGTATGGTGTGTACCGACTGCAACGCTGTTGTTGTGTGTTTTGGTGTGTGAGTGGTGAATTTTAGGGTGGGTTATCGTTAGATTTTGGGGTATCGTTGAAAGTGCGAATGAAACTTGCAATAATCCGCAAATTACGATATTATTTGCACAAATAGTTTTTTTAAACGGTGGGGATGATATGCAAAACAAATAAAAGATGTGTACTATAGAAGAGTCTGATGAATTTGTTGAAAAGTTTTTTGATGGAAATAAAGAGCTTGTTTCTTTGTATCTTTATGTTCAAGAGGAAATGATATACGTTCCCTTTCTTGCCAAGAATAAAACAACATTGCCATTATTATATTCAAAATGAAAAAGCAAATAGAAAAGACGACCATGCAATGACTTTTGCACGGTCGTTTTTTACTGATATGCTGTTTTTTAGCGGAGGCATTCCCGTTCCA
This sequence comes from Acutalibacteraceae bacterium, assembly GCA_045121075.1. GTDB lineage: Bacteria > Bacillota > Clostridia > Oscillospirales > Acutalibacteraceae > UBA6857. Next base: position 15,084 of record JBGVFK010000041.1, on the reverse strand, counting down.
ATAAGTATAATTCCAGAACAGCAGCAACTGTTGCACGTTCTTCAGGTGAGCGAGAAGTAATATATAAATCGTACTCGGTCAACGGATTGCAACTGAGCATTTTTTCATACACTGCTTTCTTAAACTCCATACCTGTCTGACTGCGCTTGAGGATTTCAACAGCCTGATCCAGCACATCAATATTGCGATTGCGCAAATCGGCACCGGTTACGCAAACTGTAACCTTTTGGGTGACAGGAGTTTCCAGCTCTATGCGAATGGTATGAGTGGTCGGGTCAAAGGAAAATTCGACGCACTTGCCATCGACTGTTACCGAATCCGGCTCAGAGAAGCCTCTGAAGCATACTGCATATTGACGTGCCGACGGAATCAGAGAGCAATCACCCTCAGCAGGATTTATCTCAAACAGAGCCTTCTGATCGGTATAGGTAAGCTTCATGGTTGTGGTAACGCTCGCACCACTACGGTACTCGTTTCCGTCACCGCCATCCTCGTAGAGAGTAAACTCGTTGTCCGCTCCCGGGAATACCATAATTTCCATCTTCTCCGCACCGCCCAGGCGGTTATCGTGTGCCACGTGTGCCTGCATAGGTACGATTGCACCTGCTTTACATAAAACGGGAATAAAATAATCGTTACGATACAAATCGAGCATACGGCCGCTCAAGCCATCATAGACGCGTCCTGTAAAGAAATCAGTCCAGATTCCCTGCGGAATCCATGCTCTGACATGTCCCATTTGAGAGCCTGTGTTATTCTTTTCAGTAATAGGTGCTACAATCATCTGATCTCCGAACCAATACTGATTTTTCACATCATAGGCATAGCGGCATTCAGGATATGTATAATACATCGGCATAACCAACGGTTTGCACTCGGTATGTGTACGGTAGTTCATTGTGTAAAGATAAGGGAACAGCTGATGGCGTAATTTCAGACAATCACGCATTACCCGTTCGGTTACTGCATTGTAATCCCAAGGCTCTTTATTGGCAAAAGGATTGCAGGTCGAATGCAGACGGTTAATGGGAGAAAATACGCCATACTGCATCCAGCGGGCGGTCATATTGTCATCACGATATCCGAAATGATGTCCTCCGATATCATGGCTCCACCACACATAGCCGATATTGGATGAAACGGCGGTAAATTCGGGCTGAAAGTCTAACGATTCCCAGCTGATAGATGTATCACCTGAGAAGCCTACGGGATAACGCTGACTGCCCGGCCCGCTGTATCGGGAGAAGAACATTGGACGTTTGCCGTCACGCTGAATATCCAATATGTGCAGGTGATTCAACTGCCACAGCGGATCCAGTATTTCTCGCGGATCATCCAGCCTCGCCTTTTCATTACCCTCATGAATCCACCAGTAGCTATTACCCTGCTGCCAATCCATCCACCAGAAATCCACACCGTCTTCCTCGTAGGGGTGATGGACAACATCAAAGTATGCTTCCATATAATCCGGGTCAAGAATGTCTAAAAAGCAGGGTGTGCCGTCGGCAGGACGCCCAAGTGCCTCACACATCTGCGGATACATAACCTCAAAATCGCGTATACCTAAAGCCGGATGCAGATTGAGTGCAGTCTTCAGGTTGTATGTGTGAATATCCTTAAGGAATTGCTTATAATCAGGGAACAGTTCTGTATTCCAGGTATAGCCTGTCCAACCTCTTCGACCGTCAGGAATTTTCGTAATATGCCAATCCATATCCACTACCGCAATCGAGAAAGGCACGTCTTCTCTTTTGAATTTTTCCATAAGATCCAGATATTCCTGCTGAGTATAGGCGTGGTAGCGGCTCCACCAGTTGCCAAGTGCATAGGCTGGAAGAAGCGGCGTCACACCGGTCAAGCGGCAAAAATCCTGTACGGCTCCGATATAATTGTGTTTATAGCCGAAGAAATAGAAATCCTTAGTGCCTTCCCGACGAACATCGACCCAACCATCAGTTAAAACCATACGCTCACTGTCATCAAGCACGGCAAAACCACGCTGTGAACAGACACCATCCGAAATTCCTACACGGCCGTCAACACGGTCGAGGGTGGAAGTCGTGCCACCTAGTGTTTCAATCACATCGCCGTAGTGCCAGATATGCGGCCAATTACTAAGCGAAATCTGCAAGCTCTCCAGGCTGTTATTGCAGCTCACTTTCAGTTGAGCAGTCTCCAAGTAAAAATTATCGTCTTGGCTTACCTTAAAATCCACCTTCGGGAAATCACGATGAAAGGCAGTCTGGCTGGCACGGTCCTCAAAAATGCATTCAGGATCGTATTCAATACGGATCAGACAGTCGGTCAATACGGTAAAACGCCAGTTTTTATAGGTGACTATATTGTCAGGATGTGCTTGCGGAGTAACAGGCCATTGAAATCTTTTCTTCATATTTACTTCTCCTTTTTTGTGATTATTCGTCTGTTAGAATCAAGCCATTTTGTATTCTGACCTCAAATGTTTTCTTGATGTCGGTGCTTGAAGTGCCTACTGAAATTGTATAGTCGCCATTGTGCATACCGTATTTCAGCTGTCGGTCATAATAGAAAAAGGCATCATCGGGTATTTCAACGGTGATATCAAGTGCTTCTTTTTTATTAAGTCTGAATCGCTTGTATGCTTTCATTTCTTTTAAAGGCATAACCACATCGCAGTTTCTTCCTGAAAAATAAATCTGAATTACTTCTTCACCGTCGAAGCAACCTGTGTTCTTTACTGAAAAGCTGATTTTCAGTTTATTATCTGTATTATTAAGGCAAAATTCATCAAACTCAAAGGTTGTGTAGCTCAATCCGTATCCGAAGGGATAAAGTGGCGAGCCGTCATTTTCAACATAGCCGTAGCCTCTGCCAGAGGGCTTCATTGAATAGAATAAGGGAAGCTGACCTACATTTCTCGGAAAAGTTATCGGAAGCTTGCCCGAGGGATTCGTTTCGCCGAAAATTATTTCTGTTATTGCCTGTGCACCCTGCTCACCCGGATACCACGCTTCAATAATTGCAGGGCAGCTTTCAACCCAGGCTGACATATCAACAGGTGAACCGTTCAGCAGAACAACAGCAGAATTTTTATTTAAACTGCACATTTTACGGATGCTTTCTTCCTGATTTGTTTTAAGGTCAAATTCATTACTTCCGACTATTATTGCATTTTCATTTTTTTGCTTTGCTTTGGTAACACCGGGCAGTCTGATATCCGAGCGATCCATTCCTTCGCCTTCTATAAGCGAAGTAAAATATAAGGCAGCATCACAAAGGGGTGCTATGCTTTCGATTTCATCGTCATCAGCAAAGATAACCTCTGAATATCCGTCAAGATATTCCTTAATGTATTGCAAGGGTGTTTTTACATTGTCAGCGGTCCATTTCACTCTGAAGGGTCCTGAGTAATTCTCGCCTACAGGTAAAAGGGTTGCTCCCAGTCCGAAAACTGCGATTTTTCTGATTTCGTCTTTTCTTAAAGGTAGAACGTTTTCATTTTTAAGAAGCACAATTGATTTTCTTGCAGCGTCAAGTGCCAGTTTTTGATGTTCAGCGCATCTTACAATTTCTGAAGCTTTCTTACTGTCTCCGTAAGGATTTTCAAAAAGTCTAGCTTTATACTTTGCAGTAAGCACTCTGAGAACGGCAGTATCTATATCTGATTCATCTATATAGCCTTTATCAAGAGCCTCTTTTATATTATCGAATGAATTATGCGGAAAGTTAATATCCAGACCTGCTTTGAGACTTTCTGCCTGTGCTCTCGCTGAAGAATCGAAAAGCTTGTGAGCGTAGCATACGTTATCAACTCCACCGTAATCGGAAACAACAAAGCCGTCAAAGCCCCATTCCTTGCGAAGAATATCAGTTAGCAGATATTTATTACAAGTGCACGGAATTCCGTCCCAGCTGTTATATGCTGCCATTACGGACATCGCTCCGCCTTCTTTTATACATTTTTCAAAGGGACGAAGATAAACCTCACGCATAGTGCGTTCACTTGTATCGGATACATTGGAATCTCTTCCGCCGTAAGAATAGTTGTCAGCAAAGTGCTTGGGCGTTGCTATTACACCGTTTTTCTGAAGTCCTCTGCACATTGCAGCACCCATATCGGCATTGAGAAGTACATCCTCTCCGAATGTTTCCACAGTTCTGCCCCAACGGCAGTCACGCACTACATTAACAACGGGAGTGAGTGCCTGTCTGACACCTGCAACAGCACATTCCTTACCGATAACGTCTGCAATTTTTTCAACTGCTTCACTATCGAACATTGAAGCCATTGCTATAGGCTGAGGAAAACAGGTTGCCATCCCCCACTGTGCTCCGTGCAGAGCTTCACCGTGTTCAATCGGTGGGATAGAATGGGAATTGCTTTCAGTTACACACCTGATTTCATTATTGATAGCCTCGGTAACCTCCTCGGGTGATACAGGTCTGCCTTTGCTTTCATGCAGGAAATGACCGATATTACGGCAGTTTCCGACCTTATAGTTTCTTTTTGAATTATAATCATCTCTGATCGGATACACCATCTGACAGCATATCTGATATATTTTTTCATCAAGGGATAAGTCTGACAACAACTCTCTTGCTCTGATTTCTGCCGTTTTTATCATACAATCACTTCCGTAAATACGCTTAAGTTGTTAATACGCTCGTAAATCCGATAAAGATTCACTGCATCTTTGCCTCAGTATGCTGTTTTCTTATATACCTTTTAATGCAGGGTAAAGCTTTCGCCATCTAAGATATTCCTCTTCATATTTTACCTTATCAATAAACTTAAAGTATTCCATATTTCATTCTTCAGATAATATTCTACACCTTAAAGATAACACTAATCTGTTGTAATTACAAGCAAAATGCTTAAAATGTCAAAAAAATTACGATTTTTTAAAAGGGATAAGATTTGCTTTTGAGCAGACCCTCTTCCATCTTACAACGCTTTAAGTAAACGAAGTGTATAAAGAAATAAGCGTTGCATTTGGGATTATGTTTTCCCTTGTGCAACGCTTAAATTTTTATTTGTAATCCGGATATGTTACTGTTCTGCCTGTAAAGAATTCTATCACTGCATGCCAGAGCATCATACAGATTTTCTGAGCCTTACCCTTAACTGCAAGCTCGAAAGCAATTCTCCATGAATACTTATCGCCGTTATCCTTTGCAGTTTTTATGTAATCAAAGTCAAAGACATCATAAAGGCGCTCCACTCTTGTTTCGTATTTTGAGGTATCCTTTTCGTCAATTTCAACTACACGGTAACCGTACTGAGTTGTATAAGCAACCCCTTTATAGCGTGTCATGGGTGAAGTATAAATATCAATATTCTGATTTCTTACACCGAAGGCATTTGTGTGGTCGTGACCTGTGAACATTGCTAGCACATCGCCGTTTTCAACCAACGCATCGAACTGACCGTCATTGTAATAACCGGGACAGGGCTTTTCGTTGAGCTTGCCGTAATTGACCTCCTCAGGATCAAACATATAATATTCGCCTTCGTTATAAATGTGCGGGAGTGCATAAGGCTTCTTTGAATCTGACTTTTTAAGAACATCATAGATTTCGGGTACAATTATATGCTGAAAAACAACAGAGTTAACTGTTTCGCCACCGTTTTCTTTTTTGAGCTTTGCAGAAACCTTCTTGTACCATTCTATCTGTTCGGTGCGTACACGGTCATAATGTCTCGGTTCGTCTTCGTCATAATCGCCTGAGTCAAATACCCAAAGATTGAATTTGGTTTTGTCACTATCAGAAGCAAGTACAGGAATATTGAATGTAGCACAGTTTTTGAAATCCGTGCTGTCATCGGCAGTTATTACACAGGAGAAGGTCTTGTAATATTCCATAATATCTTTTCTTGTCATCGGACCTTTCTCTGCATCGTGATTACCGAAGGTTACGGCAACTGGAATCTTTCTTGACTCAAAGATATTCATAAGAGCATTGATAAGTTCCTTTGTCTTTTCGGGATCCTCGTCAGGATGTGTATTATCACCTGTAAGCACAACAAGGTCGGGCTTCTCTACATCGCAGGCTTCTGCAATTACCCATACCGATGCATCAAAATGCTTGTCATAATTAAGATGAGTATCAGCAATATGTAATATTTTAAGCTTACCGTTTTCATCGAATCTTATTGTTTTATCGGTTTCATTCTTAGCATTTGCCGGACTGAAATCAATATTCGTATTTTCAGGGTCCATTTCAAAATAGATTATTGATGCCGCAAAGAGGGCAACCAATACCGCAAAAATGATAAGAATTTTTATTGCTTTTGACATTATAACATCTCCTTATTCAGTAGATTTCATTCTGTAAATATTTACTTCATAAGCACGAAGCTTATCTGAAGAAAGGGAATAATTTGAAAGCACACATTCACCTTCAGCATATTTTGGTCTGTCAATTTCGTTTTCTGTAAGGTTCATTTCAATATAGAACTTTCCTTCGTCTGACTCTCTGTAAAAACAATAGGTTTCGTCATTTGTTTCAAGAGGTCTGAAATCACCGTAAACCAAAGTCGATTTGTTTTTCTTGCGTAGCTCCATAAGCCTTCTGTAATAGTGAAACGTACTTGATTCATCCTGAAGCTGTGCCTTTACATTACACTGCTTATAGTCACCATTAACACGAAGCCAGGGTGCACCCGTTGTGAAGCCTGCGTTTTCACTGTCATCCCAAGGGATGGGAGTTCTCGCGTTGTCTCTTCCGCCTGCAAGAATTTCTGCAAAGACATCTTCGGGGTTTCTGCCCATTTCAATGTTTTCGTTGTATCTGTTTACAGCCTCAACATCACGGATTTCACTCATATCCTTGAAATCGCAGTTCATCATTCCTAATTCTTCACCCTGATAAATATAGGGTGTTCCCCGACCTGTCAAAACCATTGTGCCGAGAAGCTTTGAAAGAGGCTTTCTGAATTTTGGGTCGGGATTTACCTTTGACACCATTCGCGGATTATCATGATTTTCGATAACCAATGATGGCCAGGATGAACCACAAAGAGAGAATTGATAATCTATAAAGGCTTCCTTTAAATATTTAAGGTTGTATTTATAATCCTGATATTTGGATTTGCCCGGATTTTCAATATGGTCAAAAAGGAATGCCTGACGGACTTCTCCACGGGATTCATCGGAAATAAGCTTTACCATTTCAATACCCGTACTGCAGGGCTCTGCAACGCAGAAGGAACCGGGGAAGTTTTTAAAGGTTTTTTCATTAAGCTCACTAAGATACTCATGAAGCTTCGGTCCCCACGAATAATGCTCGGCACCGCAACCGAAAAGCTTGGCAACAGTCGGGTCACCGTCGGGAAGTCCGGGAGTTTTTGAAATAAGGGTAATAACATCCATTCTGAAGCCGTCAACACCTTTTTGGAGCCACCGGGAAACCATATCATAAACTTCTTGTCTCAGTTCAGGATTATCCCAGTTAAGATCCATCTGCTTCCCTGAGAAAAGATGCAGTGCCCACTCGTCAAGCTCGGGATAATAATTCCATGCAGAACCCGAGAAGAACGATGTCCAGTTATTCGGAGGGATTCCGTCACCCTTACCCTTGCGGAAGAAATAGTAGTTTTTATACTTTTCGTCACCTGCAAGAGCCTTTTTGAACCATTCGTGTTCATCGGAGGTGTGATTCACAACAAGATCCATAATAAGCTTCATTCCACGCTTATGGATTTCGTCGAGCATCTTATCAAAATCGTCCATTGTGCCGAATTCGGTCATAATTTTCTCATAATCACGGATGTCATAGCCCATATCATCATTGGGTGAATCGTAAATGGGGCTGAGCCACAGTACGTCAACACCCAACTCCTTAAGATAGTCGAGCTTTGAAATTATGCCCTGCAAATCACCGATTCCGTCACCGTCTGAATCCATAAATGAACGGGGATAAATCTGATATATAACAGCTTCCTTCCACCATTCTGGGGCTGTTTCACTTTTTGATATAACCTTTTCGGGGTTACCGTTGAGAATATCAAGAAGATATTTCATTGCTTCGTCTGTGACTTTATCGGTGAGGAGTTCACCCAAGGTCTTTTTGCAGAAGACCTCATCCGAGAGAATGTCGGCAGCTATGTTTTTACGATAAACTACCTTTTGTGCAATATCATAACCTACAGGGTTATTAAGCACATCACTCAAGGTACTCATAGGAGTAATTTTCATAAAATTATCCCTTTCCAAAAAGCCTTGTAGTATGCACAAGGCTTTTAATAAATTTCAATAAAAATTTCGAATCAATGGTCTGAACCTGTTATTTTACCAATGAAAACATTTGACTCTGTCAACAACTCATCAGATTTTTTATTTTCAAATATAATTCCATAATTCGGCGAATTGGTGTTTTCAGGTGAAATAAAGACATTTTTCTTTATTTTCACATCATAGACCATAGGTCTGAAAATTATGTAACCTCTACTTTTATTATATAACCCTGACTTGCCATCAAAAATATTTTTTTCAATCAAAATGTTATGGTGTCCACAATCTCCGTGATGACCTATGGCAGGAAAACCTGCACACTTGAAAATATTATTTGATATTGTGACATTACAACACACGGTATCATCTTTGCAAAAGTCAATTAATATGCCATTACAGTTATAAACAGGGCCGTAACTACCTTCATGGGCAAGGTCAAGCTGAATTTGTTCGTTAAGAAGATTTTCGGGAATTAAGGTGTATGAAGGTCCGTCAAACACACAACCGTCTATAACAGCATTTTCAGTTGAATTAATCTCAATCATATGCCACATTGAGCAATTGCGAAAATGACAACCGACAATTCGTATATTACGACAATGTACTGTATTAACGAGAGTTGATTTTTCTATCAAATCAGCATTACCGTCAAAGATACCACCTGAAATAACAACATCGTGGGTACCCTCGTAACCACTCCACTGTAGCTCTGAATAAGATGCAAGGAGATATCTTGTTATAGGATTGCTTTCCTTACTGCGTAAAATCACAGCATTGTCAGATAACTTAAAAATCTGATTTGAATAGAAAATAAGTGTTGAAGAAACAAGATAAGTACCGTCAGGAAAATATATTGTACCTCCGTCTTTCACCTTATCAATACATTCCTGCAATGCTTTGGTATCATCGTGAACACCGTCAGCAAAAACATTTTCGTTATCAGTAACTTTTATAAAATCCACAACACATTTCCTCTTTCAAATAAATATTAAGCAGTTTCGTTTTCCTCGTGTAGTTTTTCACGCATTGCTGCAAGTTCACGATATATTTTTATCCTTTTTTTAATATGACATCAACAATAATAGGATAATGGTCTGAAGGATACATATTCATTACGGTATTGCGAATAATTTTATATCTATCAACTCTGACATTTTTTGAAACAAAAGCATAGTCAATAGGTCCATTTGCACCCTCTTTAACTTTACCATATCCGTGAAATGTTATACCATCATCACTGTTATCGGCAACAAGTTTTGAATCATTTGTTTTCATAAGCATTTTACTATAAGCTTCACTTATTGGTTCAGCATTAAAATCACCTGTACAAACAACAGATAAACCACTTTTTTCAAGTTCGTCAATTTTACTATTAAGGACATCTGCCTGTAAATCTCTTGAAGCATCACTTACATGGTCAAGATGTGTGTTTACATGGGCATATTTAACGCCTGTTTCTTTATTTTCCAGAACAGCCCATGTTGCAATTCTTGTGCAAGCCGATTCCTCATACTTGGTGTATTTTTCTTCAGGTGTGTCACTAAGCCATATTGTACCACTATCGAGAAGTTTAAACTTACTTTTAAGATAGAAAACTGCACTGTATTCACTGTTTACATCTTTATCTCTATGTTCGCCAACATATGCGTAATTTCCAAGTCCTGAAGAGAGAATATCTATCCATTCACCTGTTGCCTCTTGAACACCAACAGAATCAGGGGAATACTGCTCAATAATAGCTTTTGATATAACAGAACGATTTTTCACACTACCTTCTTCGTCATCACAATATCTAAGATTAAATGACATAACTCTTGTAGCATCATTTGTTTTTTGGGGAACACCATCGATTATAATCTCACCAAAATCAATATCTTTAATCATAAAAAACTCCTTTTAATATTGAAACAAATTAACTTATACCGGGAGTTTTGAGAATACCTGTTGTACGAAGAACATATTCGTAACTCCAATTTATTCCTTCAGTTCTCCAAGCATCCGGACCATGCCATTTTTCGTTGACATTCACAAGGTGAAGTGGTCCGAAAGAATTAAATCGATGGGTATAAAGTTTTAAGCCTATCTCGTGTTCGCCATCGGGAATATTTTTGATTTCAAGGGTATATGGTGGATAAATAATATCACCCTTAATTTCACCATCAACACTCACTTCAACAAGTGCTCCCATATAGTCACTTGCAGTAACTGTAAGACTATCATTCTCAGTTTTTGTCTTGATTTTATATGTAACTGCGCCTGAATAGAACGGAAAGCCCTGATTCAGCAAAGAACCAAATGCTATTTTTTCGGGTATTTCAGTTATAAATGCAACTGCACCCGTTACTTTGACACCAAAATTGCCTAAAACAAAAACATTTTCAAGGTTTGCTGTTTTACCGAAAGGCAAAGTGATTTCAAGTGTGTTTTCACCCTTAACAATATTGCCGAGTTTCATTTTTCCGATTGAAATATCAACATAGAAGCCTTCTTCTCGTTCAGTGATTTTCTCACCATTAAAGATTATATCTGCAACATCAGCATCTTCAAGAGCGAGAATTGCACCTTCATAATCTATTTCACTATTAAATGTGAACTTGAGTGTTGCCTTGTGGTCTTTTGGTGACTGTCCGTATACCCAAGGTTGAACAACCTTTCCGCCTCTTTCAACCATTCCAAGACGTTTTCTAATAAGATTGTCAAGTCGAAGCACTTCTTCTTTTTGGGAATAGTCCTTGTCATCGTCAATTTTCCATTGTGCCATATCAAGAACAAGAATATTTTCTTCAGATAACTCATAATCACACATTTCACAGAGCATATCACTTGATTTTGCAGGAATATGCTGTTCTTTTTCACACTCTGTTTTACCATCAACGAGTTTAAGAAGAATTGAGTCATAACCAAAAATACGATAACGAATAACGGTCTTTCCCTCTCGGTACTCTGCCTTAATCGGCTTAATTTCACCATTTTCTGTGTCATAAATTTCAGGTGAAAATGTGCCATTCAGAATAACCTGAATATCTTTACCGTTATCTATATGCTTGTTATCAGGTTCTTTTGAACAACAGATGAAAAGCCATTTGCAGTCGTTGTCTTCACGCATCTGATAAATATAATTATCCGTAAGCTTACCATCTGCATATCTTATGGTAAGTGTTCTTACATCCTCAAGTGCTGTGAGAAGTGACGCACGAGAAAAGTCGATTTTTTCACTCTTTTCAAAAAGTGATTTTGCATAATCAGATGGTACAGCGTCAACGAGTGAAGGTGCATCACCCATAAATATAAGCTTACCACCATTATCACGGAATTGCTCCAGTCTTTCAACTGTTGTTTTTCTCAATGTTTCGCAACCAGGAACAATTATTGCATCATAATCCATTTCACCAACTTTCAGAGGCGCAGAGCCTTTTTCACAAAGAGTTGGGAAAAGTGATTCGGAAATGAAATTGAAATCAACACTACCTTCAAGAAGCCATTTTGTAATGCTCTTAAATCTCTCGTCAAGATTTTCCCTGTAAAGTGCAGATTTATCATTAGGACCCCAATGAAGCCAGAAGCTTTCAACAGGATGAATAACGCCAACCTTTACGATTGGTTTACCACGGGTAAGAGCAGTATTTACTCTTGCAAAATGGTCTTCAATAAGATTATATTTCTTGCACCAAGGTGATTGGTAGTGAATTGAAGCAGGGTAATCTCGTTTTGCTTCACCTTTCATAGCATACCACGAGAGATGTGGAACACGAATTGTAACACCAAGACAAGCCTGCCAGTCGCCCTGATGCTTATATGTTCTGAAATCACAGTCCCATGCTGTTACACCGTAGAGCTCCGAAGTCATACCCTCATATCCAAACTGATGAACAGCAGATTGTGCTTGTTTTGCAGTAGTAAATTCGTGTCGGTTACAGAGCATATCAATGCCGGGAAGCGTAAAACTTCTGTATGAACGCATTGCTTCACCAAGTGCTGCTGTCTGAGAATTGAGTGTAGGCTCTTCCATCATATGCCCTGTAAGAGCAATACCATTTTCATTACACCATTCACCCACAGTATCGGCAAATGATGTTGCAAATAACTCAGCAATAAAATCGTGGTATCTGTAACGATGAACAGATGGTGCAGAATTAGGCTTATCCCAGAAAATTTCAGGAAGAGTATCAAAAATATCCTCACCATACATTTCTTTGTAAAGCTCAGGCACATTGTCAGTCCAAGGCATTGTAATATTCATTTTATCAAATGAATTATTAAGAACTGTCTTTCTTGTAAACTGAGGTTCATCTGTGAAAATAGCAGGAATGGTCTTATCAAACTCATCACCCACTTTATCCTTATATTTTTCGTGAGTGACATCAATGAACTTTTTAACTGCATCGCTGCTCAATGTATCAAGATATGTTTGTCCGTTATACCAGCTTGAAGGATTTGCCAATTCAAGAAATGCATACCATTTTGTGCCTTCAGCCTCATCATTTTCACCAATTTTTTTGTAAGAAGAAAGAAATCCGTCGCTATCAAGAATTACATCGTAGCAAGCAATAGGATTTTCTTTTTTGGTTACCCAATAGTCATTGATACCACTGTATTTTTCTTCTTTGAAAGGAGTAAAAAAGAGACATCTGCTCCTGTATTTTTCATCCTTTGTCACAAGTCCACCTGCAGCACCCGATGGCCAACGGTCTTCGTCATAAAGCCACGCAAGCATTTCTTCATTTTTGGCTTTAGTTACAGTATCCTTGATAAGTTCCATATATTCTTCACTAAGGTACTCGTTTTCAAGGCCTGTTCTTACGTGCAGATGAAATCCGCCAAGTCCCATTTCCTTGAACACATCAATCTGTCGGCATAATTCTTCTTTTGTAAGGTATGAATTAAGTGCCCAGAAAGGTGTTCCACGGAATTCAGATGTAGGATTTTTGAAAAGTTCTTTCTTTAGCGATTTTTCAACATTCTTTTTATATAACATATTTTTCACCTTAGGGTGACGAGCATAATCCGAACCCGTTTTTTACACGGCGGATTTTCGCCACCTCATCGTTAAAATACTCGTAAATCCGAAAGGATTTACTGCGTTTTGTGCCTTGATCTGACAAAAATCCGCCATGTAAAAAATCTTTGACCCAAAAGTGCGAATTTTTGTGAAATTTTTGGATGTTGAGTATGCAGAAAGGCTATCGCCTTTCAAATACGAAACGCCGAAAAGGCGCGAAAATTCACGCTTTTGGGCGAGTTCGGATTATACTCATCACCCTACGATATTGTGAATTTATTTGAGGGTAAATTCGGCATTATTATCCGAAAAGCCTTTATTATTTCCAATGGTATCAAGAAGCATACCTCTCAAATCAATTTTTTCGCCATTTTTGCAAAGTTTTGGTTCAACCTTTTTAATTACAAATGAAAACCTGTCAAGAATACCTGCAAGGAAGTTATATCCCGGTGTACCTTCAACATAAGGAGAATCACCTGTAAATATGCTTAAGCCGACTTCACCAACAAAATCAGAGAACTTTTTCTTGTCAAATTCTTGATCTCGTTTTAAGCAAAGAAAACGTTTTAATGACTTAATCGTCATTTTGTCAAAGCGCTTTCTTGCAAAAGCCTTAAGATGCTTTATAATTCCTTTTCCACCGCCCAGTGCACCACGCACTCTTGCAATAATTGCAGTTGAAAAATGATTATCAAAATATTCCTGCGGTGTAAGACCTTTTAAATCCCATCCAAAATCAGGCACATCAAGTGATTTAACCTTAAGAACAGAATTTTCATCTATGGTGATTTTTCTGTATTTTGCAGGACTTCCCACAAGAGCAGATGTGCATACATCAATGAGTCTGTTTCCATTTTCTGAATAAAACTCATTTATACTTTGCATATGCATATGACCTGTGAGCACAAGTTCAACTCCGTTATCAGCAAGAAATGAAGCAATCTTTCTCCAATCCTTTATTTTTGCATCTCCAACTAACTCAAAAACAGGTACAGGTGGAATAATCGGATAGTGACAAATTGCAAAAACAGAGCAGTTGTCTTTTCTTGCCTTATCAAGCTGTTCTTTTGCCCAAGCCATAAGTCTGTCATCCATCGTACCTTTTGGTTGGTCTTTACTATCACAATGAATTGCGAGCATTCTTACACCGTCACTGATTTCTACCATATAAGAATGTGTTGGCTCATCAAATGCAATTGCATTGCCATAACCGAAATCGCCATACATTTCACACAAATCGTTATAGTCTGTACCCTCAACAGGCGCACGACCATCACCTTTTAAGACATAGGCAGAGTCGTTATAATCGTGACCGGCTGTTATAACATAAACTTTTTTACCATTTTCTTTAAGTCTATAAAGCTCTTTCAGAAACCCATTATGACTTTCTTTTTCACCATTTTTTACAAGGTCACCTGGAAGAATAACAATATCAGTTTCTTTGTCTTCAATAATTTTGTCGAAAGTTGAGCTTATAATTGCGCCACTTTCCTTAACAAAAAACTGTTCTGTGACCATATTTTTTTCAAAAGCTTCTCCACCAGGTTCCAACACGTTATTAAGATAGTGCGTATCCGTAACAAGATAAAAGTTTATATTTTTCTTTACATCCATAGTTTAACCCTTTACAAATAATTATTTTTTCGAAATTATTATACCATATACAAAACATAATTACAATCATGTCTGTTATCTGTCAAAGTTTATTATGATTTATTTTCAAAGTGCAATTGTTCTTTTCTTAACACTTCACCGTTGCTGTCTGTGAAAATAATATCAATATTTTCATCATTAAAAACATAACCGCAACCTGCGAAATAAACAGGCTTATTCTTTTCAACCGTGCTGCCGATCACAACGGGACAAATGCTG
>JBGVFK010000040.1:0-21698 GCA_045121075.1 Acutalibacteraceae bacterium | reverse complement strand
TATACCTCTCAAAGACCACGCTTGGCAGAGTGATGTTACCGTAACAAAGGTGCCTACCTGCACAGCTGAAGGCGAAAGCGTAATTCTCTGTAAGGACTGCAAAATTGTGAAGCCTGAATCAAACAAGGTTATTGCTCCTCTCGGACACAACGCATCAGAGCAGGAATTTACCGTTGATGTTGAGGCTACCTGCGTAAGCTTCGGTAAGCAGAGTAAGCACTGCACACGTTGTAATTATATTGAACAGGCTACTCAGATTCCTATGAGCGAGCATGACTACTATGTGGCTGAAGAGTCAACTGCAACCTGCGATAAGCCCGGTATAGCTATTTATGTCTGCCGTATGTGCAAGGATAGTTATACAGTTGAAAACAGCCCGGCACTGGGTCACGATTTTGAGTACATTATCATTGAAACTCCTACCTGCACAAGAGAAGGCTACGAATATGGCGATTGCACACGCTGTGACGCCACAGAAACCCGACCTGTTCCCACAATCGATCACGATTACGTAAGAACAGAAGTCAGCCCCACTTGTCTTGACGACGGTCTTGCGACCTATACCTGCTCCTACGGTTGCGGCAAAACTTATGACGAGGTTATTCCTGCACTCGGTCATAGCTATCCCGCAGTATGGATTGAGCTTCTTCCCGCAACATGCACCGAAAGAGGTCTCAGTGTAAAAATCTGCAGTGTCTGCAGTGACCTTCAGAGACAGATTCTTCCGAAGCTTGCTCACGCTGACAATGACGGCGACGGAGCTTGCGACGAATGCGGTTACGGTAAAGAAACACCCGACACTCCCGATACACCCACACATTCCCATAAGTACAGCACTTCAGTTACAATCACTCCTACCTGCGAGGTCAAGGGCGAAATGAAATTCACTTGCGACTGTGGCGACAGCTACACAAAGGAAATTGATGCTCTCGGTCACACAGAAGTGATTGATGAAGCTGTTGAAGCAACCTGCAGCAGCACAGGCCTCACCGAAGGCAGTCACTGTGATATCTGTGGTGAGGTTATCATTGAACAGGAAGTAATAGCTAAATTAGGTCATTCGGACAATGACGGTGACGATATCTGTGATTTGTGCAATAAAACAATTACAGTAATTGACCCTGATGAGCCTGAAACACCCGACGAACCTGATGAAGAGCCCTGCGATTGCGATTGTCACGCAGGCGGAATTAAAGCGTTCTTCTTTAAGCTTATCAACTTCTTTGCAAAGATTTTTGATAAGGACGCAAGAACCTGCGAATGCGGAAAATCACATTAAAAATAGCAAAACCTCACCTGGAAACGGGTGAGGTTTTCTTATGCAGAATTTTAAATTATATAGCAGTATAAGTTGTATTAATTTGTCTTTTATGCTATACTGTACTAAAGTAAATTGAAAAGGTGATAATTATGCCTGAAATTTCAACAACAAAAACACATACAAGCGGCATTGTGCTTGGCGGTATCGGTGCCGGCAGTGTGGAGCTTCTGCCCGACGGTGAGTTCCATTATTGGCAGATTGCAAATCCGCCCAGATTCGCCCAGGTGTGCAACGAAAGTAAGGTTGACGACGGTGAGGATAACACAGGCGCACTGTCCTTCTGGGTGCGTGAAAAGAGAGAGAATCATAAGCCAATTGTCCGTAAGCTTGGAATGAAAACGGTTGCGGAGGATTTTACTTACCGTATGTTTGCCTGGAATAAGCCCGTTGAAAGAATTAATTTTAACGGCAGATTTCCGCTTTGCGACCTTGATTATATCGACAGCGCACTTTCCTGCAAGGTGAGTCTGCGTGCAGTTTCGCCCTTTGTTCCGCATAATTCTGATGTGGCCTCAACGCCCGGATTTTACATGGATTTTACCGTTGTAAATCCCACCGAGGAAGCAATTGAAATCAGCATTACGGGCGCCCTTGAGCCTAATTTCGCCAATAAAAAAGAGGGTAATGTAAACACCTTACATACAATCGGAAACGGCTACGGTGTGCATATTGAGCCTGATAAGAAATCTGACGCAGCCAATTGCGGTGATGTTTGTCTTTCTGTCAGCGGTGACGGTGAAAAGTCATATATTACAGCCGATTATTTCCGCTTTATGAAGGAGTATGTCGCTGAAACTTCATTTGGCGTGTCTCAGGAATCTTTCTTATTCGGCTTCAGAGAAAACGGATGTCTGCCAAATAGTACTGTAGGTAAAAAGCCGGCCTTGGTGCCTTTAACCTTGGAGCTTCTTAGTGACGGAAAGCTGTCCTCACTATGCGATGAGTATTCGGCATATCCTTTTGCAGCATCAATTATAAACAGAATAAAGCACTGTAAGCCTGATTTTCTTAAAACAAGAGAAGACAAAATCGCTTTTCTAAGATGCTGCCATAAGCAACAGCTGTTCAGAATAAAAAAAGACTTCGGTTCATGTGCTCTTTGCAGCAAAATTAAGCTTTTACCAAAAGAAAAGAAAAGTGTTCGCTTTGTTCTTTCCTGGTATTTCCCGAACCTTTACCCCTTGAAAAATAAAAAGACAGGACATTATTACGAGAATCTTTATAAAAGCTCCTTGGAGGTTAACAGATTTTTGATTGAGAACGGTGAAAATGTGCAGAAAAAGGCTGCTGAATTTGCAAAGCTTCTTTACTGTACAAATCTTCCTTCGATTTATCCTGATGCATGGTCATCTAACATTTCTCAGCTGATTAAAAGTTCACATTACCTTAAAAACGGTAAATTTGGTCTGTGGGAGGGTCATGGCTTCTGTGGCTTCCATACTACAGACATAACATATCACGCTTCATTCGGCCTGATAAATCTGTTTCCTGACCTTCAGAAAAAGCAGATGAAAATGGGTGTTGAATTTCAGCGTAAGGATGGCAGAGTGCACCATCTCTTCAAGCCCGGCTTAGAAAAGGTTGACGGTGGCTATGACCGTGTTGATATGAATATGCAGTTTGTGCTTATGGTGCTTCGTGATTATATGTTTACAGGCGACAAGGAGTACCTGATGTCACTCTGGGATAATGTTAAAAGAGCTATGGATTCAATTGAAAAACTTGATACAGACGGCGACGGGCTACCTGATCACGACACAAAGCGCAATACCTATGATGCGTGGAATTTCTCAGGTGTTTCTACATATATTTCAGTTCTTTGGTTGGCGGCACTTAAAGCTTCAACAGTTATTGCTGAAAAAATAGGTGACAGCAGCCGTAAGGAAAAATGGAATGCAGTTCTCCAAAAAGGCAAGAAATCACTCGAGGAAAAGCTCTGGAACGGTGAATATTATAATCTATGGATTGACAGTAAGCAAACCGATGAGGCTCTTATGACAGATCAGCTTGACGGTGAATGGTTCCTCAGAATGGCAGGAATCGGAGGTAATATCCCTGATGAAAGAATCGGTAAGGTTCTTGAATTTATCTTCAGAAACAATTTTGATGAAGAGCAGGGGCTTCTTAATGCTTCTGTTCCCGAGGGTAAAAACACCACGATACACTCATATAACAATTGCCAGGCAAAGGCTGTCTGGACGGGTATAGATTATGTATTTTCTGCTCTTTCCCTTTCGGTAGGTAATCAGGATATAGCTGATACGGTAGTTGATTTAATACACAATAATCAGCTCAGATTTGGTCATTTCTGGGATCATTGGGAGTGCGGTCATCATTACACAAGACCTATGTCAGCGTGGAGTACTCTTATCGCTGCTTCAGGTATGAAGGTTGACTACGAAAATAAAAAGCTGAGCTTTTCACCTAAAACTGATAATCTTATCTTCCCACTTGTTCTTCCTGATATTCTTGCAAAAGTAAATATCAGCAGTGGCAACTGCAGTGTTGAGTGTATAAGCGGAGATTTAAGCGGTTGGGAAATATCAGTGGAGAATTAATGATTTAATTGTAAAAGGAGAAATGATATGTTTTACAATGCTAAAAGAATTATCACTATTATGGTTGCATTCTTTGTTACAGCAACGGGCTGCACGAATTTTACGAGTGTAATTTATAAGCCTCAAAAAATTATGGCTGAGTACTATGTGAGTGTCGACGGTAGTGACAGTAATACAGGTACTGCTGAAGCGCCGTTTGCTACTATTGAAAGAGCAAGAGATGAGGTAAGAAAAGTTAATAACAATATGACAGGTAATATTGTTGTTCATATTGGTGAAGGTACATATAATCTTTCCGACACAATTGTGTTTGATGAGAGAGACTCAGCTTCAGGTGATTGGTATATCAGATATATTGCTGACGGTAATGCACTTGTCAGTGGTGGCGATAAAATCAACGGCTTTACTCTCTATGATGCAGAAAATAACATCTATTCAGCTGCGGTAAAAGATGGCACGCTTTTCCGACAGCTTTATATGAATGGCGAAAAGCTTATCAGATCAAGAAGTAACGGTGATTATTCTACTAAAATTATAGGTGCATCACGATTTTATGCTGACGGTACAATGATTCCCGAAAATCTTAACCGTTGGGATGAAACCTCTCTTGTTCAGGCAGACTATGGTGAAATTTATCTTAAGGCTGATGAGTTTAAAAATTTTAATAATTTAGAGGATGTTGAGCTTCATATTCTCACAGCATGGGTAAAGAATGTGCTTCGTGTAAAGTCAGCTGAAACGAATGATGATGTAACAATTATCCGTATTCAGGACGAGGAAAATGGTCTCATTTTTAACAGACCTCATCCCGATATTGACGGCTATTCACATATGAATAACCGTGAGTTTACATACTATATCGAAAATGCTTATGAGCTTATTGACGAAGATAACGAATGGTATCTTGATGAAGCTACAGCTACAGTTTATATTAAGGTGCCTGAAGGTACAGATATGTCAACTGCAGAGGTTATTGCACCAAAGCTTGAAACTCTTATGAAGCTTGAGCCTACGAATGAAAGTAAGATAAAGAATCTTTCTTTTGAAAATCTTACCTTTGCTTACAGCAACTGGACTGTGCCTTCAACTGAGGGTCTTGTAGATATTCAGGGCGGAATGTATGCTAATTACTGCATTTTTGCAACTAATGATATTGGTGTGCTCAGACCATCTGCTGCTATTTATGCCGCAGATACAGAGAATCTTATAATCAAAGGCTGTACAATTGAAAACATCGGTGCGGCAGGTCTTGACCTTGCGAAAGGTACTAAAAATTCACTCGTACAGGATAATATAATCAGAAATATTTCAGGTAACGGTATTATGGTTGCTCAGTTTGCAGTTGATGAAAACACTGATATGCACATTGTGTACAATACCGAAAATGAAAGTGACATCTGTGATGGCGACAGAATTGTAAACAATCTCGTTACCAACATCGGTACTGATTATCAGAGCAGTGTTGCTATTGGTGCAGGTTATCCAAGAAATATTCTTATTGCAAACAACGAGGTTTCTTATGCTCCGTATACAGGAATTTCTGTAGGATTTGGCTGGTCAGCTGAGGATAGCACTATGAGAAATAACCGTATTCTTAATAATGATATTCACCACACAAGTCAGGTGCTTTGTGACGCAGGCGGTATCTACACTCTTTCAAAACAGCCTGATTCTGAAATCAGCGGTAATTATATCCATGATATTTATCTTCCCGAATGGGCTGATTACGCAACAAGCGGTATTTATATGGATGAGCAGACTGCAGGCTACACTGTGAAATACAACGTAATTGAGCACGGTTGGGGCGTAGGCAGAAACCGTAACGGTGAAAACGATTATAAAGAAAAGACAATTTATATTGATAAAAAGCAAACATCGAGAATCAAAGCCATAAAGAAAAATGCAGGCATTAATAAAAACTTTGATGTATACGCAAAGCTGTTCTATTAAAAGAAATCACCCGGATGAAAATTCCGGGTGATTTTAGCTTTATTTAGTTGTATTCAATTAAAGGAAAATGTACTTAAGAACAAACAGCACAGCAAGGATGTACATTAACGGAGTAACTTTTTTTGCTTTGCCTGTGCATACATTAAGGATAACATAAGAGATAATACCTAAGCTTATACCTTCGGAAATGCTGTAGAACAGCGGCATAGCGATTATAGCGATATAAGCAGGAATTGCTTCAGTAAGATTATCGTCCTTAAAGCTGATTTCTGTAACTGAGCTTACCATAAGGAAGCCTACCATAATAAGTGCAGGAGCGGTTGCAAAAGATGGGATTGAAGTGAAAAGAGGAGCAAACAGTGTTGATAAAAGGAAAAGAACACCTGAAACCATAGCTGTAAGACCTGTGCGTCCGCCTGCAGCAACACCTGAAGCAGATTCAACAAATGTTGTAACGGTTGATGTACCTAAAACTGCACCGGCTGAAGTGCCGATTGCATCCGCAAGAAGTGCGGGCTTAATACGCGGCAGACGACCGTTTTTGTCAAGCATATCTGCTTTTGTCGCAACACCGATAAGTGTTCCGAGGGTGTCAAATAAATCTACAAACAGGAACGCAAAAATAACAACCATAAAATCAAGGGGGCGGATTGCATTCCAGTCAACACTGAAGCACTGACCAAAAGTTTTGCCTATGCTTGAAAAATCAAATGAAATAATCGCAGAAGGAATCAGTGAATAGAAGCCGCTTTCCGGTGTAGGTACATAGATACCTGTAACTTGGCAGATAATTCCTGCAACCCATGTTGCAATAATGCCGATAAGAATAGCACCCTTTACACCAAGGATATGTAATGCTGCTGTAAACATAAGACCGAGAAGAGCGAGTAAAGCACAGATGCCGTTGGTGTTGAAATTATCGTTAAAGCTTGTGATGGTTACAAGTGTTGAAGAATCAACAGCAAGTCCTGCGTTCTGTAAACCGATAAAAGCGATAAACAGACCTATACCAACGGAAACGCCTCTTTTAAGTGTGAGAGGGATAGCGTTGAATATTGCTTCACGAACGTTTGTGAGTGAAAGAACAATAAAAATAAGACCTTCCACAAAAACAGCCAATAAAGCAATCTGCCATGAATATCCCATGCCAAGCACAACGGTGTAAGCGAGATAAGCATTAAGTCCCATACCAGCGGAAAGAACAAAAGGCATATTAGCCATAAGTGCCATACAAGCAGTGCCGATGAAAGATGCGATAGCTGTAGCAAGAAGAACAGCAGTTGAGTCCATTCCGGCATCTGCAAGGATGCTAGGGTTAACAGCAAGTATGTAAGCCATTGTCATAAAGGTTGTTATACCTGCCATTATTTCTGTTTTTACGTTTGTGTTGTTTTCTTTGAGCTTAAAAAGCTTTTCAAGCATAGTAATCCTTCCTTTTTACGTGTTTTATTTTAGCGTTGCCATTATATCATATTTGAACTGAACAATGCAACAGATTTTTATTTTGCATAAAGCATACCGACAACTCTGTTTCTGAATGAGCAAGGAAAAATTTTACAAAGCACACTCAGGAATTTGTATTGTAAACCGATTGCATAAACAGGTTTAACCTTTGACTTAAGAGCGATTTTTGCTATGTAAGCAGCGGCAACTTCAGGGCTCATGCCCTTTGCTTCATCATTTTCCATACCGGTAACACTTCTGAGTATTCTGCCTTCGTAAATATCATCACCATCAAAGGATTTCTGTCTCGCACCTGTAAAATCAGTGCAGATGTCACCCGGTGCAATGGCGGTTACTGTTATACCGAAGGGTCTTACTTCGTTTGCAAGAGCATTAGTGTAAGATTCAAGCGCTGCTTTTGAAGCAGAATAATAGGTCTGGAAGGGTATATGAGCAACCGCAGCAACAGAGCTTATGTTGACGATTCTGCCTTTGTGCTGCTTGCGCATATAAGGTATAACCGCCTTGTTGACATTAACTGTGCCGAAGAAATTAACATCAAACTGTCGCTGTGCATCTTTGGTCTTGGTAAATTCAACAGCGCCTGAAATTCCGTAGCCTGCACAGTTGATTACAATATCAATTCTGCCTTCCTTATAGTAAACCTCTTTTACTGCGTTTATAACATTTTCTTCGTCAGTTACATCCACCTTTAAATGAAAAATGTTTTTAAATGTAATATCTCTGCGGCTGAAATCATAAACGGTGTGACCGTTATCTGCAAGATACTTTGCTGTTTCTTTGCCTATTCCTGAGCTTGCTCCGGTTACAATAATTACTTTATTTTCCATAGCTTACACCTCTTCTGTCAGTTGTTCTGATTTTAAATCCTTAAATAATTTAATGAGTACAAAAACTGCAATTGTTGAAAGTATAACCTCTGCAACAGTCTGTGCATAAGCGAGACCGTAAAGGGGATAGAAGTGGTTGAGTATATATATTGCGGGAATTTCAAACACAATTTTTCTGAGAATTGCAAACACAAGTGATTTTTTACCCATACCACAGGATTGAAAAATACCAACAGCCATAAAATCCATACAGATAAAGGGAAGGCAAAGACACATACCTCTGAGGAATGATGCGGAATATTCAACAACGGTTTCTGTATCAATAAACAGTGAAGCAAGATTTCTTGAGAAAATGAAATAGAGCACTGTAACAACCGTCATAAGACTAAGAACAATTTTTGTTGTAAATGTGATAAATGCCTTCATTCGATCGTAATTTTTTGAAGAGAAATTGTAGCTGATAAGGGGCATAACACCCTGAGAAATACCTAAGGCTATCTGAAGCGGTATAAGATTAATTTTATATGAAATACCCATTGCAGCCACAGCATCGGGATTGAAGGCAGCAGTGAAGTTGTTAAGAATTGTCATACCTGTAACATTGAGAAGATTCTGAATTGATGCAGGTATACCAACTGCAAACACGCCAAATACGATTTTCTTGCTGAATGTAAATTTCTTCGGGTTAAGACATACAACACTGTTTTTATGCTTGATTATTGTAAGAATAATAAAGTAAAGCGATGCAAATGAGTTTGATATAAAGGTTGCAAGACCTGCACCTGCTGCGCCCATACCAAGACCCCAGGGCATAATAAAAATCGGATCAAGGATTATGTTAAGTAAGCAGCCACTCATAGTGCCTATGCTTGCGTGAAGTGATGAGCCTTCAGAACGCACCATATATGCCATAACTACATTGAAAATTGAAGGAATCGCACCGAATGAAACAGTCCAGAGAAGATATTCAGCAGTAGCTTCTGTTGTTAATTCATCAGCGCCAAGCACTGTCAGCACAGGTGATTTGAATATTGTTATAAAAAGTGAAATAAGAAGTCCTGCAAAAACTGAGCAGTAAAGTCCGAAGGCTGATGTGCGCTTTGCAGTTTCGTAATCCTTAACACCTAAGGCTCTGCTCATCATACTTGAACACCCTACACCGAAAAGATTGTTAACTGCGTTAAATGCAAGAAGAACAGGTCCCGCAAGAGTTACAGCTGCATTTTGAATTGGGTCATTAAGCATACCCACAAAAAATGTGTCGGCAAGGTTGTAAATTACCATTACCAGAGAGGTTATAACAGTGGGGACTGACATTTTCATTACTGCTTTTGATATTGGCGTTCTTTCAAAAAGTTCAGCTTTTTCTAAATTTTCCATTTTTTATCCTCGCAAAAATTATTGGTTTAATTATAATCCTAAAAAGAGAATTTGTCTATAGAAAAATCGCTCAAGGCATCACCCTGAACGATTTTTAATTTTATATGCTTGTCTGTTGTAATCAGATGCTGAAATAAGCCTTCAGCTTTTCTTTTGAAACAGGTGCTTCCTTCACTTTTTTCTTTTCGTGGGTCGGTTGTGAGAATGTAAGGGGATACTCTGCAGTTTTAAGCCCTTTTATAAGCTTTGCTTCGTTAGCGGTTTTTTCACCGCAAAGAGGACATACCGTATATTCTTCACCAAGGTCGATATTACAGCTTATGCATCTCTTGCCCTCAACATTTCTTGAAGCTTCGTCATAACCGTTTCCGTCTGAGGTTTCAACTCTAACAGGTACACCGTCAGCTGAAATTACTCTGAAAAGCTCCTTGCAGAAAGCAGTGCTTTTAAAGCATTGGCTGAAGCAGATGTTAAGAAAATCTCCCACGGTTACGCAGGTTGAAATAACAGGAAGACCATAAACAGTTCCGTTGCCGCTGATTACATCAACTCTTTCAATTCTTTTGAGCATCCATTCGGGATAGTCAATTATGCCGATGTTTGAAATGATGGTTGTCATACCGTTGATATGATTCTTAATCTGCGATGAGTTAACAACAGCCTTTTTGATGGGGTAAGGCACAATGCGTAAAATAGGGTTAACTGTTTTTGAATAGTTTGAATTGATGAAATTCTGAAGCTTTTCCTTGTTAAGACTCTTCTTGATTTCGCCCTTTACAGCCTTCAGAATATCTTCAAAGGTAAAATCGTTTCTGCCTTCAGGACTGAAGCTGATAGTGGTGTCGCAGGCAAAGTTTCTTACAGTTTTTGTGGGGAAATCTTTTCTGAGATTTATAGGAATTGAAATTCTTATGTGGTTATTTATTGGCTGAGACTCAGATTTGATAATTGCATAAATCGCTGCTGCTGAAAGATATTCTGTAACAGTTACACCGTGAAAATGGCATCTTTCCTTCAGAGTAACAACAGGCATAAGACCTGAAACAGCCTTAAGATAATCATGGTCAAGCTTCTCGGGAAAAGCATAAGAATCGGTAAGCTCGGGAATTTTTGTAGCTTTGCCGTTATAGTATCGCTTGTATGCATTTTCAGACTCTTCCTCGGTATGCTGAACTCTTGTTGAAGTGACTGATTCATCCTTGTTTGCAGTTTTGTCAACCAGATTGATATAGTGAGCTACAAGTGATTTTGTAAATTCAAAAGCACCGTCTCCGTCTGTAATAACATGAGCAATTTCAACAGAAATTCTGCGTTTATAGTAGAGCACGCGTAAATCGGGGCCGCCGTTTTTGCCGTGATTCTGAAGCGCAGCAGGCATTTCACTTTCTTCTTTTACTTCGGGCATTATGTCAGTATGCTCAAGATAAGCCCAGAAGAAGCCTTCCTTACATCTTGTGCTGAAGGAGGGAAAACGCTTCATTGTATCTTTTACTGCAATTTTCAGTATTTCAGGATTTACAATTTCGTTTTTGAACACATAGGAAATACGGAAAACTCTTGATGAATCATTCGTCTGAATTGACGCGAACATATTCGCTGCTGTGTCCAGCTTGTACCATTTATAATTGTTTTTCATTTAAATCACCACAGGACAGTTTAGCAAATTTTATATAATAAAGCAATAGTAATATCGAATAAAAAGCAAAAATATTTAATAGTTTTTAATTTTATTTCAAAACATTACGTTGACTTTCTGGTTGTTCTATGTTAGAATTCAGTTACACAAGTGAATAACCGCAGAATTGTTAAGGAAACACGGTGAAAATCCGTGACAACAGCCATTACCGTAAATGCTTTGCACAAGTCGGAATGCTTACCTTTCTGTGTCTTGCAAAATTACCCTTGGGCAAATGAAGGGGAGTGCTTTTTCTACTTTTATGCACCCATCTTCGGAAGGGTGCTTTTGTGTTAGTCTTTTGTGAAAAACATGAAAGAAGGACAAAAAATGAAAAAGTCAACTCAAAAAATCTTAGCACTTCTCCTTGTTGTAATCGCTGTTTTCAGCTTTGCTTCCTGCGGTAACGAAACACCTCCTGAAGCATCTGATAATTGGCTGTGGAATGATGCAATTTACACAGAAGATACAGAGTTCATCAATGGCGAAAAGCATCTCGGAATGTTGGTTACTGCTGACGGTAAAACCATTGTTTTCAACATTTATTCTGATGCTGAAACAGTAGGTGAGGCTCTTATTGAAAATAATCTTGTTGAAGGCAGTGAGGGTCAGTTTGGTCTTTATATCAGCCATGTAAACGGTATGAAGGCTGTTTATGAAGAGGACGGTGCTTATTGGGGCTTTTACGACAGAGACGGTGAGCTTATGAGTACCGGTGTGGATATGACAGAACTTCATGACGGAGATGTTTATGAACTCAGATACACAAAGTAATAACAAAAAAAAGTCGCTTACGATTTACGAAATTTCGGTTTTCTCCATGCTTGGAGCAATAATGTATTGTTCTAAGTTGATTCTTGAGTGGGCACCGAATGTGCATCTTCTGGGTATGTTTACAATTGCATTTACATTAGTTTACCGAAAGAAAGCACTTATACCTATTTATGTATTTGTTATGCTTCTCGGTGTGCTCAACGGCTTTAATGCATGGTGGATTCCTTATTTATATTTGTGGACAATTCTTTGGGCAGTTATAATGATTCTGCCGAAGAATATGCCTTATAAGGTTGCAGTTATTGTTTACGCTGTAATCTGTAGCTTACACGGCTTTCTTTTCGGTATTCTTTACGCACCGGCACAAGCAATAATGTTCGGTCTTGATTTTAAGCAGATGATTGCATGGATTGGCGCAGGTGCAATTTTCGACACAGTTCACGGTGTTTCTAACTTCTTTGCAGGACTACTTGTAATACCGATGGTTAACCTGCTTAAACGCATTGATAAATTTAAAAGGTAACATAATAATCACTCCCGCATAGGATAACTAAGGGAGTGATTTCTTTGCTTTTTAAGGTCTTGTCGGGAGCTTTGATACCTCTTTTAGGAACAACTTTAGGCGCTTTTGCCGCATTTGTGTCTTTTAAAAAGCTCGATGATAGAATATCATCAATGCTTTCCGGTTTTGCTTCCGGTGTAATGGTAGCAGCATCGGTATGGAGCTTGCTGTTGCCTGCAATTGAATATTCTACCCTCGGAAGATTAAGCTTTGTTGAGCCGTGCATAGGTCTTGTAGCAGGTTTATATATGATGCTTTTATCAGAAAGGATCTCAGAAAAATTTACTGATAACAATTGCAAAGGAAAAATGTTGTATTTTGCAGTAACGCTTCATAATATTCCTGAGGGAATGGCAATCGGAGCAGCTTATTCGGCTTATATTTGTATTGGCGATGAAGCTTTAGCGGTCAGTGCTTTATTACTGAGTGTCGGAATTGCAATTCAGAATATACCTGAAGGAGCAATTGTTTCGTTACCGTATGATAAAGATGAAAACAGAATAAGGAAATTTTTCTTGGGGACTTTATCGGGTGTTGTTGAACCGATAGCTGTATTATTAACTGTTTTTATGTCACGAACTTTAGTTCCGGTTTTACCGTTTATGCTTTCCTTTGCTGCTGGTGCAATGTTCTTTGTAGTGATTAAAGAGTTGATACCCGATTTTTCAGATGAAAATAAATTCAGAAGCGGAATTGTTTCTTTTTATACAGGGTTTATTATTATGATGAGTCTTGATGTTGCACTGGGATAAAATTAAGCACCACTGATTTAGTGGTGCTTAATTTTATAATAAAAATCCCGCTGTGCCGGAAATGATGTGTATAACCTGCCTGAAAGCAGGGTGGTGATAGCGAGTCAGGTTCACGCTCCCTTCGTCCACTTAAGA
Organism: Acutalibacteraceae bacterium; assembly: GCA_045121075.1. Classification (GTDB taxonomy): domain Bacteria; phylum Bacillota; class Clostridia; order Oscillospirales; family Acutalibacteraceae; genus UBA6857. The sequence continues at coordinate 8,297 of JBGVFK010000040.1, read as the reverse complement.
GTGGGAGGTCTGCAATCCGCTGACAAAGCATCTCTCCGTTTAAATGAGTGTTGGGTTATAACTATCATAATTATCGAACACAGCAGGATTAATATTAAGTTTTTCTTTTAGGCTAAGAATTATTCTTCAGCAGCCTCTTTTTCATATTTTTCTATGAGTCTGTCCTCAAAAATATTGCCGATTTCGTTGAATTCCTTTTCATCCTCAATCTGAACAAGATAATTTTCACCGTTTTCTTCAATTACCTTGAGAATGAGAACATCACCGTCAGAATCAAGAATTTCTTCTTCATCGTCATAGATGGGGATGAGAGCCACATATTTGTTGCCGTCATCAGTTTCAATGCGGTCAAGCTCTTCAAAAATATGCTCAATACCGTCTTCGTCGGTTACGCTTACAATATCGGGTCCGAATTCTTCGTTCATAATATAATACCTCACTAAAATTATTACTCCATTATTGTAATATTTTAATCGTAGAATGTCAATATAAGATAAAAAATATTTAATTGAAAAATCTCTCAAAAAAATGGTGACAATTTATGGCAAAGTGTGTTATAATAAGCTGAATAAATTTGTTTATATATTATTATGCTTCATAAAAGTGTTTAATGTTAATAAGGAGTAGTTATTATGTCAAATTCATTGAACCCCGTATTCGGTGAATGGTATACCGATAAACAGCTTGGCTCAGGTACTGACGGAAAGGTTTTCAGTATTTACAGAACTAGACCTGACGGCACAAAAGAAAATTCAATTCTTAAAATAATCAGACTCGGCGAAAACAGAAACGAAAGAGGCTTTGCACGCGCAGGTGCAGAAGCTGATGAACAGCAGAGCCTTAATTATGATGAAATTATCAGAAAAATCAAGCGCAATATTATCACAGTAAAAAAACTTGATAAGGGCACACATATTGTTAATTATGAGGCTCTTGAGGTGCGTGACGCAAGTGATAACAAGGGTAAGCTTGTACTTATTAAGCTTCAGGAGATGCGCTCACTTTCTCAGCTTCTTGAAGAATTCTCATTTACTTATGAAGAAACTGTAAGACTCGGTCTTTCTGTTTGCAGAGGACTTATTAAGTGCAGAGAGTTTAATTACACTTACCCAAATCTCAAGCCGGAAAACATTCTTTTTGATCGCAATGGTGTGTGCAAGCTTGGTGATCTTGGCTCCTTCAGCTGCCTTGAGCCTTCAAAAAGCTCAATTGCTTATAAGCGCACACAGTATTATATGGCTCCTGAATTTATAAGAACAGGCAAGGTAAGCAAAAGTGCAGATACTTATTCGTTAGGTCTTGTTCTTTATATGCTTACAAACAGAGGTCGACTTCCTTTTGTTGAGCCCTATCCTCAGAAGCTGACGGTAAATTCATTCAATGAAGCAACTGCAAGAAGAATGAAGGGTGAAAAATTTCAGAAGCCTGTTCTTTGCTCAGAAAAGCTCTGGCAGATTATTGCAAAAGCTTGTGCATTTAATCCCTCTGAAAGATATGCTTCTCCCAATGAAATGTATGCAGATTTAAAAAAGCTGCTTATGACAACTGAGTTTGACGAAAATATCAAATATGATGTTTATTCAGAAAAGGTAGAAGATGAAACACAGGTTATGGTGCCCACTTTAGAGGAGGGTGGGAACGCTGACCCTTTCGACGACTTAGGTGAGGAGTGGATTGCTCCTGACCTTAAGAGCGAAATTAATATTCCTGACTGGATTCCTATGTATAAAAGACAGAAGGCAAAGAGAAGGTCAGAGAATTACGAAAAGCTGCCTGAAATAAAAAAGAAAAAACCGGTAAAAAGAGACGTTGAAGCAATTAAACAGCTTATATTCTATGCGCTTATCGCTCTTTCTCTTATACTTTTGTTTATTGCAAGTCTTGTTATGAGATTAACACCTGACGAGTCTACCATTACAACCCTCAGTTGTATGCTGACCGACAGCGGCTATAATCTTTTCTTGCTTTTATAATAAGGGGTGTACTATATGGCTTCTGAAATGATAAAGGCTGCGCTCAAGGCTGAAGCGGCAGCCGGCCAGCTTAAAAGAAATGCACAGCTTAAGGCTGATAAAATGATTGAGGATGCTAAGAAGCAGTGCGAAACAATGATTGAAAACACAAAAAAACAGGCTGAAAGTCAGGCGCATATTATTCTGAGTGATGCAAAATATAGTGCTGACGGTATCATAAAGCAGGCAGAAAAGCTTGCTGAGATGAGAGAAAAGAAATCAATAGCTGATACCGAAAAGCAGTATGAAGAAGCAATTAGAATGATTTTTGAAGAAATAACTAAATAATATATATGAATCCTTTTGAAAAGGAGGTGTACTATGGCAAAAACCAAGCTGCTATATTTTGAAATTCTTGCTCATCTTAATGAGAGCAAAAAGCTTATGGATTATCTGCAGAATGCAGGTGTTACAGAAATAGAAAATGCTTCTCATGAAGAGCTGATAAAATATAAAACTGATGAAACTGTTGCGGAATATCTCAGAAAAAGTGATATTACCGAAAAAGCTTTCAGAATTCTTGAGGGTTGCTGCAACCTTAAAAAGAGCTTTATTGAGCAGTTTTCAGATTGGCGTGAAATTGAATACAGCGAATATAAGCTTATAGCCGATAAAAATGAAGAGATTTTCGATGTTTGTCTGTCTCTTATCGAGTCCGATAACAGAATTAAATCATATAAGGAAGATATAAGCAGAGAAAAGAGCAATCTTGACTATTATTCATCCTGGCAGAAGCTTGATATTCCTCTTGGCTCACAAAGAACTATGCATACAAATATTTTCATAGGCTCCTTCAGAAAAAAGCTGACAGCAGAGCAGCTTAAAGAGCTGATTGAAGAAAAAGACGGCGAACTGACAGATGTTGAAGCTGAAATTGTTTACAGCGAAAAGATGCTTACAAACGCTGTATTTATGTGTCACAGCAGTCATGGGGACAAGCTTAAGGCTGTTCTTTATGAAATCGGCTTTTTCAGACCGGACAAGCTACCTATGATGACAGCTGAAAAGGCAATTGAGCAGTGCAAAGAAAATATCAGGCTCATTGAAGATAAAATTGAGGAAGCTGAAAATGAAATCAGGCACTTCCGTGATAGATATGAGTCAATACGTTTTCTTTACGATTATTATAATGCTCAGGCTGCGAAGTATAAAGCGGCAGAAAATACCGGTGTTACTGAAAGCACGGTTTATATCTGCGGTTATGTGCCTAAAAAGTACGCCGATGAAATCAAATTTGAGGTTGAACGGCAATTCGTTTCATATATGAAGCTTTCAGAGCCTGATTATGAAAACGAGAATGTACCTGTTCTTATAGAAAACGGTGATTTTGCCGGTGGTGTTGAGGGAATAACAAATATGTATTCACCTCCGTCAAACAGAGATGTTGACCCGAATCCTGTAATGTCATTTTTCTATTATGCATTCTTCGGCTTGATGCTTTCCGACGCAGGCTACGGTCTGCTAATGGTAATTGCAATGCTTTTTGCAAAGCATATTCTGAAGGTCAGAGGTAGTATGAAAAAGACAGTTGATATGTATCTTTATTGCGGTATTTCAACTGTTTTCTGGGGCACTCTTTTCGGTGGCTGGTTCGGTGATCTTATTCCCACCGTTATGAAGAACTTTATGGGTGTTAAAAATCCGCCGTCGCTTGCCTTGTGGCTTGAGCCAATGAACGATACTATGGATCTTCTGATGTATTCAATGCTGTTCGGTGTTGTACATCTATTTGCAGGTCTTGCGATACGGTTCTTTATGCTCATAAAGGAAAAGAACTATCTCGGTGCAATTTTTGATGTTATTCCCGTTGTTATATTTGTTTCAGGCTTTGCAATTGCGGGTGCTTCGTTTATATTCACAGTGCCTGATGAAATCAAGCCCTACGGAACAATTCTTCTTTCAATCGGTGCAGCTCTTATTGTGCTGACAGCAGGAAGAAACGGAAAGAACATTTTAGGAAAGCTTGGCGGTGGCTTGTATGCTCTTTATAACACTGCTTCAGGCTACCTCGGTGATATACTTTCCTATTCACGACTTCTTGCACTTTGCCTTGTAACCGGTGTAATTGCAAATGTTGTTAATCTTCTTGCTGCAATGCCCGGCAATATAGTGCTTTTTGTAATCATTTTCCTTGTTGGACACACAATCAATATAGCGATTAATTTAATCGGAACTTATGTTCACACCAACCGTCTTCAGTATGTTGAATTTTTCTCAAAATTCTATGAAGGCTCAGGCAGAACATTTACTCCCTTTAAAATCAATTCTAAATTTTTTACAATCAGAAAGGACGAAAAATATGGATAATCTCGGTTTAGTTTTTGCTATTTTAGGTGCAGCTTTTGCTGCAGGCTTTGCAGGTATCGGCTCTGCAAGAGGTGTAGGTATTGCCGGTGAAGCAGGTGCAGGTCTTCTTACAGAAAAGCCTGAGCTCTTTGGTAAGGTGCTCATTCTTCAGATTCTTCCCGGTACACAGGGTCTTTACGGCTTTATTATTGCACTTCTTCTTCTTAACAGAATCGGTCTTATTGGCGGTACACCCGCTATGCTCAGCTGGTCGCAGGGTCTTGCTTTCTTTGCAGCAGCACTTCCTATGGCTATCGCTGGCTATTTCTCAGCTGTTTATCAGGGCAGAGTTGCTGCATCAGCAGTTTCAATGATCGCTAAAGATTCATCACAGACTGCAAAGGGTATGACACTTTCTGCTCTTGTTGAAACCTACGCAGTACTTGCTCTTCTCGTTTCTATTCTCGCTGTATTCAATATCAGCATCTGATTTTCTTGCTGAAAAAAATACGTCGAAAAGGAGATGAGTGAGTGTCCGGACTCGAAAAAATAACCAATATGATTAATGAAGAGGCAAATGAGGAATGTCAGAAGATTCTGAAGGGTGCCTCTGATGAAATTAAGAATATTATCGCATCTGCTCGAAAGGATGCAAATAAGCTTAGCCGTGAAATTGTTGAAAAGGCTAAGAAAGATGCTGAGCTTATAACTGTAACCGCAAAGGGTAAGGCAGAAGCAATTACACGAAACAGATATCTTGAAATCAGAAATGCAATTCTTAATGATGTCATTTCTGCTGCTTATCTTGAAATTGAAAAGCTCAGTGACGAGGAGTATTTTGATCTTGTTAAAAAGCTGCTTGTAAAGTATATTCAGCCCGGTGAATGTACAATGTTTATGAACGGTTACGATCTCGGCAGGCTTCCTGAGGAGTTTGAGCTTCAGATTAATTCAGAGGTTTTTGAAAAGTCTGCAGTTTACATTTCAAAGCAGCCTATTGATATTGAAAACGGCTTTATTCTTTCCTACGGTCAGATTGAAATTAACTGTACCTTCAGAGCTGTTTTTGATGAAAATATGGAAAACCTTAAGGATATGCTCAGTCCCTTTATGTTCAGCTGAAGGTGAGGGCTATGATGAGAGATACAGATTACGCATACTGCGTTGCAAGAATCAGAGCGGTAGAAAGCTCGCTTTTAAAGAAAGAGGACTACGCTAAGCTTCTTTCTTTTGACGATATTGAGAACGCAGAAAAATTCCTTATAGAAAAACACTGGATTAACGAAGCTTCTGATGACGTTCAGGAATACCTTTCAGCACAGAAAAAAAGCTTATGGAGGCTTCTTTCAGAAAGTGTGCCTGATAAAAAAGAGCTTGATACCCTTTGCGTATTAAACGATTATTTTAATATCAAGGCTGCAGTCAAATGTCTTGTTACAGGTACATCGCCCGAAAAATATCTTGTAACACCAACAAGCTTCAATCTTGAGCTTATCAAGGAAAAGCTTGCTGAAAGAGATTTTACACGGCTCTTTTCTGATAAAGGAGAAACTGCCCGTAAAGCCTATGAAACTGCCGTTAAAAGCGAAAACGGACAAAGTGCAGAAATTATCATTGATAAGGTCGCAATTGATTCTATGGCGTTATTTGCTGAAAATTCGAGGAATGCTACTCTGAGTAAAATCAACAGCTTTTTCTGTGATTCAGCCAACATTAAAATTGCTTTCAGATGTGCTCTTACGAAAAAAGACAGAAGCTTTACCGAGGAAGCTGTTGGCAAATGCTGCTTCGTTTCTAGAGAAAGATTAATTGAAGAAGCTTTGAATGGCTTTGATTCTTTATATGACTATCTTATGTCAACTGTGTATAAAGAAGGTGCTGAAGCTTTTAAGGAAAGCGGTGCAGCTTATGAAAAGTGGTGCGATGAAAGAATAATTGAAATTTCATCTGAGTCTAAGTATACAGCTTTTTCCTTTAGTCCCGTATGCGGCTTTTATTACAAAAAGCTGACTGAGATTAAGAATATCGGTATTATTCTGACCGCTATAAAAAGCGGTGCTGATATGAATGTCATAAAAGAAAGGCTGGGTGGTATCGGTGAATAAAATTGCTGTAATGGGTGACAGAGACAGTGTTGCAGTATTTTCCGCCTTAGGCTTTGATGTGTTTGAATTATATGACGGCAAGTCAGCTTCAAAAAAGCTGAAGGAGCTTTCACAAAGCTACGGTATAATATATATTACCGAAAAGCTTGCGTCGCTTTGTGAAAAAGATATTGAATTACTTAAAGAAAATATAACACCTGCCGTAATTCTTATTCCGGGTACTTCTGGTAATACCGGAAAAGGAATGGAAAGCCTTAATAAAGCAGTTGAAAAGGCAGTCGGCAAAAATATTCTGTAAATATCGGTGGTGAAGATATGAACGACGGAACAATTATAAAAATCTCGGGGCCTCTTGTTGTTGCTTCGGGAATGAAAAGTGCAAATATGTTTGATGTTGTGCGTGTAGGTGATGAACGTCTTATGGGCGAAATTATTGAAATGCACGGTGATGAAGCATCAATTCAGGTGTATGAAGAAACCTCAGGCTTAAAGCCCGGTGAAAAGGTTGAATCAACAGGAATGCCCTTGAGCGTTGAACTTGGTCCTGGTCTTATAGGTTCAATTTTTGACGGTATTCAGCGACCGCTTTATGATGTTGCGGCTATTTGCGGAAATAACCTTAAGCGTGGCGTAGAAATCCCTGCACTCAGCAGAGAAAAGCAGTGGGTTTTTGAGCCTTGTGTCAAAGAGGGGGACCGTGTTTACGGTGGCGATGTTATTGGCTATGTTCAGGAAAATGAGGTTGTTAAGCATAAGATTATGCTTTCGCCTGATATTGGTGGTATCGTCAAGGAAATTTCATCAGGCACATGCACAACTGAGGATGTTGTTGCAATTGTTCTTGATGAAAAAGGTAATGAAAATCCGGTTGGAATTACTCAGAAATGGCCTGTAAGAAAAGGTAGACCTTATTCTAAAAAGTTTGCTCCCAATGAGCCGCTTATTACAGGACAGAGAGTTATTGATGCTCTTTTTCCACTCGCTAAGGGTGGCGTTGCTGCAATTCCCGGTCCTTTCGGCAGCGGTAAAACAGTTACTCAGCATCAGCTTGCAAAATGGTCAGATGCTGATATTATCGTATACATCGGCTGTGGCGAACGCGGTAATGAAATGACCGATGTTCTTAATGAGTTTCCTGCACTTAAGGACCCCAAGACAGGCAAAACTCTTATGGAAAGAACAGTGCTTATTGCAAACACATCAGATATGCCTGTAGCTGCACGTGAGGCTTCAATTTATACCGGTATTACAATTGCGGAATATTTCCGTGATATGGGCTATAATGTTGCTCTTATGGCAGACTCAACCTCACGTTGGGCTGAAGCACTTCGTGAAATGAGTGGCAGACTTGAAGAAATGCCCGGTGAAGAGGGCTATCCTGCTTATCTCGGTAGCCGACTTGCACAATTCTATGAGCGTGCAGGTAGAGTTCTTTCAATCGGTAAGGAGCAGAGAGAGGGCACTCTTTCAGTAATCGGTGCAGTTTCACCTGCAGGCGGTGATATTTCTGAGCCTGTAACTCAGGCAACACTCAGAATCGTTAAGGTTTTCTGGGGACTTGATTCAGCACTTGCATACAAGCGTCATTTCCCTGCGATTAACTGGCTTACAAGCTATTCACTTTATGCAAATTCAATGGGTGAGTGGTTTAACAATAATATTGATGCCGGATGGACAAAGCTCAGAGCGGACTTCATCAGACTTCTCTCAGAAGAAGCTGAGCTTGAAGAAACGGTTAAACTTGTTGGTATGGATGCAATTTCAGATACAGACCGACTTAAGATGGAAGCGGCAAGAAGCATCCGTGAAGATTTTCTTCATCAGGCTGCATTTCACGATGTTGATACTTATTCTTCAGCAAGTAAGCAGTATATAATGATGAAGGCTGTATGGA
>JBGVFK010000039.1:0-18751 GCA_045121075.1 Acutalibacteraceae bacterium | reverse complement strand
TGCTTTGTAACATGCGGTAAGCTTTTCAGTACACTTTTCGGCTACAACTACCATTCAATGCTTATTGCTGGTGCAATCTTCGTTGTAATTTATACATTCCTCGGTGGCTTCCTTGCTGAAAGTGTATCAGACTTTATGCAGGCTATTGTTATGGTTGTTGCTCTAGTAACTGTTCTTGTTACAGGCACAATTCACGCGGGCGGTCTTGAGGCAGTTATTGAAAACGCAAGAGCTATTCCCGGTTATCTTTCACTTACAACACTTGCAAACCCTGTGCTTGATGCAAACGGTGTTCAGCAGGTAGTTGACGGTGCTCCCGTATTCGGTGAGCCCACATCATACGGCTTCCTTAAGATAGTTTCAACAATGTCATGGGGTCTCGGTTACTTCGGTATTCCTCAGGTGCTTCTCAGATTTATGGCTATCCGTAAGGTTGACGAGCTTAAGAAGTCAAGAAGAATCGCAACTGTATGGGTTCTTATTTCACTTTTTGCAGCTGTTGCAATCGGTGTAATGGGCAGAGTTCTCTTCCCCACAGAAACATCACTTCTTACAGCTTCAGGCGCAGAAAACATCTTTATTGCACTTTCAAAGAGCCTTCTTCCCGCACTTCTTGCAGGTGTTGTTATGGCAGGTATTCTTGCAGCTACAATCAGCTCATCAGACTCATATCTTCTTATTGCTTCATCAGCATTTGCTAAGAACATCTATGAAAAGTCACCCAAGGCTGTTAAGGTATTCAAGAAATTTACAAAATCAAGTGATGACGATAAATCCGTAATGCTCGTTTCAAGAATTGCTCTTCTTGTTATCAGTGTTCTCGGTGTTGCAATTGCATGGAAGGAAGACAGCGTTATCTTTGATATCGTATCATTCGCTTGGTCAGGCTTCGGTGCAACCTTCGGACCCATTATGATCTTCTCACTCTTCTGGAAGAGAACAACTTACCAGGGCGCAATTGCAGGTATGGTAAGCGGTGCATTTATGGTGTTCTTCTGGAAGCTTAAGCTTGCTCCTATGGGCGGTGCATTTGCAATTTATGAGCTTCTTCCCGCATTTATCTTCTCAGCAATTATGATTGTTGTTGTTTCACTTCTTACTAAGAAACCCTCAGCAGAAATTCAGGACGAATTTGAAAAGGCAAAGGCATACACAGAATAAAATCAGAGAGGTATAACTATGAAGTTTAAAATTCAGGCCTATCTCAGACGAATTTCAGCGTTAATTATGTCATTTTTTATGGGACTTTCAATTTTTGGCGGTGACGAGGTTAAACCTGTAAGCCGTCCTGATGCAAACAGTATTACAGAATACAATACTGACAGTGCAGATTACAGACTTACCGTTGATGTTGAAGATGAAATTCACGATATCAGCGATATGCTCTACGGTGTTTTCTTTGAGGATATCAACTTTGCTGCTGACGGCGGTCTCTATGCAGAAAAGGTTATCAACCGTTCATTTGAATACTTCGATCAGGCTAAAGACCAGAAAAGTCACGGCTGGACAAGTGTCGGCACTGCAACATGGTGGATCGGTAACGAAGAGGATGTAAGACTCAACGAAAATAATCCCAACTACCTTTGCATCAATAATTCAACAGGCTATCCCGGTGGTGTTGCCAACAGAGGCTATCTTGACGGCATGAACTGTGTTGAGGGTGAAACCTATAACTTCTCAATGTATACCAAGAGAACCTGGGGCGCACCCGGTAAGGTTTATGTAAATCTTATGGTGGGCAGTCAGGTTGCAGCATCAGCTGTAATTGACAACGTAACAGATAAGTGGGAAAAGTACGAGCTTAAGCTTACCTCTTCTCTCACAGCAAACAAAGGTGTTTCACTTCAGGTGAAAATCGACAGCAATCAGGGACTTGTATTTGATATGATTTCACTTTTCCCTGAGAATACATATAAGGGCAGAAAGAATGGCCTTCGCAAGGATCTTGCTGAAATGGTTGAGGCCATTGAACCAAAATTCCTTCGTTTCCCCGGCGGTTGTATTATTGAGGGTGTAGATTATGCCTCAGCATATAACTGGAAGGATTCAATTGCAACAGGTAAAGACGGACTTCCCTTAGAATTTAACGGTAAGTACGGTGATGTTGCAGCAAGACCCTACGGTCTTAACCTCTGGACAAACCTTGGTGCAACAGAAGATCCTCTTCCTTGCTTTATGAGCTACGGCTTAGGATTCTTTGAGTATTTCCAGTTTGCAGAGGATATGGGTGCTATCGGTGTACCTGTACTTAACTGCGGTCTTTACTGTCAGGCAAGAGGCAGAGAGCCTGTGCCCATGGACAGCGAAGAATTCAAGCAGTATCTTCAGGATATGCTTGATCTTGTTGAATTCTGCAGAGGCGACGCAGATACAACATGGGGTAAGGTAAGAGCTTCTCTCGGACATCCCGAACCCTTCGAGCTCAAATATATCTGCATCGGCAATGAAAACGAAGGCGAAGTATTCTTTGAAAGATACGAGGCTTTCCTCAATCTTTTCCTTTCAGAAAAAGCTAAGAACCCCGAGCTTTATGAAGGTCTTGAGCTTATTTATTCATCAGGCCTCAGCGACGGTACACACAGCATAAATTATGTTAAATCATATGAAAACGCAAAGCAGTGGCTTCAGGATAATCCTCAGTACAGTGTAACTGATTTTGCAGGCGCAACAGATCAGCATTACTATAATCAGCCTCACTGGTTCCTTGAGAACACAGATTACTATGATGAAAAGAATTATCCCAGAAATGTAGAGAATATGACTGATTCAAACCACGGCGGTGCAATCGGTGTATTTGTAGGCGAGTACGCTGCAAAGTCAAACAGACTTGAGGCTGCACTTGCTGAGGCTGCATATATGACAGGTCTTGAGAGAAACGGTGATATTGTTAAGATGGCTGCGTACGCACCTCTTTTCGGTAACCTTACAGCAACTCATTGGGCTCCTGACCTTATCTGGTTCAACAATAACCTTTGCACAGGTTCAATCAACTACTATGTGCAGAAGCTTTTCTCAAAGAATGCGGGAACATCACTTCTTAAGTCAGAGCTTGACGGAGCACTTATTACTCCGGCTGATCTCAAGGGCAAAATCGGTGTTGGTACATGGTACACAACTGCTGAATTTGACAATATCAGAGTAACTGACAACAAGACAGGCAAGACTATTGACAAGAACGACTTCACTCTCGGTATTTTCGGCCTTGATTGGTCAAAGCCCACAAGCGGTGAATGGAAAATCAAAAAAGGCAAGCTTATGAGCACTGAAGAATGGATGAGCGACACCAACCACGGTGCAGTAACCTTCTACGGTGACACAGATTGGAACAACTACACATATTCAGTTGATTGCACAAAAACAGGCGGCAGTGAAGGATTTATTATACCTTTTGCCGTTCAGGACGAAAGTAACTACATCTTCTGGAATATCGGTGGTTGGGGTAACACAAAGAGCTGTCTTCAGAGATTCACAAACGGTGAAAAAACCTGGGAGATTCCCGGTACAGTAACTGATTTTGTTGTTGAAGACGGTAAGACCTATAATGTTAAAATTGTAGTTGACGGCATAATGGTAAGAGGTTATATCGATGATGTACTTCAGTTTGAGTATCAGGCTGAATCAACCAGCAATGCAGAGGCTTATCAGGTGGTGTCAACTGATGAAACAGGTGACACAATTATCAAGCTTGTAAACGTAACAGGCGAAAAGAGAACCTTTGCAATTGACCTTCAGAATGCAGAAAACGTAAAGAGCACGGCAACCATTAATCAGGTTTACGGTGACAGTCTCGGTAACGACAACATCCTTGGCGCAAAAGAAGATTGCATTATGGAAGAATTCACTGTAGACGGTGTAAGCGAAAAATTCAACTATACTGTACCTCAGTATTCCGTAACCGTAATAAGAGTACACAAATAAAAAATTCTCCTCACTCATAACGGGTGAGGAGATAATTTTTCTCAGAAAAAAATACAGCCTACTTTAAGTAAGCTGTATTTTTTCATTTTAAACGTGTGCGTTGAGCCATTCGTCAGCCTTAGCAGCAGCGAGTCTTTTGATGTCTTCTTTCTTGTAGGGTGATTCTTCACCGCCGTTTACATAGAGGAAGAACTTGCCGCTTTCTGTTTTGTAAAGGCTTTCTTCATAGCCGTCTGCGTCACCGAAGTTGCCGCTTGTGAACTTTGCAACAAGCTCAGCGTTTTCGGTATCGTATTCTACCTTGCAGATAACTTTTTTCATGATACAAATCCCTTTCTTAATGATTTATATTCAACGATTACTATGTAATCAGATGAAATCGAAATTCGACTGTGTAATAATAGCATATAAATGTGAACAAAACAAGTATTTAACAAATTTATGAGAAAGGCTTAATAAAAATGAATAATTGAAATGAAAATCCGCTCATCTCAGTGAACGGATTTTTTAATTAACTGTTCTCAAGAACTACGTCCCATTCTTCAAGATACGACGCTATTTCATCATAATCCACTTCAAAAATATTGCATAACTCTCTGGCTTGCTCCTGAGTATAATTCAAATGTTCAACTCTTAAAAGAGTATCTATGTTTTCTGTGTTGATTCTGATTTTATCACCGAAGGTTTCTTTAACTTTTCTCAGACCGTATAACTCTCCGAAGGTTTCTGGATTAATTTCATCGTATATGTAGGGTGTAATATAATTTCCGTAGCCTAAGGTGAACTCGTTATTGCCTGCATAAATTACAGCTTCTGTCCAATACGAAGTATATTTGCCGACGGAGTGGTTGGTTTTTAATTCAACATAATCTATATCATCTTTACTTATTTCAATTATGACTTCGTTGTGCTTGTTGAATTCAACGATACTGCCGTCATTATAAAATTCAACCCTTGAGTATTTGTCGGTAAAAGTTACTGCACAAAGGGTAATAAAGGCAGTTACAAGTGTAATTTTTAAGAATCTTCTGGATTTAGTCGGCAACTGCTTTTCGCTTGTGTATTTGTAGAGTATTCGTTTGCCGTTCAGAAATTCAATGAAGTTAGGCAGAATATACATAAACACAGCAAAAGCCATTGAAAAGAAAATATCGAACATATCAAAATAAATTGCAAGCATATTTTCTTTTGAAGTGTGAACCGAAGTACAGTCATACTGATATGTGGCAAGAATAAAGCCCGATATCAAAACGGTAATACAAGCATCAATAAGTCTTTGCGTAAAGAGCTTCTGTGTCTGATTTTCAGTTGATTTGATTTTGCTCATACTAACACCTCTGACTACATTATAATGCTTTTTGAATTTGTGTCAATGAATTGGCGCTGAATTGCCGCGTGATAGTTAAACGGTAAGTGAAAAAACATTATTCATTATTCATCAGCGAAGCGGCTTCATTATTAATTTTTCATTTGAAAATCCGTTCTGAAGAAATGAATAATGAATGATGCATAATGAAAAATGAATAATACAAACGAAAAATCCGCTCACTTTCGTGAACGGATTTTCGTTTGGTGCGGGTAACAGGGGTCGAACCTGCACGTCTTGCGACACAAGAACCTAAATCTTGCGTGTATGCCAATTTCACCATACCCGCATACCTTGGTATTATAGCACATCTTTCTCAAATGTCAAGAAATAAGTGTTCTATATCCGGACACGCTGTCATAGACTTTAGCAAAAGGAGGCGGTAGCGTGAAAGACACTTTTATTGAGAAATTTGACCTTGCAGTAAGGTCAGTTGAACCTCAGCTTAAAAAGGCGCTTTTAAATATAGATGAATGTGAAAAGAAGAATGTGTTTGAAATAAGAATGAGAAGCGAAAAGCCTGTTGTAATTATAAGCGGTAAAGGAAAGGGTTTTCTTAATTCTGACGGTGCGATTACAAAAACGGTAACAGAAAGCACGGTTTATGCTTCGCTTGATGCAGTGCACGATACCTTCAACCGTTTCTGCTGTTATTCGGTGCATAGCCATCTTTCAGGTATAGTAAAGGGTTACATAACAATGGAAGGCGGTCACAGGGCAGGTGTAACAGGCACAGCTGTTTGTGACAGCAGAGGAAACATAACCTCACTGAGAGATATTTCAGGAATAAATATCAGGGTTTCAAGAGAGGTGTACGGGTCTGCAGACAGAATAATCAGCGAGCTTTATAAAAGTGAACTGCAGAGTGTGATTATTGCAGGGCCGCCTGCGTCAGGTAAAACAACGGTGCTGAGAGACGCTGTGCGTCAGCTTTCCTCTGAGAAATTATTGTATAAGGTTTCTCTTATTGACGAAAGACAGGAGATAGCCTCGGTAAATTCAGGCATAGCTCAGAATGATGTTGGGATAAATACGGATATTCTCGATTGCTATCCGAAAACCGAAGCGCTGATGATCGCTCTTAAAACTCTTTCGCCTGAGATTATAGCCCTTGATGAGGTGGGCGATGAAAAGGAAATTGAGGCGATTCGCCTTGCGGTCAATTCAGGTGTAAAGTTCATCCTTACAGTTCACGCATCAGATTATAATGAGCTTCTTCACCGACCGCAGATTCAGCGGCTTATTGAAACTTATTCATTCAATAAGCTTGTAATGCTGAAAAAAGAGCCGGTGGGTGAAATTGATGCCATTTATAATACAAAGGAGCTTTATGATGAAATTATCAGGTGCAGGCATAATATGGATTTGTCTGACTGTTATGGGATTTCGGATATCAGCATTGCTTAAAAAACGCACTGAATTGCTTGAAAAAACGGTAAGCCTTATTATCAATATCAGGGTAGAGCTGTCATACAGACAGGAAGCAATTATAAATCTTTTAAGCCGCATTTCAGATCTTTCAGCCTTGCAGAATCTCGACTATTTATCGGTGTGCACTGAGTATATGAAAACGGGTGAGGATTTTCCTTCTGCCTGGAAAAAGGCAATAAGCGAGAGTAAATGCTCTTATAACAAAGAAGAGAAAAATAAGCTGTGCTCTCTTGGTGAAATGCTTGGCACAACGGATACGGAGTCTCAGCTTACAATGCTCAGGCTCTATGAGGAATATATGAAAGACTTTTTGATTAAAGCAGAAAAGAGTCAGCGTGAATACGGCAGATTAAGCCTGGTTATGGGCTTTCTTCTTGGATTTGCCGTTTTCATTCTTGCACTCTGAAGGAGGGAAAATGGATATAGATGTTATATTCAGAATTGCAGGGATTGGTCTTATTGTTGCCATAGTAAATCAGCTTCTTTCAAAGGCTGATAAAGGCGAGTACACGGTGTTTATAACGCTCAGTGGTCTTATAATTATTATTCTCACTCTGCTTCCTGAAATAAGAAATCTACTGAGTATATTGAAAGAGCTGGCGGAGCTTTAATATGATAATCAAAATTGCGGTTATAGGTGTTATAGTGTGCATTCTTATTACTTTTCTGAAAAGCTTTTCAAGTGAAGCGGTGATTTTGCTTGAGGTTGCTTTTGCTGCTTTGGTGATTATTTTTCTTTCCGATAAGCTTTTTGATGCGGTAGAAAGGCTGAGGGATTTGTTTAATGAAGGTGAGACAGAGAGAGTAATTTTTTCAGCACTGATGAAGGGTGCGCTTATCTGCCTTGTTACAAAGCTTGCATCAGATACGGCACTTGACAGCGGCAACAGGCTGGCTTCAGACGCAATTGATTTTTCAGGAAGGGTACTGCTTCTTACAATTGCATTTCCGTTTTTTGAGAGTGTAATTGAAACGGCAACGGCTTTTCTGCCATGAAGAAAATACTTATCTTTCTTATAACTTTTCTGTCGCTTGTTAGTGTTATTACCACTGATGCTTATGCCGAAAACGAGTATGAGCTTAACGGCCTTAAGGACGAAGTGAGTGACGGTATTTTCTCTGCGATGGAAGATGAGGTTGCAGAAGCTCTATTCGAAATAGGTATAACCGACCTTGATTTTTCAGGTGTTTACAATTTATCCTTCGGTGAGATTTTATCGTATTTTACTCCTGAAATAAAAAGTAAAGCAGTGAATGTACTTAAAAGCCTTACGGGAGCATTTTCTGTTATGCTTATATATATGCTTTTCAGCACTTTGCTATATGGTGACGAAAGAGAAAAAACTTTTGAGCTTCTTATGACGGCACTGATTGCAGTTATTGTTATGCCAATGCTTCGTAATACAATTGCACCTGCGGTTTCAGTTATGAAAATCACCAACAGCTTTATTGTGTCATACATACCGGTGCTTACCCTGATTCTGTCTTTTTCAGGCAGCGGAGCAAGTGCGGTGCTTTTTAATACATCTGTGGTTGGAATATGTGAACTTATGTCCTTTATCATAAACGGTGTGCTTGTTGATTTTATCGGCTTATTTATCTGCGTTGTAACAGCCTTTTCAATGAATGATAGTATGAGAGCATCAAGAATTATATCGGCAGTAAACAGGCTTTTTACCGTAATAATGACATCGGCAGGTGCATTGTTCTCGGGAATTCTCACAGTTAAGAATGTAATGGCAGCTTCAGTTGACAGCCTTTCCGTAAGAGGCATCCGTTTTGTTCTTTCGAGCTTTATTCCTGTAATAGGTTCATCAATCAGCGAGGCATATTCCTCAGTTCTCGGCAGTATCAATTTAATTAAGGGGTCTGCAGTGGTAATCGGTATTCTTGCCGTTGCAATTATAAATGTGCCCGTAATTGCAGAGCTTTTTATGTATTACATTTCTTTTTCTGCTCTTGGCTATTTTTCTGAAATCTGCTGCACTGATAAAGCTTCGGGAATATTCAGAATGTGTGCTTCTGTAACAAGGATTTTTATGGCACTTATTATTTTTGAAATATTCATTCTTGTAATATCTACGGGGCTGATTATTACAATAAAAAACACATGAGGTAATAAATGGAAAAGTTTACATTGTGGGTTAAGCTCAGCTCGGTTGCAGCAATTGCTTCGGCTGTTATGCTTACCCTGATTCCTGAAAGCAAGCTTAAAAATACATATAAAGCAATCAGCGGTATGATAGTAATTTTTTTGATTTTTTCGGCATTTACAAATCTTGATTTTTCTGAATATCTGCATTTTTATAAGAGTGAAGAAATCAGCAGATCAGTAGAGGAAAAAACAGATGAGCTTTTAGATAAAGAGGGAGAGGAGATTATTATTTCCTTTCTTAATGAAAGACTTAAAAACGCAGGCTTTGATGTAAAGCTTGAATGTGTGCTGGAGGGAGATAAAATCGAGCGTATTACAGTTTGCGGGCTGCTTAAAGAGGAGGAAAAGGATGAGATTATGCGTGTGATAAACGAAAGCGTAAAGGAGGTAAATGAAGTGATTTTTGCTTTAGAAAGCTATGAAGAATGAATATAAGGAACGGCTGAACAAGCTGATAAAGGTGCTTAAAGAGGATAAAAAAACTGCACTTATTATTTTTGCCGCAATTTTGGGAATGCTTCTGATTTTGCTTTCAGGTACACCAAGTGAAAAAAGCACAGAAATTAAAGGGGAAAGTAAAGCAGAAGATGCTTCAGTATGGGAGGAAAAGCTGCAGAAGCTTATTTCAGAAATTGAAGGTGCAGGCAGGGTAAAGGTAATGATAACCCTTGAAGCAAGCGATGAAAATGTGTTTGCTTATAACAGGGATGAAAGCTACAGAGAAAATGAGCAGAAATTCAGCAGTGACTATATTCTCATAAAAAACGACGGAGAAGAAACAGGACTTAAGCTTAAAACGGTTTATCCGAAGGTAAAGGGTGTGGCAGTTGTATGTGACGGTGCCCATAACCCCATAACAAAAGAGCATATAATCTCGGTTATATCGGCTCTTTTTGATATAAGCACTAAAAACATCAGTGTGGTAAGCACTGGATAACGGAGGTAGCTATGAGCTTATTGATTAAGAAAAAACAATTACTTGCGGCAACTCTTGTAATTGCCCTTGTGGCGGCAACGGGAGTAAACTGGTATTATTCCCAGTATATGACTGAGGGAAATGTTGCAGACACAACAACCGAAGAAGTCAGCGGTAATCTTGGTGATTCTCTTCTTGTTGCAGGTACAACTGCCCCAAGTGAAGAAACAACTTCAGCGCAGATTGAATCGGTAAAGTATTTTACTGAAGCAAGACTTAAACGCACCGAAACTGAGGACGAAATTATTGACAACATTGAGGACATACTTGAAAATCCGAATCTTGATACAAAATCTAAAACAGACATAAGCGGCATGCTTTCAGAATACACTGCCAACCTGAAAGCACAGACCGATGCGGAAAATCTGATAAAAGCCAAAACGGGAAGTGATTGTCTTGTTGTGATTAATGATGGTAAATGTCAGGTGATTTTGGAAAAAAATACACTGAATGAGACGGTTATTCTGCAAATTACGGAAATTATTGAAAAAAATACGCATATTTCTGCGGAAAATTTAACAATAATTGAGATAAAATAGTTGTAGGATTTAAAATTTGTGGTATAATAAACTGAATATATAAAATCAGGCAGTCTGACTATTACTGCTCAGGAAGGAAAAAATCCTATGACAAGACATGAATCAAGAGAATTAGCTTTTATTCTTATTTTTGAAAAGAGCTTCCAGGATGACGTTACAGTAATTGAGCTTATTGAATCAGCTCTTGAGCTTGAGCTTTTCCCTGCGAATGCTTTTGCTGAAAATCTTGCAAGAAAGGTTTATGAGAATCTCGAAGAAATCGACAAGCTTATTGACGAAAATCTTGTAAGATGGTCTGCAAAGAGAATTTCAAGAGCATCAAGAGCTGTGCTCAGACTTTCAGTTTGTGAGCTTCTTTTCAGCGCTGACTTACCTGTTGGTGTAATCATCAACGAAGCAGTTGAAATTGCAAAGAAATATGCAACCAAGGAAGACGCATCATATATTAACGGTGTGCTTGCAACTGTTGCAAAAAAGCTGGGCAGATAAATGGCATACATTGGCTTTGACACAAGTAATTACACAACCTCAGTTGCTCTTTACTATCCCGAAGAAAACAGAATTGCCCACCGTAAAAAGCTTCTTCCTGTAAAGGAAGGCGAAAAGGGTCTTCGACAGAGTGATGCAGTTTTTCATCACACTGTTCAGCTACAGGAGGTTGCAGTCGAGCTTTTTCAGAAGGAAAAGTTTTCAATTGACGGTATATGTGCATCTGCTTTTCCAAGAATGGCTGAAGGCTCATATATGCCTTGCTTTCTTGTGGGTCTTAATACTGCGAAAATACTCGGCAGTACGCTTCAGAAGGAAGTGAAAATTACCTCTCATCAGAACGGTCATATTATGGCGGCTCTTTACAGTGCAGGAAGGCTCGACCTCAGAAAAGAAAGGTTTATTGCTTTTCATGTTTCAGGCGGCACTACAGAGGCACTTCTTGTTGAGCCTGATGAAAATGAGGTAATCAGCTGCAGCCTTATTGCTTCTTCCCTTGACCTTAAAGCAGGTCAGGCAATTGACAGGGCAGGAGTTATGATGGGTCTGAGATTTCCTTCAGGTGCAGAGATGGATTTACTCTCGCAGAAAAGTGAAAGAGATTTCGGAAAAATCAAGGTGTTTTCAAAGGGTGCTGATGTCAGCCTTTCAGGTCTTGAAAACAAGTGCAGGAAAATGCTCTCAGACGGTGAAAGCAAGGAGGATATATCACGCTTTTGCTTTTTGTATATCGCCTCGGCACTTGAAGCAATGACCGACAGAATTATTGAAGAATACGGCTGTCTGCCTATTGTTTATTCAGGCGGAGTTATGAGTAACAGCTTAATCAAAGAAAGATTAAAGAGAAAGTATAACGGCATTTTTGCAAGTCCTGAGTTTTCTGCAGACAATGCAGCAGGCGTTGCAATTCTTGCTTACTTTAAGGAGAACAAAAAATAAATGTCCACCGTTTTAAAGGTATCCCAGATTAATACATATCTCAAGTCCCTTATGGACAGCGATATGAATCTTAAAAATATTTATATAACCGGTGAAATTTCAAACTTCACTAACCACTACCGTACAGGTCACCTTTATTTCACCCTTAAGGATGAGAAGAGCGCTATTAAGGCAGTTATGTTCAGAAGTGCTGCTGAAAGGCTTCGCTTTGAGCCTGAAAACGGCATGAAGGTGCTTATCCGCGGCAGTGTTACCGTTTTTGAAAGAGACGGCACATATCAGATTTACTGCGACGATATGATTCCCGAGGGTATAGGCGACCTTACAGTTGCATTTGAGCAGCTTAAGGAAAAGCTGAGAAAGCAGGGTCTCTTCGATGAAGAATTCAAGAAAGAGCTTCCCGAGTATCCTCAGCGAATTGGTGTAATTACCTCGCCTACAGGTGCAGCACTTCAGGATATTCTCACTGTGCTTTCACGAAGATATCCTTCAGGTGAAATTGTTTTTGAGGGTGTTCAGGTGCAGGGTGATTCAGCTGCTCCTCAGATTGCAGAAGCAATAAGAAAGTTCAACAGACTTAAGGGTGCTGATGTAATTATCGTAGGCAGAGGCGGAGGCTCAATTGAAGACCTCTGGGCTTTCAATGAGGAAGAGGTTGCAAGAGCAATTTTTGAAAGCAGAATTCCCATTGTATCTGCAGTAGGTCACGAAACCGACTTTACAATTGCTGATTTCGTAAGTGATATGAGAGCTCCGACACCCTCGGCAGCTGCTGAAATTGTTGCTCCCGATTACAGAGAAATTCTTTATGCTGCCGACAAAACATTGGACAGCATGATAGATGAGATTGATAAAAAAATATATCGCTACAGTCTTAACCTTATGGCTGCGCAGAAAATTATTTCTGACCACAGCCCGCACAAGATGATTGAGTTTTACGAAACCTGCCTTGAGGCTTGTGAAACAAAAATCAAAACCGATCTGAAGAACAAGGTGGATTTTTACGAAAATGCCCTTATGCATTACTCTGCAAAGCTTGATGCTACAAGTCCTCTCAAGGTGCTTGCAAGAGGTTATGCGGTGGCTTTTGACGAAAATATGATGACTGTGAGATCGGCTGAGGATCTGAAAAAGGACGATCAGATTTCAATCAGATTTGTTGACGGCACTGTTGAATGCACCGTTAACTGAAAAGAAAGGTAAATTAAAATGGAAATGTATACACTTGACACTGCAATGATAAGACTTAAGGAAATTTCCGAGATGCTTCAGAGTGGTGAATATGATTTAGATATGTCAATAAAGCTTTACGAGGAGGGTGTGCAGATTGTTTCCTTCTGCAATAAAACTCTCACTGCGGCAAAGCAGAAAATAACTGAGCTTTCAGAGCTTACCTTTGAGGATGAGAGCGATGAATAAGAGTTATACACTTAAAGATTATGCAGATATAATCAACGCTTATCTTGAAAAGGCGCTTCCTCAGTGCGATTTCGGTGAAGCTGTTGTGCACGAGGCTATGAATTACAGCCTTTCAATAGGCGGCAAGAGAATAAGACCTGTTCTTGTTCTCGAATTCTGCAGAGTGTGCGGTGGAAGCATTGAAGATGCTCTCAGCCTTGCTGCTGCACTTGAAATGGTGCATACCTACTCACTTATTCACGACGACCTTCCTTGTATGGATGACGATGATATGAGAAGGGGGATGCCTTCATGTCATATCAAATACGGCTACGAATACGCTCTTCTTGCCGGTGACGGACTTCTTACCCGTGCTTTTGGTGTAATTGCAGACAGCGACTTTGCAAAGAAAAATCCCGTGGGTGCAGTTAAGGCAATTTCAGCTCTTTCAGCACTTGCCGGTGCAAACGGTATGATAGGCGGTCAGGTAATTGACCTTAAAAACGAAAACCGTGAGGCTGGGCTTGAAACTCTCAGCAAGATGGACGAGCTTAAAACCGGTGCACTTATAAAGTGTGCTGCATTAATGGGCTGTATTGCTGCAGATGCTGACGAAAAGAAAATTGAAGCAGCGACAGAGTATGCTTCTAAAATCGGACAGGCCTTCCAGATTGTTGACGATATACTTGATGTTACAGGCGATGAGAAGGATCTCGGTAAGCCTATCGGCAGCGACAAGGAAAGCGGAAAGTCAACCTATTATACACTTCTCGGTCTTGAAAAAGCCCAGGAATATGCCGACAGACTTACCGATGAAGCTGTTGAAGCTCTGGGTATATTCGGCGAAGAAAGTGAATTCTTAAAGGGGCTTGCATTTATGCTTGCCAGAAGAAAACATTAAGAGATTAAAATTATGGAATATAAATTGCTTTCAGAAATCAATTCTCCTAAGGATATTAAAAAGCTTGATTACGAAAAGTTAAATGAGCTTTCAGGGGAAATCAGATATAAGTTAATAGAAACTGTGTCGCAGAATGGCGGACATCTTGCATCAAATCTTGGTATGGTTGAGCTTACAGTGGCTCTTCACAAGGTTTTTGATTCACCCAAGGATCAGTTCGTTTATGATGTGGGACATCAGTGTTATACCCATAAGCTTCTTACCGGACGGTATGACCGTTTTTCTACTCTCAGAACAAAGGGTGGAATTTCAGGTTTTACAAGACCTACCGAAAGTGAGCACGACATCTTTTTCAGCGGTCATAGTGCAACTTCGGTTTCTGCAGGTCTTGGTCTTGCAAAGGCTAAGGCACTTAAGGGTGATAACAGCCATGTTATTTCTATAATCGGTGACGGCTCATTTACGGGCGGTATGGTGTTTGAAGCCCTCAATAACGGTGGCAGAAGCAAGGCGAAGCATATTATTGTTCTCAATGACAACAAAATGTCAATTTCAGAGAATGTTGGTGCTTTTGCAAAGTATCTTGCCGTAATCCGTTCAAGACCTCAGTACTATTCATTCAAGGCTAACACTGAAAAGGTTCTTAACAAGGTACCCTTCGGTGAGAAGATTGTCAAAGAGCTTTATAAGGTAAAAACCGACATTAAAAACAGGGTTTACGAAAAAAGTACATTCTTTGAGGATTTAGGCTACAGATATATGGGACCTATTGACGGTCATAACATTGAAAACCTTTGTGATGCACTGCAAAGTGCAAAGTCAGTTAACGGTCCGGTTCTTCTTCATGTAATTACTGTTAAGGGCAAGGGCTATGAGCACGCAGAAAAAGACCCCAGCGTTTTCCACGGTATTTCAAAGTTTGATGTGGATACAGGTGAGGCTATTACTTCATCAAAAAGCTACTCGGACAAGTTTGGTGAAGTATTGTGCGGTCTTGCAGAAAATGATGATTCCCTTTGCGCAATTACTGCTGCTATGGGTATCGGTACAGGGCTTGGCAGATTCAGTGAGCTTTATCCAAAGAGATTTTTCGATGTGGGTATTGCTGAAGAGCATGCGGTTACCTTTGCATCAGGTCTTTCCAAAAATGGAATGAAGCCTGTTTTTGCGGTGTATTCAACCTTTCTTCAGAGATGCTATGATCAGCTTATTCACGATGTTGCACTGCAGAAGCAGAAGGTTCTTCTTGCAGTTGACAGAGCAGGCTTTGTGGGTGAAGACGGTGAAACACATCACGGACTTTTTGATGTTGCCTTTCTCAGTACATTACCTGATATCAAGATATATTCACCCTGCAATTTTGCTCACCTTGAAGCCGATTTGAAAAATGCTCTTTATAAGGAAGAAAATGCTGTTGCAGTGAGATACCCGAGAGGTACAGAAAATTTGAGCACAAACGAGCTTAAGAATGTTTCCTTTGAGTATTCTGTTTACGGAAACGAGGAAAGCGAAAAAGCAATTGTAACCTACGGCAGAATCACTGCTGAGGCAATTGAAGCAGTTAAGGAATTAAAGGATTGCTTCCTTATTTCACTTAATCTTATAAAGCCCATTCCTGACGGAGTGATTGATTTACTTATGGAAAGAAAAGGAATTTTCTTCTTCGAGGAAGGTCAGAAGAGTGCCGGTGTAGCTGAAAAGCTTGGTGCAATTCTTCTTGAAAAGGGCTATAAAGGCAAATACAGCGTTACAGCTGTAGAGGATAAATTCGTTGAGCAGGCTTCAATCAGTGAGCTGCTCAGTAAATACGGCCTTGACAAAAAGGCTATGATAAAGAAAATAAGCGAGGAATTTTAAGTGGCAGAGAAAATCAGACTTGACGTAACACTTCACGAAAGAGGCTTTGTAGACAGCCGCGAAAAGGCTAAGGCTCTTATTATGGCAGGACTTGTTTATGTAAACGGTCAGAAGCAGACCAAGGCAGGCTTTACTGTTAAGGAAGGCGATTGCGTTGAGCTCAGAGGAGAAAAAATGCCTTTTGTAAGCAGAGGCGGTTATAAGCTCAAGAAGGCTGTTGATGAATTCGGTCTTGTGCTCACTGACACTGTGTGTATGGACATCGGTGCTTCAACGGGCGGCTTTACTGACTGCATGCTTCAGAGCGGTGCAAAAAAGGTTTACTCAATTGATGTTGGCTACGGTCAGCTTGCGTGGAAGCTTCGTCAGGACGAGCGTGTAGTAAATATGGAAAGAACCAATTTCCGTTATGTTACAAAAGAGCAGATTACTGAAGATATAGACTTTGCAAGTGTAGATGTTTCTTTTATTTCACTTAAGCTTATTATTCCTACAATGCGTGAGCTTTTGAAAACCGGTGGTCAGGCTGTGTGCTTAATTAAACCTCAGTTTGAAGCAGGAAGAGAAAAGGTTGGTAAAAACGGCGTTGTAAGAGAGATGTCAACACATATTGAAGTTGTTGAAATGATTTATAATTTCGTTCTCGAAAACGGTTTTACAGTGCTTAACCTCGATTTCTCACCCATTAAAGGACCTCAGGGAAATATTGAATATCTTATCTATATAGAAAAAAGCGATGAGCCTGTTTCACACCTCAGTGCTGAAGCAGCAGATATCGTAAGAGCCTCACACGAAAAGCTCAGCGGAGGTGACAGCTGATGACAGTTGCTGTTTATCCTAATCTTACAAGGGAAAACGGATTTGAGGTTTCATGTAATGTTATTGATGAGCTTAAAAATCTTGGTGTCAGAATACTGATGCCGGCTGAATTTGAAAAGGAATTTTCTGATAAGGATGCCGAGTTTTACAGTGACTACGATGTCCTTTCAGAATGTGACTTTCTTATTGCAATCGGCGGTGACGGTACGCTTATTCACGCAGCACATTACATAAGTGAATATGATAGACCTGTTCTTGGTATAAATGCAGGTAATCTCGGCTTTATGGCAGGGCTTGAAAAGGAAGAGCTGAGTCTTCTTAAAAATCTCATCAGCGGTGAATATGAAGTTGAAGAGCGTATGATGATTTCAGCCAGGCTTTATGAAGGCGACGAGTTAATTTATGAAAGAAACTGCCTTAACGATGCAGTAATTTCAAGAGGCGGTAATATGCGCCTTTGCGATTTTGAAATCAGCAGTGAAATGAGTAAGCCGCTTTTCTACAGAGCGGATGGAATTATTGTTGCAACCCCAACGGGTTCAACGGCTTATTCACTTTCGGCAGGCGGTCCCGTTGTGGATACCTCAATTGAAAGTATAATTCTCACACCTATCTGTCCTCATTCACTTTTTGCACGCTCCTTGATTTTCAACGGCAGCTCAGAGCTTACTCTCAGAGTTAACTCAAGTGAAGACGGAAAGGCTGTTTTCAGCTGTGACGGTGAAGCAGGAATTGAAATCAGTGCTGATAGCAGAATTGTTATTTCTAAGGCTGAAAAGAGTGCAAAGGTTATAAAAATAAAAGCAGACGGCTTTGCAGATATATTATCTAAAAAGTTTATCGGAAGATAAATTCTTCAGGAGGAAATATAAAATGAAAAAAGGAAGACATGAGGCGATTTTATCCCTTATCAAAAAAGAAAGCATAGGCACTCAGGATGAGCTTATGCAGAGACTTAATGAGATGGGATATAAGGTTACTCAGGCAACAGTTTCAAGAGATATAAAGGCTCTGAAGCTTGTTAAAACTCCCTTTGAGGCAGGACAGTACAGATATACTGTTTCCTCAGGTGAGGGTGAAGACCATTCAGGCAAGTACTACTCAATTCTTTCACATTCAGTTACTGATGTGAATTATGCAGGTAATATGGTTGTTGTAAAATGCTTCTCAGGTATGGCTCAGGCGGCTTGTGCGGCAATTGATAACCTTATGCTCAGCAAAATTGTTGGTACACTTGCAGGCGATGACACAATTTTTGTTCTTTGCAAGGATGAAGAAAAGGCAGAGGAATTCAAAAACAGTGTAGGCAAAATTATTGAGCAGAACAGATAAATAAAAGGAAACTAAAAGAAAGGAGTCCGGCTATGCTCACAAGCTTAAAAATTGAAAACATCGCTGTAATTGAGCAGGCTGAGATTTTTTTCGGTGAAGGTCTTAATGTTCTTACAGGTGAAACCGGTGCAGGTAAATCAATTGTAATCGACTCAATTAATGCAGTTCTCGGTGAAAGAACAAGCCGTGACCTCATAAGAGATTCGGCTGATAAGGGTAAGGTAACTGCTTATTTTGAGGATATTCCCGATGCCGTTACAGAAAAGCTGAGAGAGTATGAAATTGACACTGACGAGGATAACAGCCTTCTAATTACAAGAGTGATTTCAGCTGACGGCAGAAGCAGTTCAAAAATCAACGGCTGTAACGTAACGGCAACAATGCTTAAGAATATCGGCAGAGACCTTATTTCAATCTGCGGTCAGCACGACAGTCAGTATCTGCTTTCAACAGATTTTCACCTTAAATTTATTGATGACCTTGCAAACAGTGATGAGCTTTTAGGCGAGTATCTTGAGATTTATGAAAAAATCAAAGTAGCAACCAAAGATCTGAGAAAGCTAAGAAGCACCGATTCCGATAAAGAGCAGCGACTTGATTTTCTTAAGTATCAGATTAATGAGCTAAGGAG
>JBGVFK010000038.1:0-8899 GCA_045121075.1 Acutalibacteraceae bacterium | reverse complement strand
TTGCATTTCTGCTCATAGATGCGGAACGTTCAAAGGCAAGATATTTATGCTGACCGCTACCAAGGTCAAGAGTAATCCCCTCAGGGCGGAACATAGATTCAGCCTTTTTCTGTCTTAATGCATTTTTCGGGAACTCTGCACTTCTGTCGAAGATACCTCCAAAGTCAAGATAGATAATTGCGTCGTACAGATCATCAATTATCAGCTCATCATCTTTAGGTGAATAACCGTCTCTGTGAAGCATAGACATAAGCTGATAGAAAACGCCATTATCATCCTGATAGGTATCGCCGTGATTCAATAAAACGCTTGCAGTTTCCGCCTTGTTGAGATTAAAAGAGTATATATCCTTGCCAACAGGCTTTGCGTAGGCAAGAATTGCCTTTGCGGACAGCATAGGTATTTTATATCTTACACCGGTCATAGCTTCACCTCCTGAAATGATTATCACAAGTATACTATATCACTATATAAATTTCAATATTTTGAAATATGAATACTGCGTCACATTTTTTTGAAGTGCATACAAAAACTGCCCTCACAGGGAGAGCAGTTTGGAAAATTTTGAACTTAACAAATTGGAATTTGTCAATCGTTTCTTCCTGTGCCGTCAAATGCATTTCGTTCAACATATGCCATCATTGTGTTGTTTCTCCAAACATGTCCTACCAATAGCAACAACATAGCGGCGGCAACAAGAAGTGGTAAGGTTAAGATAATGCCCATCACGAGAACTATGATGATTCCTATGCTCCAGCAACACATGGCAGCAATATGTTCTTTTAACCACTTTTTCTTATAAAATATCACCTTTTCCTTAAGAGTAAAACTACTTGCTTTGTCAAAATATTCTGACCTTGTTTCTTCGCTTCACTATGCCGCCGACAAGGATAAAACAAATCTTGAAAGCGAACAACGACTTCTTGTTAACGGTATTAACTGTGACCCTGACATTGCTGCACAGCAGATGATTGATACAAAAGAAATGTATGGAAAGACGGGAGGCATTGTTGCTTACCACGCATATATTTCCTTCAAGCCGGGAGAGGTTACACCCGAAGAAGCACAGCAGGTTGCAATGGAAGTTGCAAGTAAGATGTGGGCGAAAGATTATGAGATGGTTGTTGCTACTCACCTTAATGCTAACTGTGTTCACTGCCATATCGTCATTAATTCTGTTTCAATGACTGACGGAAGAAAGATGAATGAAGACAGAGCGATGTACCGTTTGTTCAGAAAGACAAGTGATGAAATCTGTATTGAACACGGATTATCTGTTATTGAAAATCCGAAAGGAAAAAGAATTCCTTACAATGTTTACAAAGCAAAGCAGAAAGGTATCAAAACAAAATATGATTATATGCGTGAAGATATTGATTACGCTATTCCGAGAAGCAGAAGCATAAAACAGTTTTTCAAGATTATGAGTCAGAAGGGTTATTGGTTTGATGACGGAAAGATTGGTTACCGTACCGACAAGCACGGAGTTAAGCTCTCAAACCTTGGTGACGAATACTCTTATGAAAATCTTTGGGATAGGATTAATCATCAGAGGCTTTATGAGGTGGATGAAAATTTTTATAACTATACCCGTGCAAATAACTATCTTAAAAATCAAATCTTTGTTTTCAATTACAGAGGTTATGAGTTTAAAGAATCAGCAGAGAGTTATCGTTATCCTGAAAATTTCAGCAGAACAGTTTCAGATTTTTCAAAATTGCTTGTAGGTGGAGTTGTGCTCGGCGCACCTGTTGTTTCACTTTTATTTCTTGCACTCTTGTTTGTGGGAGCAATAGCTGAAAAGAACAACTGCAATCCTCATCCGTTCTCACCGAAGATGAAATATTCTGCACCGAGAATTGAGTTTATGCATAAGCAGATTGAGCTTGCTATCGATGAAAAGCTTTATGACTTTGCAGAGGTTGATAAATTCATTTCAAGAACTGACATCCGAATGGAGGAGCTGAAAACTCAGCGTAACAAAATTTACAATCAGATAAGAAGATGCAAAGACCCGACGGCAAAGGAAGACCTTATTGACCGTCGGGATTTTCTTACGTCTGAAATCGGCACACTGCGAGAAAAAATTAACATTGCAAAACGCATTATCAAGGACAGACCGGGACTTGAGGAATGTCTTGAAGCGGAAAAGGCTCTTATCCGTGAATGGTACTTCCCCGAGAGAGCGCAGATCAAAGAAAAATATTATGAAGGGAGGTAGATGTTATGAACGCTGAAGATCTTTGCAAAAAAATGCAGGAAGAGAAAAAGGCTGACAGTGATGAGTATTATGAAGAAGAAATGTCATCAAGCGAATATGCTCAAAAGTATATGGGAAGGCCCGGTTATTCTGTAAGAAAACACTTGAAGATTATACAAGACGAACGGAAAAAGTATAGAAGAAATTATTAATTTTATGGAGGTAACTTATGTTGAATAAAAGTATCAAATCACCGGTAAATATCCCGGTATCAAAAATTCATCCCTTTGAAGGAAATCCCTACAAGGTGCTTGACAATGAGGAGATGAACTTTCTCATTGAAAGCATACAGCAACAAGGTATCATTTCCCCTGTTGTCGTAAGACCGTTAGAAAACACAACAGACGAATATGAACTAATCTCAGGGCACCGACGAATGAGAGCATCACAGAAAGCAGGACTGGAAACAGCACCTGCTTTTATTTATGCCATAAACCGTGATGAAGCGGCTATTATGCTCGTTGATAGTAATCTTCACCGTGAGCATATTCTCCCGTCGGAGAAGGCGTTTGCTTACAAGTTGAAGCTTGAAGCACTTAGACATCAGGGACAAACTTCTCGCCATCTTGGCGAGAAGTGGAGCGTAACACAAATAAGTGAATCAGCAAATGAGAGTGAACGACAGATACACCGCTATATTCGTCTGACTTATCTCATTCCTGAACTCCTTGACCTTGTTGATGAAAAGCGAATTGCATTTACACCTGCGGTAGAGCTTTCATATCTCAATGAGGTGGAACAGGCTGATTTGGTTGAAGAAATCTCAGTTTGTGATGCTACTCCGAATTTATCTCAGGCACAAAGGCTTCGTGCAATCAGCAGAGAAGAAGGTCTTACTCCTGAGGATATAGGTGAAATCTTGGCAGAAGAAAAGGCAAATCAAAGACCTACAGTAAAATTCTCCGTTGAACGCTTACAAAAGGTTGCTCCGAAGGTAAAAGAAAGTGATCTTGAAAACTTTGTTATGAAAGCTTGTGAGCACTATTACAGATACCTTCAGCGACAGCGAAACAGGGATGCGAGGTGATGAGTATTGATTAACAGAATTATTGATTTATATGAAGGCTTAAAAGTGGGTTTTATCAGAACAATAAGCGATATTAAAGGTGAATATGCTTTTAATATCCCTGATGTTTCGACCTTCACCAAAGAACAAAAAATAGCATTTAACCAGATGATTGATTTTCTTGCAGATATGATTGAGAAATACGGTGACAAGATACCAAAAAGTGATACAGAAATCAGAAACAAGAAGACAGCTTAAAAGTGTTGTGAGGCAGGGTTATGCTGCCTCACACATTTGTTAAATATACGAAAGAAAAATATAATCAAAATGAAAAATTACAAGGAGTTGAAAATATATGAAACGATTAAATTGCTATATCTACACCCGTGTTTCAACATCAATGCAGGTAGAAGGCTTCAGCCTTGATGCACAAAGAGAAAAGCTCCGTAAATATGCCGAGTATCAGGAGATGCATATTGCAGGTGAATACAGTGATGAAGGAAAATCCGGTAAAAATATTGGCGGAAGACCTGATTTTCAAAGAATGCTTGATGATATTGCAAGCGGTAAGGATAGTATAGATTTTGTACTTGTATTTAAACTGTCCCGTTTCGGCAGAAATGCCGCTGATGTGCTTTCATCCTTGCAGATTATGCAGGACTACGGTGCAAATCTTATTTGTGTTGAGGACGGTATAGACAGTTCAAAGGACAGCGGTAAGCTAATGATTTCTGTTTTATCTGCCGTTGCTGAAATTGAGCGTGAGAACATTCTTGTTCAGACAATGGAAGGCAGAAAGCAAAAGGCAAGAGAAGGTAAATGGAATGGTGGATTTGCACCTTACGGATATTATCTTGAAAAGGGCGAACTGAAAATTGCAGAGGATGAAGCTGAGGCTATAAGAGTTATCTACGATAAATTCATTCATACCAATATGGGAGCGAACGGAATTGCCAAATATCTTAATCAACACGGCTATGAAAAGAAGCAAAGGCAAAACGGCACACTCAGTACATTCTCTGCACACTTTGTTAAGCTTGTTCTTGATAACCCTGTTTATTGCGGCAAGTTAGCATACGGCAGAAGAAAAACCGAAAAGGTTAACGGAGTACGAAACGAATATCACATTGTAAAGCAAGACGAATACCCTGTTTATGACGGCATGCACGATGCAATTATATCTGAAGAAGATTGGCTTTTAGCTCAGGACAAAAGAAAGAAAACAGGCATTAAGAATAAGAAGGTGTACAGCCTTGAGCATCAGCACTTGCTTTCAGGCATTGTTTGTTGCCCCGAATGCGGTCAGCCTATGTACGGAAGTGTAAACAGAAAGAGAAAAAAGGACGGAACATTCTACCGTGACTATTGGTATTATGCCTGTAAGCACAGATTGGAGCTTGACGGTCACAAATGTTCTTACAGAAAACAGGTTCATCAGGAGAGGGTTAATTCTGCAGTTGAAGAATTTATATCAAAGATAGTTAAAAATCCGAAGTTTGAAGAAGCAATCAAGCAAAAGATAAATGCAAGAATTGATACTGCCGAAATTGAAGCCGAGATTGAAAGCCTTAACAAGAAGCTCCGTCAGCTTAATATGGCGAAAGATAAGCTCGGCAAAACTATGGACAGTCTTGATATGTTTGATGAGTTCTACAACAAGAAGTACGATGATATGCAGTTAAGGCTTAACGCATTATACCGTGATATAGCAGAAACGGAAAAAGAGTTATCTGCTGTATATGAAAGGCTTGAAAATATTCGCAAAGATAAAATTTCTCAAGAAAAGGTATATCAATTTCTGTTATTCTTTGATATAATATATCCAAAGTTCACGGATGCTGAAAAGAAAGAGTTTCTCGGCAGTATTATTGAACGCATTGAGATTAACCCGGAACCGACTGAAAACGGACAGATACTCAAAAAGATTAAGTTCCGCATTCCCATCTGTTATGATGGGAATGACGGTAACGATACTGAAATTTCTGTTCCGACTGAAAAATTGACAGTCGAGACAGTCTGTCTGCTGTCAAGAAAGTAGCTTTGAGAAAAGAGGAGAATTCTATGTATAAACATTGTGATACAAGTGATGAATATATAAGTTTACATGATTGTCATGCAACAAGTATTGTGTATGACAATGGTGTTATAACGTTTATCTTTCCAGATGGAATTTGGGTCACAAATGAATGCCCAAGTAATGAACTAGGTAAAACTGTTCGTACAGATAAGGCAGAAGTGAAATTATACTTAGATTTTGGAAGTGAAGATGATATAACGGTATATATATTTGAAGAAAAATTCAAAAATACTATTCGAAAGGAATGGGAACTGTCCAAATTAATGGAGCATATAAATAACATGAATTATACGCTTGAATTTTTATATCAATATAAGGGATATAATTCTATGATTATAGAGTGCTGGTTATGGTCGGACAAAAAACCTTATCACAGAGAATGCGAGTTAAAACTATCGATTAAAGATGTTAAGTACTGTTGGAACGAGTTGTGCGAAGAACGTGAATGGTAGACAAAGAATATGTTCTATTATAAGATGATATGTTCCCTACAACGGTTGAGGTGGATATGTTTTCGATAACGCATGGTAGCAATTCCATTGCTACCACCCATATAGAATGTGCGGTGCTGTTGACAAGGGATTAATGTCAAATAATTTTTACACCATATTTCAATAGTGTAAAACAGATTTGATTGATTAACTGTACTTTTTATCTTAATCTTTGAGTGAAAGGAGAGTTTGTTATGGATATTGGCAATAAGCTTAAAACTGCAAGAATGAACTGCAACTTCACTCAGGAATATGTGGCTGAAAAAATCGGAGTCAGCCGCCAGACAATTTCCAATTGGGAAACTAACAAAACATATCCCGACATTGTCAGCGTAATTGCTTTGAGCGACTTATACTCCGTCAGCCTTGACTCTTTACTCAAGGAGGATAAAAAGATGGTAGAATATCTTGAAAACAGCACAAATGTGGTTAAAAGCAAACAGAAATTATCAAAGCTTATGATACTTCTTTCTTATATGATAATCTGGGCGGTTTCTGTGATTGTTTTTTGGTCGGTGGGTGAGGTTGATGCCGCGGTGTATTCAATTCTCGTTTTGTGGATACTTCTTCCTGCCGTTACCTTTGTAACAGCTGCACTTATCGGCAGAAATTTTGAAACCGGCAAAAAGTGGCTGTGGATTATTTTTTTCGGTGTGATGTATTTGCTTGCTGAATATCTTTCTTTCAGCCTTGCAAATATGGTTGCATTCAACAAAATAAATGACCCTAATTTTTCTTGTTTGATTGCAGGCTGTGCTTTTTCTGCGGTTGGCATGGCAATTGGTCATTTTGTAAAGAAAAAGAAAAAATAGTAATATAATCAATTGACGAAATGATTGATATGTATTAAAATAAAATGTGGTCCGATTATTTCGCACCCCATTCTTACACTTGGAGGCAAAACTATGGGTGGATTTTTTGCAGTTGCATCAAAAGAATCTTGTGTGCTTGATTTGTTTTACGGAACAGACTTTCATTCTCACCTCGGCACAAGGCGAGGCGGTATGGCTGTTTTTGGAGAAAACGGATTTGAACGCGCAATTCATAATATACAGAACTCTCCTTTCAGAACGAAGTTTGAACGCGATGTAGAGGAACTTGAGGGTAATTTGGGCATTGGATGTATTTCAGATTTTGAGCCCCAGCCTTTGCTTGTGCACTCACATCTCGGCAGCTTTGCAATCACAACCGTGGGCAGAATCAACAACCCCGATGAGCTTATGGAAGACTGCTTTGAATCAGGCCACACTCATTTCCTTGAAATGAGCGGCGGCTCAATCAACCCCACCGAAATTACGGCGGCACTTATCAATCAGAAAAAAACTCTCGTTGAGGGTATCCGCTATGCGCAGGAAAAAATCGAAGGCTCAATGAGCATTATTCTTCTCACAGAAAAGGGAATTTATGCCGCCCGTGACAGAGTGGGCAGAACCCCTGTTGTCATCGGCAAAAAAGACGGTGCTTTCTGTGCTTCATTTGAGAGTTTTGCTTATCTTAATCTGGGCTATGAAGATTACAAGGAGCTTGGCCCTGCCGAGGTTGTTTTCTTCACGGCAGAAAGCTGTGAAACTGTTGCCCCCGCAGGCAAAGAAATGAAAATCTGTTCCTTCCTCTGGGCATATTACGGCTATCCCACATCAAGCTATGAGGGCGTAAATGTTGAGCAGATGCGTTATGAATGCGGCAGACTTCTTGCAAAGCGTGACGATGCTCAGCCCGACAGCGTTGCAGGCATTCCAGATTCCGGCATTGCTCACGCAATCGGTTATTCCAACGAAGCAAAAATCCCTTACACACGCCCCTTCATTAAATACACACCCACCTGGTCACGTTCGTTTATGCCCACAACTCAGTCTCAGCGCAATAAAATCGCACATATGAAGCTGATTCCCGTTAAAAAACTGATTGAAGGCAAAAAGCTTCTGTTTATTGATGACTCAATTGTGCGCGGAACACAGCTTGGTGAAACAACAGAATTTCTTTACAATTCAGGCGCTGCAGAGGTGCACATCCGCCCCGCTTGTCCGCCTATTATGTTCGGTTGCAAATATCTCAATTTCTCCCGTTCGGGCTCCGAGCTTGATTTGATTGCCCGCCGTGTTATTCTCAAACGCGAGGGTGAAAGAGCAAACGACCCTGATGTGCTTGCAGACTATGCAGACCCCACAAGCAAAAATTACGAAGAAATGGTTGAAGAAATCCGCAAGGAGCTTAACTTCACTTCCCTTCGTTATCACCGTCTTGATGATATGATTGAATCAATCGGCATTGAACCCTGCAAGCTTTGCACATATTGCTGGAACGGTAAGGAATAATGGCAGGCTTCAAAACAAATGTGATGCGCATTCTCGACCAAAAGAAAATAGCTTACACACCTCACGAATATCATTCGCCAGACGGTAACGCTCCCGACGGAGTGACGGTAGCTTCAATGATTGGCAAAACACCCCGCGAGGTTTACAAAACTCTTGTAACTCAGGGCGCAAGTAAACGCTATTATGTTTTTGTTGTGCCGTCAGACGGTCAGCTTGACTTGAAAAAGGCGGCAAAGGCTGTTAGCGAAAAATCAGTTGAAATGATAAAACAAAAAGAGCTGCTCCCTCTCACCGGATATGTTCACGGCGGGTGCAGTCCTGTGGGAATGAAAAAGCCTTTCAAAACGGTGTTTCATTCTGATGTTTTAAACCTTGCGACTGTTACAGTCAGCGCAGGTAAGGTCGGGCATCAGGTTGAGATTGAGCCTCAGACAATAATAAAAGCTGTCGCCGCAACGACAGCTGATATAACGGTATGATTTAACGGCATAGTTACGCCGACCGCTCATAAGGCAGTTTTTGTTTCTCGATGAAAATCCCCTGTATTTTTACCAAAAGCCTCGCAAGGCGACAGCCTTGCTGTGTTTTATGGCTTCAATACAGGAAATTTTCTTATCTTACGAAACTGCGAAGCACTTTAAAATATAAATTTTGGATACAAGAAAAGGCAAACCCACCCGATAATGCTGACGCATATCGGGTGGGTTTAACGAATTATTGTGCCAAAAGTTCATATTTTAAAGAAAAACT
>JBGVFK010000037.1:0-17620 GCA_045121075.1 Acutalibacteraceae bacterium | reverse complement strand
TTGCAAAATCGATACCGTTAGTAATAAGGCCGATAACGGGCATTACGATGTCGTCAACAAGAGACTTAACGATTGCCTGAAAAGCACCGCCGACGATAACACCGACTGCAAGGTCAATAACATTACCGCGCATAATAAACTTTTTGAATTCAGCCATAAAACCTGAAGTTTTAGCCATTTTGAACATCTCCTTAAGTGTGTTTTAGATATTATATAACAAGGTGTTTCGTTTGTCAAATGAAACAAAGAAAAAAGCAGCAACTCTTTCGAATTGCTGCTGATTTTAAAAAAGTACTGTTAATTATTCGTTGATAGCTGTAACAACGCCTGAACCAACTGTACGGCCGCCTTCACGGATAGCGAAACGAAGACCTTCTTCGATTGCGATAGGAGTGATAAGTTCAACGTTCATAACAACGTTGTCACCGGGCATGCACATCTCTGTTCCTTCGGGAAGAGTGATAACGCCTGTAACGTCAGTTGTACGGAAGTAGAACTGAGGACGGTAGTTGTTGAAGAAAGGAGTATGACGACCGCCTTCATCCTTGCTCAAAACGTAAACCTGACCTGAGAACTTTGTGTGAGGATTGATTGAGCCGGGTTTGCAAAGAACCTGACCACGTTCAATCTCTGTACGCTGGATACCACGAAGAAGAGCACCAATGTTATCGCCTGCTTCTGCATAGTCAAGAAGCTTACGGAACATTTCGATACCTGTACATACAGTCTTTCTCTTTTCGTCTGTAAGACCAACGATTTCGACTTCTTCACCAGTCTTGAGCTGACCACGCTCAACTCTACCTGTTGCAACAGTACCACGACCTGTGATTGTGAATACGTCTTCAACGGGCATAAGGAAGGGAAGGTCTGCCTTACGGTCGGGTGTGGGGATGTAGCTGTCAACAGCTGCCATAAGCTCCCAGATGCAATCGCAAGCGGGATCATCAGCTGATGTTGCTTCAAGAGCCTTAAGAGCAGAACCCTTGATGATGGGAGTATCATCGCCGGGGAATTCATACTCGTCAAGAGTCTCACGGATTTCCATTTCAACGAGTTCGAGAAGCTCTTCGTCGTCAACCTGGTCAACCTTGTTCATGAATACGATGATGTAGGGAACGCCAACCTGACGAGCAAGAAGGAGATGTTCCTTTGTCTGAGCCATGGGGCCGTCTGTTGAAGCGATTACGAGGATAGCGCCGTCCATCTGAGCAGCACCTGTAATCATGTTCTTAATATAGTCAGCATGGCCGGGGCAGTCAACGTGAGCGTAGTGACGTGTTTCTGTCTCATACTCAACGTGAGCTGTGTTAATTGTGATACCACGCTCTCTCTCTTCGGGAGCCTTATCGATGTTTGCATAATCAACGAAATCAGCCTGGCCCTTTGAAGCGAGGGTCTTTGTGATAGCTGCTGTAAGTGTTGTCTTACCATGGTCAACGTGACCGATTGTACCAATGTTTACATGGGGTTTGCTTCGGTTAAATTTTTCTTTTGCCATTGGATTTTTCCTCCTAACATAAATAACATAATAACTTATGCTTATAGCACAAAGCTATTTTAACAATTTAATTATAAAAATGCAAGTCTTTTTTGAAAAATATTAGTCTTTAGCGCGGCTGGAGATAATATCATCAGAAATTGACTTAGGAACAGCAGTGTAATGACTGGGTTCCATAGCGTACTGTCCACGGCCCTGTGTCTTTGAACGGAGAGCTGTTGCATAACCGAACATATTTGCAAGGGGAATTGTGGAGTTAACCTGAACTGCACCGATTCTGGTTTCAGTACCCTGAATCATACCGCGGCGTGAGTTAACGTCACCCATTACGTCACCGAGATATTCGTCAGGAACAATGATAGCAACCTTCATAATGGGCTCCATAAGAGCGGGAGCTGCCTTCTTCATTGCATCCTTGAATGCCATAGAACCGGCAATCTTAAATGCCATTTCTGAAGAGTCAACCTCGTGGTATGATCCATCATAAAGAGTAACCTTAACGTCAACTACGGGGTAGCCTGCAAGAACACCTGTCTGCATTGCGCCCTTAACACCTGCTTCAACAGCAGGGATGTATTCCTTGGGAATAACACCGCCGACGATAGCATTAACGAACTCAAAGCCCTTTTCGGGGTTGGGTTCAACCTTAATTTTAACGTGACCGTACTGACCGCGACCACCTGACTGACGAGAATATTTGCAGTCAACATCTGCAGGAGCAGTGATTGTTTCTCTGTAAGCAACCTGAGGCTGACCTACATTAGCTTCAACTTTGAACTCACGAAGCATTCTGTCAACGATGATTTCAAGGTGAAGCTCACCCATACCTGCGATGATTGTCTGGCCTGTTTCTTCGTCTGTATAGCAACGGAATGTGGGGTCTTCTTCTGCAAGCTTTGCAAGAGCAATACCCATCTTTTCCTGACCTGCTTTAGTCTTGGGCTCAACAGCAACACGGATAACAGGCTCGGGGAATTCCATTGATTCAAGAATTATGGGATGCTTTGCGTCGCAAAGTGTGTCACCTGTTGTTGTGTTTTTAAGACCAACTGCTGCAGCGATATCGCCTGAATAGCAGCATTCGATATCCTGTCTTGAGTTAGCGTGCATCTGAAGGATACGGCCCATACGCTCATTGTTGCCCTTAACAGAGTTGTAAACAGTCTGGCCTGCATTTACAATACCTGAGTAAACTCTGAAGAAGCAGAGCTTACCAACATAGGGGTCAGTAGCGATTTTGAAAGCAAGAGCTGCGAAAGGCTCATCGTCAGATGAGATACGAACTTCTTCCTCTTCTGTATCGGGATTTACGCCCTTGATAGCTTCAATGTCTGTGGGAGCAGGCATATAGTCGATAACAGCGTCAAGAAGGAGCTGAACGCCCTTGTTTCTGTAGGATGTACCGCAAACAACGGGAACCATTTCATTGGCGATTGTTGCCTTACGGATGCAAGTTTTGATTTCTTCAACGGTGAGCTCTTCACCCTCGAAGAATTTCATCATAAGCTCTTCGTCCTGCTCAGCAACAGACTCAATAAGAGCGTCGTGATACTTCTGAGCAAGCTCTACCATATCAGCAGGGATTTCCTCAACGCGAACGTCAAGGCCCTTATCATCATAATAAACCTCAGCCTTCATTTCAACGAGGTCGATGATTCCTTTGAAGTCTGACTCAGCGCCGATAGGAAGCTGAATCGGAACAGCGTTACATTTGAGGCGGTCCTTCATCATATCGAGAACTCGATAGAAGTTAGCACCCAAAATGTCCATCTTATTAACATAAACCATACGGGGAACACGGTATTTATCAGCCTGGCGCCAAACAGTTTCTGACTGAGGCTCAACACCACCCTTAGCGCAAAGAACAGTAACAGAACCGTCAAGTACGCGAAGTGAACGCTCAACTTCTACAGTAAAGTCAACGTGACCCGGGGTATCGATGATGTTAACACGGTGATTCTTCCAGAAGCAAGTTGTAGCAGCAGAAGTAATTGTGATACCTCTCACCTGTTCCTGTTCCATCCAGTCCATTGTTGCAGAACCGTCATGAGTTTCACCGATTTTGTGGTTGATACCTGTGTAGAAAAGAATACGCTCTGTGGTTGTTGTTTTACCGGCGTCGATATGTGCCATGATTCCAATATTTCTTGTTAATTCAAGTGATACCTGTCTTGGCATTATAAACCTCCGTTGTCACTGAACGTGACATTAAAACAAATAAAACGATTTTTATTGACTGACTGCGCAGATTACCATCTGAAGTGAGCAAAAGCCTTGTTTGCTTCTGCCATCTTGTGTGTATCTTCGCGCTTTTTGAATGCTGCACCTGTTGAGTTAACTGCATCCATAATTTCGTTAGCAAGACGCTCTTTCATTGTTCTTTCTGAACGCTGACGAGAATAGAGAGTTATCCATCTAAGACCGAGTGTCTGTCTTCTTTCAGGACGAACTTCCATAGGTACCTGGTAAGTAGCACCACCTACACGGCGAGCTTTTACTTCAAGTACGGGCATAACATTTTCCATAGCGGCATCGAAAACCTCAAGGGGTTCTTTGCCTGTTTTTTCTTTGATGATATCGAAAGCATCGTAAACAATTTTCTGAGCTACGCCTTTCTTACCATCGTACATAACACTGTTGATAAGTCTTGTTACCAACTTTGAATTGTAAAGCGGATCGGGCAAAACATCACGTTTTGCAATCTGGCCTCTTCTTGGCACGTCGCTTCCCTCCTTCATAATAATGATATCATAGGTACTCGAGTGACAAAACCCCGTGGCGCCAATGGAGAGGCATATATAATATATATACACATCTCACATTGTTACATAAAACCTGAGTTTTATGCAGCCTGCAAGAAGATTCTGTCTTTAAAAACATTTAATCTTAGCTTGGTAAGATTATTTTTTGGCAGCCTTCGGGCGCTTTGCGCCGTACTTTGAACGGGACTGCATTCTACCGTTAACGCCCTGGGTATCGAGTGTACCGCGAACGATATGGTAACGCACACCGGGAAGGTCCTTAACACGACCGCCGCGGATAAGAACAACGCTATGCTCCTGAAGGTTGTGACCTACGCCGGGAATGTAAGAAGTAACTTCGATTCCGTTTGTAAGACGAACTCTTGCGATTTTACGAAGAGCTGAGTTGGGCTTCTTGGGAGTAGCTGTCTTAACTGCTGTGCAAACGCCTCTCTTCTGAGGTGAACTCTGGTTAGTCATAACATTCTTCTTAGAGTTGAGACCTTTCAAAAGTGCGGGTGCCTTAGCCTTCTTTTCAAGTGTTTCTCTGCCATTGCGTACAAGCTGGTTAAAGGTTGGCAAACACAAACATCTCCTTTCTTCAAAAATTATATCGGTCAAGGCAAAACGCTCTACTGCCCTTTTCTGAGCAGTAAAGCTGTTTTACTTAACACACAATTTAGTATTTTACACGCTTACTTAACAAATGTCAATAGTAAATTTAAATAATATCAAGAAAAAATTAAATAAATTCTTCAACATCTGTTACATCTGCATCTGCAGAAGCGGACTTAACCTCAACCTCGGAGTAACAGCGCATACCTGTACCTGAAGGTAAGAGCTTACCGATGATAACGTTTTCTTTAAGTCCCATAAGCGGGTCGGTCTTGCCTTTGATTGCTGCATCGGTAAGAACACGTGTTGTTTCCTGGAATGATGCGGCTGAAAGGAATGACTCTGTTGCAAGAGAAGCCTTGGTGATACCCATCAATGTGGGCTCGCCTACAGCGTAGATAGGCTCTGTGCCCTCTGCCTCTGCCTTGGCTTTAATTGCATCGTTGATAGCGTAAAGCTCAGATTTTTCAACCTGGATGCCGGGAAGAAGGTCTGAATCGCCGGGATCGGTAATCTTAACCTTTCTCATCATCTGACGAACGATAACCTCAATGTGCTTATCGTTGATGTCAACGCCCTGTGTACGGTAAGTTCTCTGAACTTCGCGGATAAGGTAATCGTGAACAGCGTCAACGCCTCTGATTGCAAGAATGTCGTGGGGGCTGGGAGCACCGTCGGTCAAAGCCTGACCCTTGTAAACCTTGTCGCCCTCTTCAACAAGCTCGCGGAAGCCGTAAGGAATAAGGTAAGCCTTTTCCTCACCGTCATCGCCTGTGATTACGATATGGCGGCTCTTCTTGATTTCTTTGATTGAAACCGAACCGTCGATTTCAGCAAGAATTGCAAGTGACTTGGGCTTTCTTGCTTCAAACAACTCTTCAATTCTGGGAAGACCCTGTGTAATATCGCCTGCGTCCTTAGCACCACCGGTATGGAACGTTCTCATTGTAAGCTGTGTACCGGGCTCACCGATTGACTGAGCAGCGATGATACCGACTGCTTCACCAACGGTAACGGGGTTACCTGTTGCAAGGTTTGAGCCGTAGCACTTGATACATACACCGTGGTCTGCCTTACAGGTAAGGAGTGAACGGATTTTGATGCTGGGAACTTCAGTTTCGGGGAATTTGCCTGCGTCAACCAGTTTCTGGAAGTCGCCCTTAACTTTATCGGCAACTCTTTCTGCATCGGCGTCGCTCATCATAACATCCTTGGACTGGATAAGCTCACCTGTTTCTTCATCAACAAAGTCGTTGAGGAGGAAGCGTCCCTGAAGTCTTTCTTTAAGGTCAACGATTTTACGATTGCCGTGGTAGATGTCATAAACATCAATACCGTCTTCACAACCGCAGTCTTCTTTATAGATGATGCATTCCTGTGAAACGTCAACAAGACGGCGGGTAAGGTAACCTGAGTCAGCAGTACGAAGAGCTGTGTCGGCAAGACCTTTACGAGCACCACGGGAAGAAATGAAGTATTCAAGAATGTTCAAGCCTTCACGGTAGTTAGCCTTGATGGGGACTTCGATTGTTTTACCTGCTGTGTTAGCAATAAGACCGCGCATACCTGCAAGCTGACGAAGCTGTGAGTCGTTACCACGGGCACCGGAGTCAAGCATCATATTGATGGGGTTGTATTTATCAAAGTTGGCTTTAAGCTCATCGGCAACCTTCTTTGTGCATTCTTCCCAGATTTCAATAACACGGTCTGAACGCTCAGCTTCGGTGATAAGACCTCTGGAGTAGTTTCTTGCAACCTTGTCGATTTTGCTTTCTGCCTGTGCAAGGAGCTCAGCCTTCTGAGGAGGAATGGTTGCGTCACAAACAGCAACGGTGATACCGCTTCGTGTTGAGTAGTTGTAACCCTGAGCCTTAACTTTATCAAGCATATCTGCAGCTACTGCTGTGCCGTGCTTACGGATACACTTGTCAATAATTTTGCCGAGATTGCCCTTCTTAACAAGGAAGTCAATTTCAAGCTTAAATGCGTTTTCGGGGTCAGTTCTGTCAACAAAGCCAAGGACCTGAGGAAAGGGTTTGTTGAAGATTACACGACCGAGAGTGGTGGGAACAAGCTGAGTAACTGTTTCACCGTTGATTTCTTTGCTCATACGGATTTTGATTGATGAGTGAAGAGTGATGTAGCCTTCATCATAAGCCATCTGTGCTTCTTCAACATCACGGAATACCATTCCTTCACCGGGCTCCCCTGCCTTTTCAAGTGTGAGGTAGTAAGAACCGAGGATCATATCCTGTGTGGGAACAGCAACGGGACGTCCGTCTGAGGGTTTGAGCAAGTTGTTGGCAGCGAGCATAAGGAAACGAGCTTCTGCCTGAGCCTCTGCTGAAAGAGGAACGTGAACAGCCATCTGGTCACCGTCGAAGTCAGCGTTGAAGGCTGTACATACGAGGGGGTGAAGCTTGATTGCGCGGCCTTCAACAAGAACGGGTTCAAATGCCTGAATACCGAGTCTGTGAAGTGTGGGCGCACGGTTAAGCATAACAGGATGGTCTTTGATTACGATTTCAAGTGCATCCCAAACAGCGGCTGTGTTTGCTTTTTCAACCATCTTACGGGCTGACTTAACATTGCCTGCAAGCTCTGTCTGAACAAGGCGCTTCATAACGAAGGGCTTGAAGAGCTCAAGAGCCATTTCTTTGGGAAGACCGCACTGATAAAGCTTGAGTTCGGGACCAACAACGATAACTGAACGGCCTGAGTAGTCAACACGCTTACCGAGAAGGTTCTGACGGAAGCGACCCTGCTTACCTTTGAGCATATCGGAAAGTGACTTGAGGGCTCTGTTGTTGGGGCCTGTAACGGGACGACCGCGACGGCCGTTATCGATGAGAGCATCTACTGCTTCCTGAAGCATTCTCTTTTCATTGCGAACAATGATTTCAGGAGCGCCCAATTCAAGAAGCTTCTTAAGACGGTTGTTTCTGTTGATAACACGTCTGTAAAGATCATTAAGGTCTGATGTTGCGAAACGTCCGCCGTCCAACTGAACCATAGGTCTGATTTCGGGAGGAATAACGGGAACAACATCAAGAATCATCCATTCAGGCTTATTGCCTGACTGACGGAATGCTTCAACAACCTCAAGGCGCTTGAGAGCCTTGGCTCTCTTCTGACCTGAGTTGCTGTTAAGCTCTGCGCGGAGCTCATCTGCAAGAGCGTCGAGGTCAACGTCAGCAAGAAGTGCCTTAACTGCTTCAGCACCCATACCTGCTTTGAAGTCATCCTCATATCTTTCACGATACTCAGCGTACGTCTTTTCATCAAGAATCTGTTTTTTCTCAAGCGGTGTATCGCCGGGATCAACAACGATATATGATGCAAAGTAAAGAACTTTTTCAAGGTTTCTGGGGGTAATATCAAGCATCAAGCCGATTCTTGAGGGAATACCCTTAAAATACCAGATGTGGGAAACGGGAGCTGCAAGCTCGATGTGACCCATTCTTTCACGGCGGACCTTAGCTTTGGTAACTTCTACACCGCAGCGGTCGCACACGATACCCTTATGACGAACTCTTTTGTACTTTCCGCAGTGGCATTCCCAGTCCTTGGTGGGTCCGAAAATACGCTCGCAGAAAAGACCTTCTTTTTCGGGTTTAAGGGTACGATAGTTTATTGTTTCAGGCTTGGTAACTTCGCCGTAGGACCATTCGCGAACC
This sequence comes from Acutalibacteraceae bacterium, assembly GCA_045121075.1. Classification (GTDB taxonomy): domain Bacteria; phylum Bacillota; class Clostridia; order Oscillospirales; family Acutalibacteraceae; genus UBA6857. The sequence goes on along the minus strand of JBGVFK010000037.1, from coordinate 9,089 downwards.
TGTTCAGGAGAAGCAAGCCCGATTTTTATTGATTCAAAGGTGTTATTTTCCAATGTAACTGCCCCTTTTCTGTAATGAAGTAATAGTCGTTAGTGCCTTTTGGGCTTATTCATCGTCGCCGTAGAAATCGTCAACTTCGAAAACATCCTCTTCTGAGAACATATCTTCGCCGAAATCCTCAGGCTCCTCTTCTTCAATAGGATTGCCCATTTCATCCTCAAGGCTGTAGCCTTCTGCTGATTCAGCATCGTTTACATTTGAGAAGGCTCTGTCATCAGTAACCTGAGAGAAACCAAGCTCGTCGTCAAAATTCTGACGGAGGTCGATTTCCTGATCATCTGAGTCATAAACTCTGACGTCAAGACCGAGTGACTGAAGCTCCTTAACAAGAACCTTGAAGGACTCGGGAATACCGGGTTGAGGTACATTGTTGCCCTTAACGATAGCTTCATAGGTTTTAACACGACCGACAACGTCGTCTGACTTAACGGTAAGAATTTCCTGAAGGGTGTAAGCTGCACCGTAAGCTTCAAGTGCCCAAACTTCCATTTCACCGAAACGCTGACCGCCGAACTGAGCTTTACCGCCCAAGGGCTGCTGGGTAACAAGTGAGTAAGGACCGGTTGAACGGGCATGAATCTTATCGTCAACAAGGTGATGAAGCTTGAGATAGTACATAACACCAACGGTTACGCGGTTATCAAACTTGCGGCCTGTACGTCCGTCGATAAGAACTGACTTACCGTCTCTTGCGATACGGGCATCTTCAAGAACCTTGGCATACTGCTCATCGGTTGCTCTTTCGGCAACATAGTCAACAAGCTCGTCAACAATGAAGCCTTCGCCCTTATCGGTTTTTGATTTTTCATATTCATCAACGATTGAATTGATGAACTCGTCACCCTTCTTGAAGAAGCATGACTTTGTGAGAAGATACTGGATATCCTCTTCGTGGGCACCGTCGAATACGGGAGTCATAACTCTCCAGCCGAGGTGTCTTGCGGCAAAGCCGAGGTGAACCTCAAGCACCTGACCGATGTTCATTCGGGAAGGAACGCCCAAGGGGTTAAGAACGATGTCAAGGGGTGTGCCGTCTTCAAGGAAAGGCATATCTTCCTGAGGAAGAATTCTTGAAACAACACCCTTGTTACCGTGACGACCGGCCATTTTGTCACCAACAGAAAGCTTACGCTTCTGAGCGATGTAGCAGCGTACAACCTTGTTTACGCCGGGGCTGAGTTCGTCACTGTTTTCTTTTGTGAATACTTCAACATTAACAACAATACCATATTCACCGTGAGGAACGCGGAGTGAAGTATCTCTGACTTCCTTAGCCTTTTCACCGAAGATTGCACGAAGCAAACGCTCTTCGGGAGTGAGCTCTGTTTCACCCTTAGGTGTAACCTTACCAACAAGGATGTCACCTGAGCGAACCTCTGCACCTACGCGGATAATACCTCTTTCATCAAGGTCTCTGAGGGCGTCATCACCAACATTGGGAATGTCACGGGTGATTTCTTCAGGTCCGAGCTTAGTATCTCTTGCCTCGATGTCGTGGTCTTCAATGTGGATTGAAGTGTAAACGTCGTCTCTTACAAGCTTTTCGTTAATAAGAACGGCGTCTTCGTAGTTGTAACCTTCCCAGGTCATAAAGCCGATAAGAGCATTCTTACCAAGGCTGATTTCACCGTGGTCGGTTGCAGGACCGTCTGCGATAACCTCTTTGGTTTCAACATGCTGTCCCAAAGAAACGATAGGTTTCTGGTTTACACATGAGCTCTGGTTGGAGCGCATGAATTTGATGAGAGTGTATTTGTCAATCTGGCCGTCTTCGTCAGCCTGGATTTCGATAAAGTCAGCGTTAACGTGGATAACTGTACCTGCGCGCTTTGCACAAACAACAACACCTGAGTCAACTGCTGCCTTATATTCCATACCTGTTCCTACAAAAGGAGCATCGCTTGTGAGAAGCGGAACTGCCTGACGCTGCATGTTTGCACCCATAAGAGCACGGTTTGCGTCGTCGTTTTCAAGGAAGGGAATCATAGCTGTAGCAACAGAAACAACCATCTTGGGTGAAACGTCCATATAATGAACGCGGTTGTTATCCATTTCATGGTATTCGTCACGGTAACGAGCCATAACACGCTTGTTTTTGAATGTGCCGTCTTCGTTAAGAGGTTCGTTAGCCTGAGCAACGATGAATTCATCCTCTTCGTCAGCGGTCATATAGCGAACTTCGTCAAGAACCTTGCCGTCAACAACCTTGCGGTAAGGAGCTTCTACAAAGCCGTATTTGTTGATTTTTGCAAATGTTGCAAGATAAGAGATAAGGCCGATGTTGGGACCTTCAGGAGTTTCAATGGGGCACATACGTCCGTAGTGGCTGTAGTGAACGTCACGAACTTCGAATCCTGCACGGTCACGAGAAAGACCGCCGGGGCCGAGAGCTGAAAGACGGCGCTTGTGAGTGAGCTCTGCAAGGGGGTTGATCTGATCCATAAACTGAGAAAGAGGAGATGAACCGAAGAACTCACGGATAGCCATAAGAACGGGACGGATATTGATAAGTGACTGAGGAGTGATTTTGTCTTCATCCTCCTGAGCCTGAAGTGTCATTCTTTCGCGAACAACTCTTTCCATACGGGCAATACCGATTCTGAACTGGTTCTGAAGGAGCTCACCTACTGAACGGATACGGCGGTTACCCAAATGGTCGATATCGTCTGTTCTGCCGACACCGAAAGCAATGCTGTTTATATAGTTGATTGAAGCGAATATATCGTCAACTGTGATGTGCTTGGGAATAAGGTCGTCACAACGTGTTTTAAGAGCTTCAAAGATAGCTTCGTCATCCTCGCAGGATTCAAGAATTTCACTGAGAACCTTGAATGAAACCTTTTCGTTGATACCGATTGATTCAAGCTGTTCAACTGTGAACTGGGGAAGGTATTCACCGATTTCAACCATACCGTTGGAAACGATTTTAATTTCCTTGTCACCAACTGCAACGAAAGCAACCATTGCACCTGACTGTTCAACTTCAAATGCTTTCTCTTTTGTGATTACTTCGCCAGCTTCGGCAACAACTTCACCTGTGAGCTCGTTTGCGATGGGCTGAGAAAGTGTGCAGCCGACAAGACGGTCTGACATTGAAAGCTTTTTGTTGTATTTGTATCTTCCGACTCTTGAAATATCATAACGATAGGGGTCGAAGAAAAGGTTGTCGATATAAGTTTTGGCTGTTTCAAGAGTTGTGGGCTCACCGGGACGAAGCTTTTTGAACACTTCCATAATTGCTTCTTCTGTGTTCTTGGTTTCATCCTTTTCAAGGGTTGCCTCAATTCTGGGGTCATAGCCAAAGAAGTCACGGATATCCTCATCAGAGCTGAGTCCGAGAGCTCTGATGAAAGTGGTAATGAAGATTTTTCTGTTTTTATCGATACGAACGTAGAAAAGGTCGTTGATATCGGTTTCATACTCAAGCCATGCACCGCGGTTGGGGATAACTGTGTTGGTATAAAGCTCGATACCGGTCTTATCGTGAGTCATATCATAATATACACCGGGAGAACGAACCAACTGAGAAACGATAACACGCTCAGCACCGTTGATAATAAAGGTACCGCTTTCGGTCATAATCGGGAAGTCACCCATAAAGACTTCACTCTCTTTAACCACGCCGGTTTCTTTATTACGGAGTCTTGCTCTTACACGCATGGGAGCAGCATAAGTAGCGTCACGCTCTTTGCACTCTCTTACTGTGTACTTGGGCTTATCGTCCATACGGTAGTCAATAAACTTCAACACCCAGTTGCCTGTGTAGTCAGTAATATCTGCGATATCTCTGAATACTTCTTTCAGGCCTGTGTCAAGAAACCACTGATATGAATCCTTCTGAATCTCGATGAGATTGGGCATATCCATAGCCTCTTTGATTTTGCTGAAGCTCTGACGAGTTCTTTTGCCTCTGGCCTCGGGGGAATAAATCACCATTTCAATAACCACTCCGTTCCTTTAATTTCGTCCATGATTTATGGTGGATAAATCGGATTTTGTCGGTATTTTTCGATTAAAAGCTAACCGAAAAAACACCATATAGACATTAAATTCCATTATAATAGTTCTAACATTATACACTACCCCTTATCAAGTGTCAAGAGTAAATTTGAAAAAATTTAAAAAAATAAAAAATCCCCGATATTACGCAAACGCGCAATACCGGGGAGCACGGGTATTTAAAATTTTATGAATTCAAATAACACTTAGGTCAATATGAATACTGCACATAGTACGACTCGGCATCGAAAGCTATTTTTTGTCTTAGACTTTCCATTATTTCGCCGTCATCATATTCATAATGGTCTTCTCGAAGATAGCTTCTTATACTTTCATTTTTACCAAGTTCACGGTAGCTTTTGAGTTTATAGTCGGTTTCACTTTCAATCTCAAACACGACCTCAACGGGAGATGCGCCGCCGCCAATGTTGACAACCTTGCCCGATTCAATGTTGTATTCCTCATATAAGGTGAAGGCATAAACAGAAAGAGTATGTTCTTTATCGTTCTTTGTTGTTCGTGCATCCATAATTTCGTGAACCTCAAAGCTTTTTGCAAGCGGATATTTTTCGGGCTTATTTTCATCAATAGCGTATCTACCCTTGTTTTCTTTTATAATTGCTTCACTGACAGCACTGTTTATGGCATTGAGTTTTTTAAAAGATTCACTTGGGGAAACACCCTGCTCACCCCAATATTCAATTGTTTCTTTTCCGTTTTTGAGAATTATATTGTTGTTTTCAATTATAATATCGAGAAACACTTCCTCAGCTTCATCTTTTTCGTAAATATAATTTTCGCACTTGATTTTCAGCTTTCCGTCAGAAGACTTATAAAACTCTGTGCCTCCTGTGAAAGGCACATTAAAAGTATTTATATACTCTTCTTCTCCCTTGCCGACCTCAGCAACAGAGAAAACAACGGTATAAAGCCCTGAAGTAGGTCCGTAGGTGAGAACGCAATGCTCACTCACTCCGTCACCGTCAATATCAAACACTGTTGAATCTATGACGTTTTCGTAAGTTAACCCATACATAGACAGAGTCACATTGGGTCTGTTGGAGTTGTCTTCCAATATAGCAGATTCTGCAATACTTTCAAATATTTCCTTGGCTTTGGTTGGGTCTTTAACTTTATAACTCAATGTTGGTTTAACTCGGTCATCTACCCATACTTCGGAAAAATCGTAGTTAAAATGAATACACTGCGTACCGCTAAAATAAGTAATCATTTCTCCACTGTCAGTTCCGATATTAAGAATAACGGTGTTTGTTTTGTCTCTGTCTTCATTTCGGCTCAATGAAACCCCTTTTGAGGAAATTCGCAAGTCGATAAGCTCCTGCAAAAGTTTATCCCCAACAGTTTCAACAAGACAATATGTGTCGCCCTCTGAAATCATAATGACAGTCCGCTCATTCAAAAAATCATCCAGCTTACGGTCTTCAATATTTGCCAATCTATCAGTAGCAGGATTTGTGAGGAAACACACAGAAACCGCAATACCGGCGACAATAGCGACTATAATGATCCAAAACGCAGGCTTCTTATAATTGAGAACGGATTTCACGCGGTCCTTTACGCTCACCTCACCGAATGCAAGAGGACAAGCAGCAATAAGCCGTCTGTTTACACTGCAAGCAAGCAGAGCCTCAGAATAGTCTGCGCGTTGCTCATTATCAAGCTCTTTTACAACCTTTTCATCGCAGGCAAGCTCAATGTCGCGGCAGAGAAGCACATAGCCGAGCCACACCAACGGGTTGAACCAATGCAATGTGAGAATGGCAAAACCAAGCGGCTTCCACCAGTGGTCCCTCCTGCGGATGTGTGCCTGCTCGTGAGCAATGACGTGGCTCATATCCTGCTCGTTCATATTAAACGGCAGATAGATTTTCGGCTTTATAATGCCTAGAACAAAGGGTGATACCACTGCCTCGCTCTGATAAATGTTGTCGCGAAAGAGAACGGCAGTTCCGATTTTTCGCTTTAATCTAAAAAAACTGATAAGGGTATAGAGCAAAAGTGCGGCAATTCCCACAGCCCATACAATAGATGCTATATAAGTAATAATCAGCAAGGGGTTAATATAGTTACCGTCAGGCGCAGTGATTTCATCAAACACCAGACTGCCGCCACTTATACCTAAATCATACCATACGGGGTTATTACCCACATAACTGAAAATTTCAGCTCCGCTTACATCAACCGTCGAATTTGAGTGAATCATTTCGTCGGAAACAAACTCAGCAGTGGGAACAAGGCTGAAAATACTTTCAAAGGAAAACGGCATAACAAGGCGCAGACCTGCTATTCCCCAAAGGACACAGTTAAGCCACTTCGGTGCTTTTTTGAGCACAACTCGCAACAGTAAAATAGCCAGAACAATCCAACAAGCAGAAACGCTCATATTGAAGATTTTTAAGAAAATATCAGCCATTACTATTCCCCTTTCCTGAATCTGTCAATCATCCTCTGTACCTCATCGATTTCCTTTTCGGAAATTTTGCGGTGTTTGGTAAATGCTGCCACAAAAGCAGGTAACGAACCTTCAAAGGTTTTCTCCACCATTTCATTAATTTCAGCTGCCTGCACCTCATCCTTTGAAACCAACGAAGTAACGACGGTGTTTTCATTTTTCAGCACACCTCTGTCACTCAGACGCTTGATAACGGTATAAGTTGTTGTTGGCTTCCAACCAAGCTGTTCCTTGCAAAGGCTCACAAGCTCACTGCTCTTAATCGGCTCATGTTCCCACAAAATCAGACAAAAACGATATTCACTTTCAAACACTTTCGGTGTTCTCAAATCGACCGCTCCTCTCTCTAATGTATTAGAGCACATTTATACTCTAACACATTAGAGCTAACTTGTCAACAGTATTTAATAAAAAAACTAAAGGCTGCCCCGCTTTCGCGGGACAGCCATAATAGCTTTAATGGTTAAAGAGTTATTTGATTATTTTGAGAATACAGTAACATCCATTGTTGCACCTGTTGAGATGAATGTTGATTTGGGTGTACGTGTTCTGATGTCAAATGACTGATCGCCAAGTGTTGAGAAGTTCATCTGAATTGTCCATGTACGAACACCGTCAGCATCAACGAAAGCTGAATTAGAACCTGTGAATGTCCATGTGTTACCCTTCTTATCCATGAACTGAACCTTAGAAACATCAAGACCTGTAACAACTGTTACTGTGTTAACGCCAAAGTAAACAGCGCCTTCATAATCGTCAACGATATCATAAGAAATGAATCTGTCATCAAGAACTTCAGGATCAACAGCTACCATGTCATAAACATAGCCGATTTCGTTCCAGCCTGTGTCAGCATATCTTACGAATACAGTATATGTTTCTTCAAGCTTTGAAGCGGGAACGCTGATTACCCATGTTTCTGTGCCGTCACCGTTGTCAGTGATGCTCTTAACATTTTCATTGTCAGCTGCATAAGTTCTTGTTGAACCGGCTTCATTTACAAAACGAACCTTCATTGCGGGAGCGTTTTTAACAACTACGCTGAAATTGTTATACTGCAACAATTTAACTTCGCCGTTAGCTGTGATTGATTCGATGGGGCAACCAGCTGCCTGCTGTCTTTCGAGACCTTCGATAGCTGCATAGATAGCTGCTTCAAGAGCATCGATTGTTGCCTGCTGTTCCTCTGTGAGGTTGGGGTTACATGCTTCAGCTGCTGCTACTGCATCAGCAAGAGCGCCGTATGTTTCGGGAGTCCAGTCGTTCGCTGAGTAGTTACCTGCTTCAGCTACAGCTGCTTCAAGCTTTGAATAGTCAGCGGGTTTTGTTGAAGCGATTTCCATATTGATAGCAACACCGTTAACTGCTACTTCTCTACCACCGTAAACATCAGTTGATGTGTATGTTTCAGCACCTGTACCGCCGTAAACTGTTGTCTGGTCATACATTGCAAGAATGTCGTATGCAGTAGAACCGTTTGCATAACGTCCGCCTTCATAATTGGGAGTATATGTTGAGGGGTAAACTTCGGTGTCATTAGCTCTGTTGAAGCCAAGAAGGTCCTCAAGGAAATACTCGTCTGTTTCATACTCGAAGTATGAGCAGTTCAATGTATCGTCAACAAATACTTTAACAACGCCGTCAGCGGCATCATCTTTAACTTTGAATGTTACTGTGAAAACATCTTCAGCTGCATCCTGGGGGAACCATACCTTGGGAGCTGTAGAAGCACTACAAGCAAACGGCAAAGAGAAAAGGTTATAGTTATCAATTGCAGCTTCGCCATTGTCATCATACATCCATTCCATAGGAACGAGATCTGAGTTATCAGGATTCATGAAGTCATTAGAAGGAGCGATATACTTAAGATATGTTTCCATCTCAACGGGATGAGTTGAATTAACAACTTCAAGAACTCTGTTGTCATAAGCGAGTGACAAACGGCCTGAACCGATTGCAAAGTTTGACTGAATTGAAACAGTTACGTCAAATGTTTCACCGGGCTTAACCTTTGATGTGTCTGTGTTGATGTTGTAGTTAACAACAGCCTTAGACTCATCGCGGTTTACAAAATAGGGAGCGTCAAAAGCATCGTATGCCTCTTCGGTTACGAGTGCATATGCAGCTTCGCAAAGCTCAACAGCATTTGCTGCGCCTGCAGCTGCTGCAGCTTTTGCAGCCTGGATAGCTGCAACGGTTTCGTCGTTGTAGAACTGTGCGTTGTAATCATTGGGGAGCTGTGCAACAGCTTCTGCGATTTCATCAGCTGATGCTGCGAAAGCTGCAACTGACATTGCGCCCAAAGCGAGTACAAGTGAAAGAACTACACATAATACTTTCTTTAACATTAGAATTTCCTCCTAAAAATTTTATCTTTAACCATTTATTTCAATGGAATAAAGCCTTCGTTCCCCGCCCGCCGTTAAGCGGGCGGTAAAATTAAATTACTGAGCAGGGTTAACCTGGTTAAGGGGTGTGCCGCTTGAAACAGCTTCCTGAAGAATTGCGAAGTCGTTTGCATTGATACGCTTTCTTGTGTCGTTATCAAGGTTCATTG
>JBGVFK010000036.1:0-40186 GCA_045121075.1 Acutalibacteraceae bacterium | reverse complement strand
TCGTTTTAAGGTTTCGTCAGTATACAATCGGAGCGTAGCGACCCACAACTTCACACTCCACTCTTCACACTCCACACTTTAAAAAAAGACAGAGCGCTTGGCTCTGTCTTTTGCCTTTATTTAAGCTTTTCTTCAAGTGCTTCAATTTCTCTGAGCACACATTCAGGTGAAGGTCCACCCTTGACTGTTCTCTTTTTAACGCATACATCAAGGTCAATTGCCTCGTATACATCCTCTTCAAAAAGGTCGCATACATTCTTGTATTCCTCAATGGGAAGTGTTTCGAGAGTAAGCTCCTTGTCAATGCAAAGTGCAACAAGCTGACCTGTTGCCTTGTATGCATCTCTGAAGGGAAGTCCCTTGTAAACGAGATAGTCGGCACAGTCGGTTGCATTGATGAAGCCCTTGGCTGCTGCATTTCTCATATTCTTACGGATTACAGTTGCAGTTTCAAGCATAGGTGCAAAGGTTTCAACACAGATAAGAACAGTGTCAACCGCATCAAAAACAGCTTCCTTATCCTCCTGCATATCCTTGTTGTAAGCAAGAGGGATGCCCTTCATAGCAGTGAGAAGAGTGAGAAGGTCACCGAAAACTCTGCCTGATTTACCTCTTACAAGCTCTGCAATATCAGGGTTCTTCTTCTGAGGCATAATGCTGCTGCCTGTTGAGAAGGCATCGTCAAGCTCAATAAACTTGAACTCCCATGAGCACCACATAATGATTTCTTCCGCAAAGCGTGAAAGGTGAACCATAACAATTGAAAGAGTGCTCATTAATTCAAGAGCATAGTCTCTGTCGGAAACACCGTCAAGGCTGTTTGTTGAAACACCATTAAGACCTAAAAGCTCAGCAACATACTCTCTGTCGAGAGGATAAGTTGTGCCTGCAAGAGCACCTGAGCCAAGGGGTGATACAGCCATTCTCTTTTTGCAGTCAGCCAGGCGGTCAAGGTCACGCATAAGCATAGCTGCGTAAGCCATAAGGTGATGACCGAAGGTAATGGGCTGAGCACGCTGAAGATGAGTATAGCCGGGCATAACTGCATCGTAGTTTTCCTTTGCCTTATTTACAATTACCTTAACAAACTCAGTAATAGCCTCTGTGAGCTTGTCGCATTCATCAAGAAGATACAGACGAAGGTCAAGAGCAACCTGGTCGTTACGGCTTCTTGCAGTGTGAAGTCTCTTACCGCTGTCGCCTATGCGCTTTGTAAGCTCACCCTCAACAAAGGTGTGGATATCCTCGGCTGTCATATCAATTGAAAGTGCACCGCTTTCAAGGTCAGCAGCAATTTCCTTAAGTGAAGATACGATTTTGTCGCTTTCGCTTTTGTCGATGATGTTCTGCTTACCGAGCATTGTTGCGTGGGCAACTGAGCCCTTTATGTCCTGCTGAGCCATACGGCAGTCAAAGGGAATTGATGAATTGAAATCGTTGGTTTTTTTATCGAGAGATTTTTTGAATCGTCCTGTCCAGAGTGGCATGGTAAAACTCCTTTTTTATTTTTGTTACTGTACAGCGGACACGGCAAGCCGTGTCCCTACGGTACTATATTTTATAAAACTTATCTTTTTCCCAGCACAAGGGATTTGAGTCAATATAATCCCAAATTTTCTGATAAGCTTTTTCATTCCTGATTATGTTGTCATAATAGCGTGGCTGCCATATGTTATATGGTGTTAAGGGTGAATTATAAGTTTCGTGGATTCTTTTGCTTACAGCTGATTTGTAAGATCTGACCACAGAAGGAATTGATTTTGATGTTGGCTTTGAGAAAGCTTCTTTCTGATAATTATGAAACCAATCCTCATTTGAAATCTGAATAATCATATGTATATGATTCGGCATAACAATATACTTTTCTATTTCAATATATTGCGATTCTCTTCTGATGTTCACATTGATGATTTCTTCTTCCGCAATCTTCCCATATGAAGAAAGATGCATTTTACCTGAATCAATATATCCGAAGTAGTTTTCCTTATTATAGGTACAAATAGTTATAAAATACTTGCCGTTAGATGAGTAGTCAAAGTTTTTTAACCTTAAGGATTTTCTTGTAACCTTTCCAATCATCATATCACCTACAAGCACAGATACAGTAGGGACACGGCTTGCGGTGTCCGCCACATCAACACTTGAATTTCATTATATCACAAGTTAAAACTGTATTCAAGGGTTTGTCCGGGTTTTTGCATTCATAATGGTTGGTCTATGGCGGACACGGCACTACATTTTGAATTTTATTTGCAGCATTTGGCTTGCGGACACGGCACGCCGTGTCCCTACGGTCATTTACTTTATATAAAAACATCCCACCTTAGTTGGCGGGATGTCGTTTTACTATTCATCTGAGCTAAGGCGCAATTTTGCATTTTGCATTTATTTAATGTCCCAATCCTTTGAGAGCATAGCCTTAACCTTGAGGGGAAGACCGAAGAGGTTGATGAAGCCTTCTGCATCGTACTGATCGTAAACTTCGTCTTCGTCAAATGTAGCCATTTCTTCACTGTAAAGTGAGTAGGGTGATGTCATACCAGCGCCCATGATTGTGCCCTTGTAGAGCTTGAGCTTAACTTCACCTGTAACTGTTTCCTGAGTCTTATCAACAAAAGCTGAAAGAGCTTCACGGCATGTTGTGAACCACTGACCGTTGTAAACGAGCTCTGAGAACTTAACTGCAAGCTGCATCTTAAGGTGCTGTGTTTCCTTGTCAAGGCAGAGCTGCTCGAGCATTTCGTGAGCCTTGTAAAGAATTGTTCCACCCGGTGTTTCGTAAACGCCACGGCTCTTCATACCAACAAGACGGTTTTCAACCATATCAGCAATACCGATACCGTTAGCGCCACCGATTTCATTAAGAGCTGTAACCATTGCAGGACCATCGAGCTTTTCACCGTTGAGTGTTGTGGGAACACCCTTTTCAAAGCCGATTGTGATGTATGTGGGAACATCGGGAGCCTTTTCGGGAGTTACGCCAAGCTCAAGAATTTCGTCATACTTGGGCTCGTTTGCAGGATTTTCAAGGTCAAGACCTTCGTGTGAAAGGTGCCAGATGTTCTTATCCTTTGAGTAGTTTGTTTCTCTTGTAATCTTAAGAGGAATGTTCTTCTGGATAGCGTATTCAATTTCGTCTTCACGGCTCTTGAATTCCCATGTTCTCCAGGGAGCGATGATTTCCATATCAGGAGCAAAAGCCTTGATTGCAAGCTCAAAACGAACCTGGTCGTTACCCTTACCTGTACAACCGTGGCAGATTGCGTCAGCGCCTTCTGCAAGAGCGATGTCAACGATTCTCTTAGCGATGATGGGACGAGCAAATGATGTGCCGAGAAGGTACATACCCTCGTAAACTGCACCAGCCTTGAGTGTGGGGTAAATGTAATCTTCAACGAATTCCTTGTTGAGGTCTTCGATGTAGAGCTTGCTTGCGCCTGTAGCGAGAGCCTTTTCTTCAAGGCCTTCAAGCTCTGATGACTGACCAACGTCACCTGAAACTGCGATTACTTCACAGCCTTCATAGTTGTCCTTGAGCCAGGGAATGATGATTGATGTGTCAAGACCGCCTGAATAAGCGAGGACGATCTTTTTGATGTCTTTCTTATCTTTCTTTGCCTTCATTTTAATCTATCTCCAATCAATTTGTTTTTTGTGACTTACCCTATTATACGCAACTTTATGCAAAAGTCAAGGGCTATTTTCAAATATTTTTACAGTTTTATGCATAATTATTGAATATTTATAATGTTATCCACGATTAACAGCCGATTTTGTGCATAAAACCGATAATATTTTGCATAAACGCAGTGAAAATATAAAATAATCAAATTTTCTCCTCTCAGATTTGAAGCAAAAGCCTTGCCAAAGGGATACATTTTTTGATTTTGTTATGCAATTTTATGCATAGACGGTATGCGATGTTAAGGTGGTAGTATTTTGTTTTGGTTGTATCGGTTGGTAGCGGATACGGACCCTTCCGATTGCTTCGCAATCACCTTCCCTTAAAAGGGACGGCAGTGTGTCCCCACTGTAACATATCATCCAAATTAGTTGTATTGGTCAGGCGGACGGCCAATGGCCGCCCCTACGGACATTTTCGGGTTTGGTGTGTCGGTCAGGCGGACCGTCGAGGACGCCGGTCCCTACAAGTCGTTTTCAGATTTCGTCAGTATACAATCGGAGCGAAGCGACCCACAACTTCACACTCCACCCTTCACACTCCACACTTAAAAAAGGCAAGGGACACTCCCCTGCCTTTTTAAAGAATATAAATATCCACGTTTCTTCTGCCGAAGTTCACACAGTCGGTATACGACCTCATATAAAGGTCAACCACAGTGTTGCTGTTGTAAATAAATCCACCTGTGTCACTTGCAGTAGCGTAGCCGTAGTGCCATTTGCCGTCAGAGGAAACTATGTACATTTTTGTGCCGTAGGGAATCTCTCTCGGGTCAACGGCAACTCTGCCGGGCATTGCTTTTACACCTGTTGAGCAGGTGGTACCTGTGCAGTAAGCAGTAGCCTTACCACGGATAATCTTCTTGTATTTGATTGGTCTGTTGTTTTCGTCAAGCTCAATTTTATAAGGCGGTGTAAGCTCAGAAATTATTCTCTTGCCGCTTACATAACCGTTGAGGTAACCACCTGGTCTTGCCTTTGAGCCTCGTACAACAACCTTTGTAACGGGCTTTTTGGTCACCTCGGTTTTAACAATTTCAGTTTTATAAAACTCACCGTCTACATAGAGGGTTCTTACGGTGTCGATTTTCTTGCCGTCCTTGCCCTTGGTTTTAACCTTGGCTTCGTCCTCAAACTTGCTGTCGTCATACTCAACCTTTGTTTCAAAGGGAATCTTACCTTTGACATCCTTATCCTTGAAGGTTACTCTTTTAACAACAACAGTGTCGCCTTTACTAAGCTTTTCGTTTCTTTCAGGCTCAGTTATGTCCAGGTCACTGATGGTTATGCCCTCTTTTTTGAGAAGCTCTTTAACAGTGCCGCCACTGAAGTTTACATTACGGGTTTTGCCGTCAGCGGTGAGAGTTACCTTAAAACCACGGATTACCTTGATAGTAACATCATCAGTAACACCGAAATCAAGAGGTATATTTGCCTCGTCACCGTCCTTGAGCTTAAGCCCTGCCTTTTCAATTGCTTCTCTTACAGTGCCTGTAACTTTCAGCTTTTTGATGAATTTCTTGCCGTCATACACCTTTACGGTATGCTCCTTTGCAACAGCGAGAACAGTTTTACCGTTTTCAATTTCATAAGTGATAAGCTTGTCCTTTTCAGAGAGGGTGAAGGTGGTTTTTGCAAGAATTTTTTCACTGTCCCTGGTGAAGGAATAAACGGTCTGCATTTCATCGTCGCAGAAAACTGCGGTAACATTAACTGTGAAATAAAGCACCGTAGCCACAAGGGAAACAAGCAGAATCACAGATCCGATTATTGCACCTGCTATCTGAAGCTTGGGAAGGGTGTTATTATAGAATAGCGCTTTTTTTGAATAGTCCATTTTAGAATTGTACATTTTATCACCAACGCTTATTATATCAAAAAAGTAAGGCGGTGTCAATTTAAGTGTGGAGTGTGAAGAGTGGAGTGTGGAGTTGTGGGTCACTTCGTTCCGATTGTAGAACCTCTCCGTCTTCGTCTGCGACGAATCCACCTTTTCCTCCGGAAACGGGCACCCTTTTGTCTGCGATGCAGACATTTCCCCTAATAGGGGAATTACCTTTCAGGCGAGGCAAGCTGACGAAATCTTAAGGTAATTAGTAGGGGCGGCCATTGGCCGTCCGTCTGACCAACGCAACCAAATAAAAAATACACTACAGTAGGGACACGGCTTGCCGTGTCCGTTTTCCCACCTCTCCGTCACTTCGTGCCACCTCTCCTTTCAGGCGAGGCTTTTAACTCCTCTGTCAAAATTCTTTTGGGAATTTTGACATCTCCCCTTTCAGGGGCGACAAGTTGACGAAAACTTTAAGTGCATCGTAGGGGCGGCCATTGGCCGTCCGCCTTACTGATACAACTAAATTGGATGATGTGTTACAGTAGGGACACACTGCCGTCCCTTTTAGAAAAGGTGGCAGACCGCAGGTCTGACGGAAGGGTTTTGCCGTGTCCCTACGAATTACCTTCAGTTTTCGCCAGTAATTTTGCATTTTGCACTTTGCATTTTGCATTAAAGAAAGCTCCCATTGTCGGGAGCTTTCTTTTTCACGCTTCGTTTGTAGCTACAATGTCCACACCTGTGTCGCATACATTACAGATAAGCACATCACCCATTTTTACGGGTGCATCAACAACCTCATTGTTGATTACCTGCATGCAGTCAAACATCTTGCCCTTTGGAATGGGCTTTGAGGTTTTTACTGGTACAACGGGAAGCTTGCCGCCGCTTACCTTGATTGTGGTTGTGAGCATTCTTACAGGGTTGGTACACTCGTCAATTGCGTACTGCTCACCTCTTTTGCAGGTGTTACCCTTAACTGAAACCACTTCGTTTTTATCGTTCAGTTCAACTGTCATCATACAGCCGATAGGACATGAAACACAAATCATTTCTTTAGTCATAAGCTTATCCCTCCAACCTTACTGTAATTTCGTTTGAACTGAGTCTTGCAATATCCTCAAGCTTAACGGTTACATTTTCCATTTCACCCGGTGCAAGCTTTCTCTTTTTCTTATCGTAAAGCACCTCATCACCGCACTTTACAACAACTCTCTTGTCTTTGTAAACATCTGCAACACGGAAGTAAATCTTTACAGCCTTATCTGTTGAACGGTTGATATTCTGAGGCACAACATATCTTACGCCGTTTTCAGCCTTAACATGAATGTCCTTGCCGTTTCTGCCTCTGTTTCTGCTCTTGGAGAGAATGTACTTTGCAGCACCCTCACCTGCTATCTGGCTTTCCTCGGTAACATAGTCAACAAGGTCGTGCACCTGAAGAACATTACCGCAGGCAAATACACCGGGACGGCTTGTCTGTCTGTATTCGTCAACAATCGCACCGTTTGTTACAGGGTCAATGATGATGCCTGCCATTCTTGTAAGCTCGTTTTCGGGAATAAGACCAACAGAAAGCAGAAGTGTATCGCATTCAACATACTGCTCTGTGCCGGGAATAGGTCTTCTGTTTTCGTCAACCTGGGCAATTGTAACACCCTCAAGGCGTTCAATACCGTGAGTTTTGATAACGGTGCAGCTGAGCTTAAGAGGAATACCCAGGTCGTCAAGACACTGAACAATATTACGGGTAAGACCGCCTGAATAAGGCATCAGCTCGCATACCATTTCAACCTTTGCGCCCTCAAGTGTCATTCTTCTTGCCATAATAAGACCGATGTCACCTGAGCCGAGAATTACAATCTTCTTGCCGGGCATATAGCCGTCAATATTAACATACTTCTGCGCTGTGCCTGCAGTCATAATGCCTGAAGCTCGTGAACCTGGCATATCAAGGGCACCTCTGGGTCTTTCACGGCAGCCCATTGCGAGAATAACAGCTGTCGCGTGAATCTGCATAACACCGTCTTTATTATTGGTTGCAACAATAACATTACCGGGAAGGATGTCTGTTACCATTGTGTCAACCTTAACTTCAATATCTGTTTTCTCCAGTTCCTTAATGAAGCGGTAAGCATATTCGGGGCCTGAAAGCTCCTCACCGAAATAGTGAAGACCGAAGCCGGTGTGAATACACTGCTCAAGAATACCGCCGAGAGTAGCTGCTCTTTCAAGAATGATGATTTTCTGCACACCGCACTCTCTTGCCTTAAGGGCTGCAGCCATACCTGCAGGACCGCCACCGATTACTACTAAATCATATTTAAGCATTTACTCTCACCTCACTTTGTTTTGTTATAAAGAATCTTCGAGCCGTTGCCGTGCTTTGTAACCTTGTTCATAGGAATGTCAAGCTCTCTTGCAAGAATTTCAACAACCTTTGAGCCGCAGAAGCCTCCCTGACATCTGCCCATACCTGAACGGGTTCTTCTCTTAACTGCGTCAACATCTCTTGCACCGCAGGGAGCCTTGATTGCGTCTATGATTTCGCCCTCGGTGATGCCTTCACATCTGCAGATGATTCTGCCGTAACGAGGATCCTTCTTAACGATTTCTGCTCTTTCCTCAGGGCTGAGCTCAGCCATTCTGATAGGAGCAGGACGCTTTGAAATAAACTGCTCTTTCTTTTCATAGTTCGGAGCCATTTCTCTGAACATCTTGCCTACATATCTTGCAATTGCAGGTGCAGCAGTAAGACCCGGTGATTCAATACCTGCAACATTGATAAATCTGCCGTTTTCTTTGCTGGGTTCAATAATAAAGTCGTGGTCGTCACCCTCTCTGTGAGCACGAAGACCTGCAAAGGAGGTAATAACATTTCTTGTTGTAAGCTGAGGAATAACACCGTTAACTGAGTACTTAACCTCGTTAAGACCTTCAATTGTTGTGTCAACATCGAGCTTACTGTCAAAGTCAAGGTCAAGAGCAGTGGGACCCATAAGCACATTACCGTGAGCTGTGGGTGAAACAAGAATACCCTTACCCATATTTGAGGGACACTGGAAGAGAACGTGGTTAACCATCTTTCTCTCTGTTTTATCAAGAAGATAGTATTCGCCCTTTCTCGGGATAAGTCGGAAAGATGTGTCGCCTATCATATTTGCAATTTTGTCAGCGAAAACACCTGCACAGTTAATTACATACTTAGCCTTGATTACGCCTGTTGCAGTTGAAAGATAGAACATTTCGTTCTTGTATTCGATATCGAACACGCCGCTGTTTCTCTTTACTCTTGCACCGTTCATAATTGCGTTTTCGGCAGCTGCAATTGTAAGCTCATAGGGACTTACGATACCTGCAGTGGGTGCCCATAAAGCTCCGATTGCTTCCTCACTGATATAGGGCTCCATAGCACGGAGTCTTTCCTGGCTGATGATTTCCATATTGGGCACACCGTTTTCAAAGCCTCTTTCAAAAAGAGTTTCAAGGGTCTGCATATCATCCCAGGAGTAAGCCACAACAAGTGAACCGATATTCTTATAGGGTACTGAAAGCTTATTGCAGTAATAAGCCATAAGTGAAGCACCCTGAACATTAAGCTTAGCCTTAAGTGAGCCTGCCTCAGCGTCAAAGCCTGCGTGAACAATTGCACTGTTTGCCTTTGAGCTGCCCATTGCAACGTCACCTGCTTTTTCAAGCAGTACAAGACTCATATCGAGCTTACTGAGCTCTCTTGTAATCATAGCACCAACGACACCGGCACCGATTACAGCAACATCATATTGCATATTTTCTCCTCCGTTTCAGCCCTTTTCACACAAGGGCATAATTCATTAGTTTAATAATACCACCGTTATTATAAATAGTCAACAAAATATGCTGATATGTTTTGATTTTTTTATGAATATTTATGGAAGGAGTGAGTTTTTAGTGTTAAGAGTTGAGATGTGGGGAGCTACGCTCCGGATTATATAATTAAAGTTAAAAGTGGAAAGTGGAAAGTTGAAATGTGGGTCACTTCGTTCCGATTATATACTGACGAAAACTTAAAGTGCATCGTAGGGGCGGCCATTGGCCGTCCGCCTGACTGATACAACTAAATTGGATGATGCGTTACAGTAGGGACACGGCAAGCCGTGTCCCTACAAATCATTTTTAGCTTTCGTCAGTAATTTTGCATTTTTGTATTTATTCAGTGTATTCCTCCAGGCAAATGCCCTGCTTACGGATTTTGGCTGCGTGTTCTTTTCCAACATATCTGTAATGCCACGGCTCATATTCAATTCCCGTTATCTGGGTCTTATCCTCAGGATATCTCAAAATAAATCCATACTTATGGGCGTTGTCAGAAAGCCATTTGTATGCCCTTTCATCGCTTGTTCCATTTTCTGCATTGATGTCAACAGCAATACCCAACTGATGCTCACTTGTGCCCGGCATTGAAACCCAACGCAAGGCTTCTTCTCTTGCCTTTTTATCAGAAAAGCCCTCCGTTCTCAGCTCGCCTATTTTCTTTATCATAAGCTGCTTCTGCTCTTCTTCACTTCTATAACCCGACCTCACAATAAGGTCAACACCACTTTTCAGTGCATCGTCAAACATATTCTGCAAATCGGGATAAATTCTTTTCTCTACCCTTTCACCACAGGAAAGAGTAACAAGCTGAAGCTCATAATCATCGGGTACACGATAGTTATTGTTAACAACCATCAGCTGCCATCCTCTTGAGATGTCGGCTGTTTTTATAGGTGAACTGAAATCTGTTCTTTCAACTATCAAAGCAAATATAAGTGAGCACAGAACGAACAGCAGAAATAACCTTTTCTTTTTCATAAGAAAACCTCCTCAGGCTTTATTTTTATCTTACAAGATAATTAAAGCACAAAAGGAGGTTTTTATTTTTCTTTTGGAAATTTAACTCTTACGGTTTTCTTAAGATGTACTTACAGTTTTCTTAAATCAACAATATACACTTTCAAAATCGTACATATCCTTAACATTTTCCGCATCGGTATGTATTGTAATAAGTGTGCTTGCAAGTACGGTCTGCGGTGTAACATGGTAGTAAATACCATCGCAAAAGCTACACTCTGCTGTTGCCGGATGCTTATGACCCATTGAGAGAAGTCCCACACAGCCGCTGTTTCTGAACACATCGTCAAGAGGCTGATTCTTGGGAATATCGTACTTTTTCAGCTGACTTGTAACCTTGGGATAATACCACTTATAGCTTTCGCCCTTATTTGCTGCACGGAAAAAGTCAGGTGTATTCTCGTGAAGGAACACGCTTACATAAACACCGTTATTCTCTGCTTTTTTAGAATTGATTTCATCCTCGCACCACTGCACCTGGTCAGGAAGCACATAACCGTAAATATGGTCGGGGTCCTCGTTATCATAAGCCATTGTGTCAATAAAGAGCATTGAATGAGTAAGCTCTGCATCATCATAAATATCAAGGCTGTACTGCACACCGCCTGAAATTCCCTTTTCGTCACCAACGAGACAGTGCTCATACTGAGAGAGATAAGCCGCAACATCCTCGTTTGTGCCGTAGTTTATGCCGTCGTTATTACCGGGAATATATGCCCAGTATTGGTCGAGATCTTCAAAGGCTTCGGCAACTGTGCGAAGCACATAAGACTTATTGAACTTTCCGTCATTACCGTCATCAATCATATCACCTGACACAACTACAAGGTCAGGGTCAAGCTTTTCGGTCTGAGCCTTCATTTTCTGAAGAAGAAAAAGGTCATTAAGGCTTGTCATTGTTGTAAAGTGAGTATCTGAGAACTGCAGAACGGTAAAATCACCGTTTTCATCTGCATAAAAGTCGGGCAATTCCTTATCAGCCGTAACGGTTGCTGAATAGCCGGAAATGTCACCCTTTCTTGCAAGCTCCTCTTTAAGAGCAGGACTTGAGTTGAATGTTGAAATTGCAGTAAACACTGCCACAATTGCGAGAATCAAGGTTTTCATATTGTAGTCACTCCTTTTCTTTTTTCATTCTATCACAACTGATATAAAGCTGCAAGAAGCTGAGGCACATCCTGCGTAAAATATTATACTCGTTTTATATAGGATTATCAATAGTATATTAAAGATGAGTAATTTGTGATTATAACCTCTCCGTCAACCTACGGTTGCCACCTTTTCTTTCAGGCTAGGCTTAGCCCCTTCCGATTGCTTCGCAATCACCTTCCCCTAAAGGGGACGGCAGTGTGTCCCTTCGGTAGTATTTTTGTTTTGGTTGTATCTGTTGGGGGCGGACACGGCAAGCCGTGTCCCTACTGTAATGTCTTTTGGGGTTTGGTGTGTCGGTTGGGCGGACACGTCGTGTCCATACAAATCATTTTCAGATTTCGTCAGTATACAATCGGAACGAAGTGACCCACATTTCAACTTTCAACTTTTAACTTTTAACTTTAATTATAAAATTCGGAGCGTAGCTCCCCACATCTCAACTCTTAACTCTCAACTCTTAACACTAAAAAAAGAGAACGACCATCGGTCGTCCTATGCCTTTCTTATTCAAAAAGCGGTGTTGAGAAATATCTCTCACCGGTGTCGGGAAGAACAGTTACAACTGTTTTGCCCTTGCCCAGCTTTCTTGCAAGTCTCTTTGCTGCCGCAACATTTGTACCACTGCTTATACCGCAGACAATACCCTCTTTTCTTGCAAGCTCTCTTGCGGTTTCAATTGCCTCTGCATCGGTAATAATGCAGACATCATCATAAATATCGCAGTTGAGAATAGGAGGAATAAGTCCGTCACCAATGCCCATCTGCATATGAGTGCCGATTTCACCGCCTGAAAGAATTGCTGCATTTTCAGGCTCAACCGCCCAGATTTCAATATGAGGATTAGCCTTTCTGAGAGTTTCGCCAATACCCGTAATTGTACCGCCTGTGCCGATACCTGCACAGAAGCCGTCAATTGTGCCGTCAACCTGACGGAGAATTTCTTCGCCTGTCATTTCACGCTGAACCGCAGGGTTTGCAGGATTTTCAAACTGATGAGGTACAAACACATTGGGGTGATCCTTCTGCATCTGCATTGCAACACTGAGACACTCTCTGATGCACTCGCCTATGTCACCTCTGTCATGAATGAGAACAACATCAGCACCATACTGTCTCACAAGCTTTCTGCGTTCTTCACTTACTGAGTCGGGCATAATAATTTTCACCCTATAACCACGCACTGCAGCAACAAGAGCAATACCGATACCCTGATTACCGCTTGTGGGCTCAACTATCACAGTGTCCTCGTTGATAAGACCCTTTTCTTCCGCATCACGGATCATATTAAAAGCAGTTCTTGTCTTGATTGAACCGCCAACATTAAGGCCCTCAAACTTAACAAGAATTTCTGCATCCTCAGGTCCCGTCATACGGTTGAGACGAATCATGGGTGTGTTACCCATAGCTTCAAGTATATTATTACAAATCATATATGTACCTTCCATAAATCATATGGTTATTTCAAAAAATAAATCTGTGGTATTATAACATAATCTGCCGAGTTTTTCAATGGGTTGAACTCATTTTTCCTTTTCAATCAGAAAAACAAAGATTTTTTAATTTTATTCCCTAAAACCCTTGACTTTTACCTTAGGTTAAAGTGTACTATATAGCTGAAGGAGGTAGGAAAAATGAAAATTAAAGAAGTTATTGAAAAAACTGACCTTACCGACAGAGCAATCCGTCTTTACATAGAAAACGGTCTTGTTACTCCCAATTTTACCGAAAACTATAACGGTCGAAAAAATATAGACTTTACCGAAGATGATCTGCACACTCTTTTAAATATTGCAACACTAAGGAAAGCTGACTTTTCAATTGCTGAAATAAAAAGCATTATGGAAAGCACCGAAAAATGCAAGGAGGTACTGCAGAATTTTCTTAAGCATAAAGCTGATAGAATCGAAAACGACACAAAAATAATTAATGTCCTCTCTCCGCTTCTCGGCTCAGATTCATCTGACATAAACAGCATATGTGAAAGGCTGAATGCAGTTACGGTGGATAAGGATGTTCCTGAAGCAGACACAGAAGTACCCCTTTGGGAGAAGCTTGAAAGATGGTTTTTCCTTGCGGTTTCGATTTTAGCATTTGGGTTCATTTTAATTTACAGTGGCCTGATGCTGTATTTTTACACTGCGAGATACAGCATCCTCTATCCGTATGGTTCGGGATTAGTTGCTATTATTACTTTACCCATTGTAATATTCATAATTGCTCTTTATTATTTTCTCCAATACAGAAGACCCCATAAACTGAAAACCAAGAGCAAAAAGATTGTCCGACCTGTTGCTTCTGTTTTACTGATGATACCTCTGGGCTTTCTTGTATTCTTCACATTTATCCTTACGATTTTCTCATTTTTAGACCCTTTAATTGTATCTCAGACAACCGATATTTCCGATTATCTGATAGTAGACAAACATATAAAAATACCGGAAAGCTTTTTTCCCGAAGAAATTCCTGAGTTTGCAAAACCCGAAAAGTATGTAAAGTGGTTGCCTTTTGAAAAAGATAATTCTACCGAATATTTCTACAGATATGAAAACGGTGATGGCGGTAAAGCGATTGATATTGTTGCCGAGTGGCGTGTACCCGGTTATTCTGAAGATAAAGCTAATTACGATGATGTGATTAAAAAAATGAAAAAAAGAACTACCGTTGACGGAAGCCCACCTATAATAAAAAGCAAAGGTGACTGGACCTTGATATATTATGAAAACACCTCCGAAACCAATCTTCGTTTCGGATATACATACCTGATTTTTGCTTACGATGATTTTGGCAGAATGCGATACATCTATTCGTTCAACGATATTACACCTGTTGCCAACGGTACGACCCCATACTACCTTACCCTCGACTGGTACAACTAAAAACTTACGCCTTACTGATTTTTCTCAGTAAGGCGTTTAAATTTATACTTTCACTTTAACAACAACTTTTCTGCAGTTCATTGCCTTGCCCTTTGTTGCGACACCGGGACAATGCAGATCATTCGGATAGAGCACCATATATTTGCCGGCTGAAAGAGTAAGCGGTTCAGTTTTGCAGTTATAGAACCACACATCATTTTCCTCTTTTGCTTCAGTGAGCTCTTTTTCATCGTCAATATCAGCCACACCGATAATCTCTTCGCCCTCAACCATAAACTGAATGTCTATGTATTTCTTATGACCTTCGGAGATTGTTTTATCGGGGTCGGTGTCGTAGCTCTGCACCATATAGAAAATATTGTCACCGTCAAGCTCGTATCTGCCAAGGTCAATTTTTGTGAAATCGGTTTCAGCGAGGAATTTCAGTGCAGTATAGACTCTGCCGAGACCCTTATAGTTATCAACATTTTTAACTGTATCAAAAATCATAACATACCTTCTTTCTGCAATTGATTATAGCACAGAAACAAAATGAAAACAATAGGCGCTGCTGTAAAAAGATAAATAATTAGGTTCTTTTATAGGTGTTGGTTTTTACCTCTCCGTCAACCTACGGTTGCCACCTCTCCTTTCAGGCGAGGCTAACTGACTAAGCATTTAAATTGAGGATCAAGCCATCAGCACTGTGTTCAAATAATTACTTTTTATAAAGGATGAAACGAAAAAAGCCTCTCCTGAAAGGAGAGGTGGCACGAAGGGACGGAGAGGTTTTATAATCGGAGCTTTGCTCCACACAATTATTCATGCATCATTCATTATTCATTTAAGAAGAAAAGCCCCGACCGAAGTCGGGGCTTTAAGTTGTTTAAGCTTGTGGCTTATTTGCCGAAGCTGAAGAGATTTCTGAAGAAATCTGCGATTTCCTGGAAGAACTTAGCAATCTTCTGGAAGAATGTAAGTCCGCCCTGTGAAGCAACACCGCTGTTATCAAGAACACCGTTTTCGCCTTCGTCGTCAGTCTCAAAGATGATATCAAAGATATCTGTAAGGAGATCGCCAACCTGAGCATTTTCGTTGGGTGAATTCTTGTTGAGTTCTTCAAGCTTTGCCTGCCACTGCTTGCTGAGGTCATCCTTACCCTTTACCACTTCTGCTGCACCCATATCTACACCGTAGTATACGTAGTAGATGCTGTAGAGAGCTGCGTCCATACCAAGTTTTGTATCAGCGATACATGTAGCAAGGAATTCGATCATAGCAGCAACATACTTCTTGCCTTCTGCTGTCATACCGATTGACTCGAGGAGAGCTACGATAGCTTCCTGGTTGCCTTCGGTTGTTACAAACTTAATGAGAAGAACAAGGATAGATGTTACCATATCAGCCTGAGCTTCTTTACCACCGTAAACCATCTTATATGCCTTCTTGCTGCCTTCAGCGTTCTGATCAGCGAATGAATCGTAGCTGATAAGTGTACCTGTTGTAAGGCCTGCAAGATCTGCACCTGTGATGCCTTCGAATGAGAAGCCTGCAATTTCAAACTTAGTGAGAAGAACCTCTACAAGTAAATCGAAGTCTACAATTGCTTTATCGAAATCTTCAACGCCGATAAGTCCGCCTACGATGTCATAAAGATCAATTTCGTCGATTGCCTTGCTTGTATTGATTGCACTGATAATTGTATAAACTGAATTAAGAGTGTTCTTAACTACAACGTCAACGCCCTTTGAGTTGATGAAGTATACAAGGTTGGGAAGAATTGCAAAGATTTCATCTGCGGGATTTGCAAGGATTTCGTCGAGTCTGTTAAGAAGAGGTTCAACGATTGCAATTACAATATCTGCACCATCTGCATCTTCATTGAGTGTAGCGGGATCTACAATATTTTCCTTTTCGATACCAAGTGCTTCGAGAAGGAGAACGATACCGTTCTGGTAACCCTTAGCACCGGGAAGCTGTACGAATGCTGTCTTGTCAACATCTGTGAAGAATGCGATATCCTTATCTGTAAGGAGCCAGTTGAGGATAGGACCAAGAGGATCAAGTACATCTGCAAGAGCTGCGATGAATGCTGCCTTATTGTTTGTGAATTCGGGAACATTTACCTTAGCTACTGCTGTGATGTCGATACCAAGTGACTTCTTAAGTACTTCTACGATGTAACCACCAACTACAACGCCTTCTACTTCAAGGTTTGCAATGCCGTCAAGAAGACCTGCAAGTGCATCCTGAATAGCAACTACATTGCTGCTGTTGTAAAGGCTGCCGCCTACAAGATCTGTAACAAGGTCTGAAAGGCTGTTTACATACTTACCATTAATCTGGATACCGAGAAGGTTAATGATGTTATCAACGAATGTACCGAAGTGATCAGCAATATACTGAGCTTCTTTTTCTGTGTAGTTAGGACCATAAGTGAAGTCTGCTTCACCAAGAGCTGAGAATTCATAATCTGTATCAGCCTTATCGGTGTAGAGCCATTCAGCATATTCATAAGCAACTGACTCATCAATTGCAAGAACTGCAAGAATGATTGCATAAATATCTTCACCAACGAGACCCTTTACGAATTCTGCATTAGCTTCGTCAGCAAGAGTGATAAGAGCAACGTTAGCAAGGATAGTTACCATGTCACGTACGAGGAAGCTGTCCGAGTATGACATCTTCTTAGCTGTACCAACTGCTTCTGCATCACTTACTGTTGTGTATGCAGCAACTTCGCCAAGGTCGAAGCCAACGAGAACCTTTGTAACTTCTGTGAGGTCAAGACCTACCATGAGACCAACAGCTTCAAGAACTGCAGCCATTGAAAGGTTGTCGAGGCTGATAGCAGCGTTTGTATCTTCGAGACCCATGAGAGCCTTAAGGTCGATGAGTTCGTTGATATCAACATTGAGACCGAATACTGCAAGCTTGTCGAGGAGAGCCACAACAGCTGCTGTAAGGTTGTCGATTACTGCTGCAACACCGTTAGTGTTGAGGAAGTAAACGAGGTTGGGAAGAAGGTTGATTACTTCTTCTACGGGGTTAGCGAAGATTGCGTTGATGCGAGCTGCAAGTGAAGTGAGAACACCTGTTACGATAGCTTCTGTTTCGCCTGTAGCTGCGGGAAGGTTTTCACAACCAAGAGCTTCAAGGAGAAGAGCAAGACCTTCTGAGTAACCGTGAGCACCGCTGATTGTGATTACGTCAACGGGATATTCAACTGAACCGTCAACGAAGAATGTGTAGTCATTGCCAAGAAGGAGCCATTCTACAACACCCTTAGCGTATGTGTTAAGAACGTTTGCAAGTTCAGCTGCGAATGCATCAACTGTTACGATGCCTTCGGGAGCCTTATAAGCCTTAAGACCTACAACGTCTACGTTAAGAAGAACGCCTGCTGCTTCGAGGAGACCATCATCAATACCACCGAGGAGGTTAGTGATGAGACCAACGAGGCTGTCAAGGTTTTCACTTGTGAATACGTTAACCTTATCTGTAAGGAGAGCGCCAAGTGATTCGTACTTACCGTCTTCGATAAGGCTAGCGATAAGTGCATCGAATTCTGCACTTGTAAGTACTGAAGTTACATAATCAGCTGTTTCCTTTGTCCAGTTGTTGGGATACTGGAGAAGGTAGTCGCCGTACTTATCATTTGTCTTGTAATCCCATTCGGGAGCTGTGTATTCAATATTGCTGGGAGCAAATACTGTGTCAAGCTGAGCGATGAAGTCTGTGCCGAGCATTTCGTCGAGCTTAGCAGCGAATGCCTTATCAGTTACAAGGTTAAGAGCAACGTTGAGAAGGATTGTGATTGTGTTTTCGGGTGTTGTTGACATCTTGTAGATGAATTCGCCCTTTTCGATCTTACCTGTGCAGAAGTTTACAAGAATTTCTTCAGCTGCATCAAGAGGAAGATCTGTAGCGCCTTCAACGATTTCTACGATATTTGCAAGTGAAAGGTTTGCAAGGTCGATACCGATGAGGTCAGTGAGATTTACTTCAAGACCAAATGCTGAGAGCTTGTCAAGAAGTACATATACGGGAGCAAGAAGGTTGCTTACTGCAACGCCTGCACCGTTAGCGTTAAGGAAGTAAACGAGGTTGGGAAGAAGACCGATAACTTCGTCTACGGGGTTAGCAAGGATAGCTTCTACTCTTGTAGCAAGAGCTGCAAGAACGTTAGCTGTTGTAGCTTCAGCAGCTGCAGGAGCATCTGCACCGAGAGCTTCGAGGATCATTGCAAGACCCTTTTCGTAGCCAAGACCACCGTTGATAACGATTGTGTCTGTCTTGTCTGACTTCTTAGCGAATCTGTAGTCGTCGCCGAAGAAGAGCCAGTTAATGAGACCGCCTGCATATGTATCAAGTACATAAGCAAGTTCAGCAGCGAATTCGCTGATTGTTGTGATTTCCTTATCACATGTGTATGCCTTAAGACCTACAAGGTCAACGTCAAGAAGGTAACCAGCTGTAGCGATAAGGTTTTCGTCGATATCACCGAGGAGACCTGTGATAAGACCAACGAGTTCGTTGATTGTATCAGCGTTGATGTAATCTGTAAGGAGACCGCTTACAAGAGCTGCGAGAGTCTTGGGAGCATCTTCCTTATCAGCGTTGATCATAGCGATAACTGTGTCAACGAGTACATCGATATTTTCTGCGAAGTACTTAGCTGTTTCGAGATCCCATTCATTTTCTGTGATTGCATCCCAATCAAGAGCTGCAAGTGTGTTGGGAAGGCCTTCACCTGATTCGATGTAAGCATCGAATGCTGCTTCGTTTTCGAAGTAGTAGAACCAGTTGGGTGTGCCGTAAGCGATTTCAACGTCAGCAAATACTTTGCCAAGTGAAGCAATAATGCCGTTTGTACCGAGCATTTCGTCAAGCTTAGCTGCATTGTCAGCAACTGTAGCCCATTCGAGAACGAATGAAAGGATTACTGTGAGCATATCAGCCTGTGAGAATGCGTCTGTGTATGCACCCTTCTTGAATGTGCCGAGTGTTGATGCTGATGTGTATGTTACACCGATTGACTTAGCTACATCATAGATAACCTGCTGAAGAGCTGAGAGATCAAGACCAAGAAGATCATTAAGGAGACCGAAGATGAATTCCCAGTTGATGTTCTTGAGATCAAGGCCGAGAGGTTCTTTTACGCCGTCCTTATCGAAGTCAACTTCGATACCAGCAAGGAGTTCGCCGAGGTCAACATTGTAGATAGGTCTGATTGTGTCAAGAATTGCGTATACAGGTGTAAGGAGCTTGTCGATACCCTGTGAAAGAGCATTACTTGAGATGTAGTAGATAACGCCGGGAAGCATATCGATAATTGTATAGATAGCGCCGTCTTTAGCTACTTCGGGATCATTTGTTGTGATCTTGTTGATTACGCCAACAAGAGCGCTAAGTGTGAGTGCAAGTGTGTCTGCATTTTCTGTGTAAACTACAGGTGTTGCACCGAGAGCCTCGAGAAGAGGAATGATTGCGTTGTTGTAGCCGTTGTAGCCCTGGAGAGTGATAGCACTGTCGATGAGAGTGAGATCCTTACCGCCAAGGATAAAGTCTACTACATTCTTAAGAGGCTTGAGAAGTTCTGTAAGAGCTGCTACGAATGTTTCAGCATCTGTTACACCGAAGTCAACTACTTCACCTTCAGCGATGTTTGCATACTGAGCATAAACTGAAAGGTCAATGCCGAGTTCGTTCTTAAGAAGGTCTGTAAGAATTTCAGCAAGGTCAAGACCAGCTGCTTCTTCAGTAGCTTCTTCGCCTTCTGCTACTGTTTCGGGTTCTGAAGCTTCGGGAGCTTCTTCTTCAGCCTTGGGAGCGAGGAGAGCTTCAAGATCTGAAAGTGAACCGAGGAGCTTAGCGAGAGCTGTTACTGTTTCGTTTGTGAAGATGCCGTTAAGAGCATCGCCGATTGTTGTTTCAAGATTGAAGTCTGCACCAGCCATTGTAAGAACTGATGTAAGAAGAGTTTCAAGGTTGTTATAGAGATATTCAGCCTTAGCCTCTGTCCAGTCGTTGCCGGGGTTAAGGTAGATATCCATAGCTACAGATTCACCAACGGGTGAGCTGTATTCGCCTGCATACCAGTTGTAAGCATCAATGATGTATTCGGGCTGGTTTGCGAGTTCAACGATAGCTGCGATAGCGTTGCCTACGTTGATTTCGTCAAGGTTGAGACCGTCGTCAGCATACATTGTTTCCTGAAGCTTAGCAATAGCTGCTGTGTCAGGAATCTTCTTGCCTTCTGCGTCAAGAACGGGGTTGCCGTCTGCATCCTTCTGAGTCATGAAGAGACCGAGAATCTGTGAAAGTGAAGCGGGATCCTTAACAATACCAAGAATGTATGAAAGGAGATAGTAGCCTACGTCAGCCTTATCAGCCTTAATTGTGTAAGCCTTACCTGCACCGATAGCAGTGTTGTCATAAATCCATGTTGTTCTGTTGGTGCTCATTGTTTCAAGCTTACCAAGAGTTGCAAGAGTTGCCTGGTCAATTGCGGGAATATTAAGACCGAAGTGAGCGAGAATTGTGTTAAGACCGCCTGCGAACATGCTATTGGGAAGAAGTGCATCTTCTGCGTCTGTGATGAGCATGTCACCAACCTTAACGTCAGCACCGTCTGCAAGAACTGAACCAACCATTGATGCTGAAGCATCATATGTGATTCTTGTGCGGAGCATGTTAAGTGCGGGCTTAGCCATACGGAATGCAAGAGCATAAACAAGGTCGGGAAGAACTTCGAGAAGTGTATCTACGGGAGCTTTGCCGAGCTTGTCAAGGAATGCAAATACGGGCTTGAGAATCTGCTCAAGAACATATGAAACGTCTGAATTGTATGTGCTGCTTGCAATTGTGCTTACAGCTGTGTATTCTACACCGAGAATTTCGTAAATGGGTACGAGGAAGTCTGCGTAACCGTTGTGAGCTTCTGAACCGAGCTGAAGTGAAATGTCAAGCATAATACCCAATATACCCGGGTTAGCTCTACCAATATCTTTACACTGAGCGGGAGCCCAAGCTTTCTTTGTGATGAGTGATGTAAGAAGAGGAAGAAGACCTGATGTTGCATCTTCAAATGCATCATAGAAGAATTTGTCAAACTCAGCCTGTGTAATTTCACCAGCTGCGAGCTTTTCTGCCTGTTCTGCTACACCCCATGAGAGCTTAAGCTTACCTGTTTCAACATCAACAAGTCTGGGTGATTCCCAAGCGTCACTTTCACCGCCTGCTGACTTAAGAATTGCGATGTTATCAGCATACTTTGTTGACTGACCGCGCTTTTCAAGTCTTGAAGCAAGGAGGTCAGGATAGATTTCGAATTCACCTTCCTGAAGGATGGTGTGAAGTGTCTTCACATACTGAACCTTAACATTCATACCTGAGTATGGAACAGTCTGAGGAAGACCTGCCCAAACCTTATCGAACTCTTTAAGAACGAGAGGATAGAGCATCTGAACAACTGTATTGATAAAGTCGTCAGTGAAGAGAGCGCCCTTGATGAGGTCTGTAAGCATTGTACCAAGGTTGAATGCTTCGCCTTCTTCTGCGCCAAGGAGACCGCCAAGAAGACCGCCAACTGTGTCGCTTGTGATGATCTTATCAAGAGCAGCGATGAGCTTAAGCATTTCAGCTTCTGTTACGGGATCATTAGCTGTCTTGAGTTCGTCGCCTTCCATAGGTGTACGGTCAGCGTACTGAATCTGAGTCTGCTTATAGTCGGGGAAGCCGAATGTTGAAGCGTAAGCGTTCCATGCTTCATAGATACCGCCTACCTTCATAAGCTCGTCATAACGTGCCTTTGTTTCTGAAGTAACATAGCCGTTCTTACCTGCTGTTTCAAGACCTGTGTAAATAGCAGGCTCGATAGCAACGATAACAGGTGAAAGCTTAAGGAACTTTTCAACGTTAAGAGTTAATTCCTGGCCAAGCTCTACATATACAGCCCATGCATTGTTTACTTCAAGAGTAAAGCGGTCTGCAAGAGTCTTGTAGAGATTTTCGATCATTGTTGCAGCATCAGCCTTAAGAGTTGCAAGAAGCTGATCAGCCTTGTCCTGGCCTGCATTACCCTTTACTTCGTCGTAAAGAGTATTAAGGTCAGCCTGATGACCCTTAGCAACATTGATTTCATTCCAGATAGCTGTTGTGCTCATATCTGTGAATGACTTGTATGCATTTTCTGCAAAGTAAAGAACTGCAGTGTTGATTTCACACTTGAAGTATTCTCTCATGTCGATGAGATACTGATAGCCGCTTGTGTAAACAGCAGCTACTACCTGTGCTGAGTAGTTACCGATATTGTTGATGAAACCAGCAAAGCTGTTAAAAGCAATTGTCTTTTCTTCAAGAGAAAGTTCTGTTTCTTCCATACCGGGATTTACAGCTGAATACTGTGCATAAAGAGCGTCAGCCGCATCCTTTGAATCCTGAAGGTCATAAGCAACTACGTTATCAAAGAAGTTTGTGTAGTATGTTTCATCAATGTAGTGATTATCTACAAGGTACTTGTAGATTGAACCACCTGTAAGGAGGTAATCACGGTATGCCTTGAAGGTTGCATAATCAGCAAGAAGCTTTGTGTGACCTTCTGAACCCTTAACACCGAAGTTAGGATACTGGAATACACCGTAGTTGGGGTTAGCAGCTACGAAAGCGTTCCAAGCGTCAACTGTGGGCATGAAGTCTGCGAATGCCTTAGCTGATTCAACTGATGAACGGAAGTTAGCAATGCCTGCTGCATAGTCAGCATAAAGTGAATCGTATGTTGACTGAGCACCAACATAAGTTACATGATTTGAAATAGCTGTGTTAAGCTCTGTAACAGTTGCGTCAAGTGCACTTTCGCTCATTTCAAGCATATCAGCATATTCCATGTTGATATATGTGTTAAGCTTTGAAATGTGCTCGTTTACCTTTGACTTCATTTCTGTGTTGCTTGAATTTGTTGCGGGAGCGCTTACAGGAAGACTTGCTGGCCAAAGCTGATGATGATACATCTCATCACATCCGTTTTGGTAGTATACATCACCCTTCATTGAAATAGAGTACTTAACACTCATTTCAGCTGATGATTCAACAGCTGATGCCTTACCGATCTGAGCAAGGTAGCCCTTGTAGTCAGAAGTTGTGTAAGTTACTGTATTTGTCCAAGTGTTCTTTGAACTGTTCTTTGAAGGTGAAGTATGAAGAGTAGCACCATCCGCATGATAAATACTACCAAGGAATGTTTTAATGTTGTTGTCTATTGTGACACTCTTCTTTTCAAGCTCCTTTACAAGTGTATTGTAAAGGTCGTTTGTATTACGACCGCCACATGCAGATTCGTTGTCGGTACCTGCACTACCGTCTACACCTGAAAAGTCTTCAACAGTTTTCCAGTCATCTGTCTGCTTCATTGCATTGTCTACAAGACGAAGAAGTTCTGCTGCCTGCTTGTAGTTTCTGTAATTTGTGAAAGTAACGCTTGTTGAACGGCTTAAACCGCTACCGCCCTTGGAGCTTTTACCAAGAAGGCCAAGAGTTTCTGCGTATGCGCTGTCCTTAAGCTTGTCAGCAAGGGTGCCGATAGCATCTTCGTCAGCAGCAAAAGCTGTTGGAACGAATGTACCGAAGCATACGCTCATACTTGACATGATCATAATCACAGCAAGTAATACGCTTAAAGCTTTTTTTGTGGTTTTCATGTTTTTTCCTCCATTATAAATTTTATTTGCTCCACCGCCCATGAAACTACGGCTTTGCATTGTTGCCTCAACTTTCATTGAGGTCTTTTTTACCATAAGTTATCATCTCCTCTTCAACCTATTAGAGATATGGCTTTGTTGTCCTTTTTTAGGGGCAATAAGCCAATATATTTATGAGCATATAAACTATACCATACAATTAGTTTATATTCAAGTCATAATTACCGAAAAAATTTTATTTAATAAAATTTCGTCCTTTTGTACCAAAAGCTTTGTGTCAGTTTATTTATTGTTCACAATTAAGTTTTTTCAAAAAAAGAACACGGCATAAACCGTGTCCTTATATATAATATAGTATACTATTTTTACACCTTCTCCTTCTTCTCCGGAATAACGAAGATAAACACCAGTGAGCTGAGAAGAAGCATGAAGGGATAAAAGAGATTCTTTATAATGTCAAATGCTGAAATTGTGTAGCCAAGGGTTGTAACAGTTGAAACTGCAACGAGAATCTGTGCACCGTAGGGAAGGAAGCCCTGGGAGATACATGAGAAGGTGTCGAGAATTGATGCAACCTTTCTGTTCTTTATGCCGTAATCCTTTGCCATTTCGCTTGCAATGGGGTTAGCCATAACAATTGCAACAGTGTTGTTAGCTGTGGCAATATCCATAAGTCCTACAAGAAGTCCAATACCGAGCTGACCGCCCTTTTTGCCCTTGAAAACCTTTCTGATGCCGCTGAGGAGTGCATCAAAGCCACCGTTGTGTCTGATAAGTGCGCAAAGTGCTGCAACAAGAATTGCAACCATTGAGGTTTCAAACATACCGCTTGCACCTGAGCCCATATTACTGAGAAGCTCCGAGAAGGCAACTGCACCGGTAAGGAGCATAATAACACTGCCTGAAAGAATACCGATTATGAGTGTAAGGAAAACATTTACACCGAGGATACCGCTGATGAGAACAAGCACATAGGGAATAATCTGAATCATATCATATTCTCTTATGATGCCCTCATTGATATCAGCGTTCATTGAAAGAACAGTGATAAGTATAAGTGTTACAATTGCGGCAGGAAGAACAATTGCAAAGTTGGTGCGGAATTTATCCTTCATATTGCAGCCCTGACCGTTGCAGGCAGCAATTGTTGTATCTGAAATAAATGAAAGGTTGTCACCGAACATTGCACCACCTACAACTGTGCCTACACAAAGAGGAAGTGAGAAGCCTGAGCCTTCTGCAAGTGCGGCCGCAATAGGTGTGATAAGTGTAATTGTACCCACTGATGTGCCCATAGCTGTTGAAACAAAGCAGCTGATAAGGAAAAGTACAACAACAGCAAATCTTGGAGGAGTAATTGAAAGCATAAAGTAAGCAACGCTTTCTGCTGAACTTCTGCCAACTACGCCTACAAAAATACCTGCAAGCATAAAGATGATAAGCATTGTTACAATATTCTTGTCCCCTACACCCTGACCCATAATTTCAAACTTGCGGTCAAGTGTTTCACCCTTTGTCTGCATAACAGCCACAAAAAGTGCAACAAGGAAAGCTACTACAACAGGTACGCTGTAAAAGCCCATTGAGATTTTCATTACATATTCGAATACGATACCCAGTGTAAGGTAGAAAACCATAAACACGCCAATGGGTAAAAGAGCAAGTGCATTTGATTTTTTCATTGTTTTACTCTCTTTCTTTTTTTATTCACAGTAAAAGTGACAGCACTTAAGCTGTCACTTTACATTTTTTTGATTATATCATACTTTTAACCAAAAATCAACCTACTGATTCGATTTCACTGTCAGCTGTCTTTGTACCGGCTTCATCTTCACCGATAATCTGATTGATTTCATCAAGGCTCTGCTGTCTGCGCTCTTCAAGCGATTTTGTAATTTCCTTGTGTTTCTTTCCCGAAAGCTTGTAGAAGAACATGGGAATAACAGAAAACAGTGAGAAAATTGAAGGAAGAATTGCAAAGAGATAAAGCAAGCTCTTTTTTGCCTCCACAGGCATAAGCTCGGGAGTATCTGCAAACTTTGTATAGCCAACATAAATCAGGAAGAGATTTGTGAAATATGTGGTGCAGTTCTGGATAATTCTGAGAAGAGTACCCTTAAGAACGCTTACTGTAGCCTCATTTCTTTCACCGAATTTATATTCGCCGTAGTCATAAACAGCCATTTGTATAAGTCCGGGAATTGTGTTATAAAATCCTGTTGTAAGGCCGTGAAGAGCATACCAGAGAACAACCATTATAAAGATGTGCTCGGGTTCCTTTTCTTCATAGGGATAAACTGAAAAGAACATTGCTATATAGCAGACAAAGGTGCCCAGTCTCATACCGATATAAAGGAGCTTATCATCAACCCACTTACGGATAATCGGTGCAAGGAAAAGCGAAATACCTGTTGTAACGAATGAAGCAAGAGATGCTACAGAGAGAAGCGCCGCATAGTTGCCGTCAGTATAGTTGTAGGTAAATTCAAGGGCTGTGCCTTCAAACAAGGTGATGTGGAAGGTTTCTGCTCTGAAGCAGGCAATAAACGCATAAGTCATAAGACTGTAGCCTATACCGAAGCCTACACCGAGAATTTCGGAAAGCATATAAAGCATAAGCGGCTTGTTTTTAATAATTGTTCCGTAAACCTCACGAAGCTTAGGCATTTTTTCAACAGGAGGCTCTGTGATTCTCTCCTTGGTAGCAATAATATTCCAGTACGCAAAGGGTATTGAAGCCACAACTACAAAGCTGTAGCTGTAGAAATATCTTTCAGCTTCTGAAAGTCCCGGAAGAAGCATTGGCAGAAAGGCAGCTATGTATGTACCGGTTGAACCTATGGCTGAACCAAGAATACTGTCCATAGCAGCAATAATGCCTCGTTCCATATTGTTTGTTGTTCTTCTTGCATTAAGTGCTGTAAGAGCCGCATTGTAGAACGTACTGAAGGCGTCATTAAGGAAATAAAGGCTTACAAGGTATATAACCTTTAAAGTGTCGCCTGCCTGAGGGAAAAACTCCTTAATGGGAAGTGTCTGAAGAATAAGAACAATATCAAAGGGTATCAGCGTAATCATAAGCCACGGCTTGAAGCGGCCCCATGAGCCGAAGGTTTTGCGGCTTACATCAAGAAAGCTTGAAACAATAATGTCATTTGCAATATCCCAAAATCCGAGAATGAATATACAGGTACTGTATATTGCAAAAGCCTTTTCGCTCAGACCGAGATAAGTTGAAGCTACAAGTGCTCCGAAGAAGCCCGACATTGCACCGTAAACTCTTGAAACCGCAGTGCTTGAACCGTATGCAACATATTCCTTCATCGTAACTTTTTCATTTACATCTGTTGCAATGTTGTTTTTGATTTTAAACATATTCTCACCTCTTAATAGAAAAGGATGCATTAAAATATAACAATCTTCAATGCATCCTTTTAACATATTAACTTTACCACTTATGAGCTGTATTGTCAACGCTTAAGGCTCATAATAAATTTTTATTTTCTTCCTTTTTCGATTGAAGCTACAACCTTCTTATCGTTGTAGAACATAAAGAAGATAAGTGAAAGAAGGCTGAAGCCGCCTGCAAACACACCTGTAAGCTTTACACCGAGAAGGCTTACTGATTCGCCTGAAGCCGCACCGATTGCAAGAATACTTGAAACACCCATCATCGCAACGGCTGAAGCCACCTTTTCAATAAAGGTTTTAACTGCTGAGAAAATACCTTCACGGTTTACACCGTTTTCAATACTGTCGCGCTGAATTATGTCTGAAATAATTGACTGAGGAAGAATGTTGATTGCTGCAAAGGGGAAGGCAACAATAACACCAACTGCAAGACCAACATAAAGCTCATTACCCGGTGCAAGGGCTGCAAGCTTGTCGCCGAAATAGATAATGCCGAAAACAATTGTGAAAACTACACTTGCAATAATAAGCGGAGTCTTTTTATTGAACTTGCGGCTTATCTTGATAATAAGCGGGAAGAGACAGAGTGCAACTGCAATTGCTGTAAGCATTACAAGGAAGGACTGAGATTCAGGTACATTAAGAAGCATTGTGATGTAATAAAGCATTGCTGTCTGGAAGAATGCCATTGAAACACCGCTGAAAAGGTCGCCTGCTGTGAAGATAACAAACTCTCTGTTTTTGAAAACAAGAGCGAATGATTTGAGAATTGATTCCTTGGGCTTTGTGTTTTCTTCAACATAATCCTTTTCCTTAAAGGCTGTTGCACTGAGAAGAAGACAAACGATACCGATTGCCGCAAAAACAGTGAATACTGATCTCCAAGCCCAGAGAGGTGTAAGACCTGCCTTTTTAAGAAGGTCAACAAAGAGAGTTGCAGCATACATAAATGAGCTTGAGCCCATAAAGAATGCTGTGCTGATTCCGTAATAGCCTACTCTTACCTTTGTGTCGGGAATAATTTCGGGAATAAGAGCATTTCTCGGAATAAAGAAAAGTGTATATGATGTGTAGTATACAATAATGAAGAAGCCTACCCAGATTGCGTTAAGCACGCTGCCTTCACCGAAGGGAGCGTAGAAAATAAGAAGAACTGATAAAGCATAAGGAAGAGCTGAATAGCGAAGGAAGGGCATTCTGCGGCCTAATTTGTGGGTGCATTTATCTGACCATGAAGCAACAAGTGGGTCTGTAATTGCGTCTACAACCTTACCGATAGCAGTTACAAGAGCCATAATTGTAATATAACCTAAAAGCTTATTGTCAGGAAGAAGCTGAGGCAGACCGCTTTTTGTTGTGGGCTGGAAGAAATAAAGAAGATAGTTACTGATCATACCGGTAAAAAGACCCTTGGCAATATCTGCAAGGCAATAACGGTACATTTTTCTTTTTGGAAGTACTTTGGTCATTTTTTGTTTTCCTTTCTTTTGCTATTGCTTATCTGAGCTTTGCTTTAAGCACGCCCTCAGTTGCAGTCTTGAAGTCTGCAACTGTCTTTTCTCTCCACTCTGTTTCTGTGGGATAGAAAAGCTCATAATAGTTTTCACGGACAACCTCTTTGGTTGTTTCGTTTTCTGTGGGATACCAGTGCTGACGGTTTTCGTCAACGGTATATTTAAGTGAAAGAATGCTGTCCATAAAGCTGTCACCGATTGTGCCGAATTCAAAGCAGGTTGAGAAAAGCTCCTTATCGGTGTTTTTCTTTTCAGCAAGGCGATAGAAGAAATCTGTTGTGTCGCCTGTTGTTGCATAGAAGGATTCGGAATCGTGTGAAATTACATAGTCATAGCCGAAAGCCTTCTTGGTTTCAGCCTCGGTCATTGTTTCATAAACTGAGTTGAAGATAACCATATTGTATCTCGGACCGTAGCCTGAGTGAATGTCGATATGAACAATGTTTTCGTATTCACCCTCAAGGCAGTCATCAAATACGCCCTTAAGATAGGTTGTGGACTTTTCGTCACCGTTACCGCCGTAGTATACACCCTTGGCGTATTCATACTGACCTGTGAGAAGTGCATCGGAAACCTTGTCCGCACCCTTTGTAAGAGCCTCTTTTGCAAGGCTGAGATAGAAGCCTACCTCATGCCATAAGGCGTTACCGATTTTCCCCTCGGGCTGAAGGAATTCCTTCACCTCGGGATAATCCTTATTTGAAGCAAGGTCGAAGCTGTCCCAATCAATAATGAAGTTACGGTTAAGGTCAACATTGTTTTCGTTGTAACGACGCATATACTTCATACCGTAGGGATTTACGTTAGCCACAATAAGCACACCTGTATCCTCTGTGTCAAGTGTGGGATAAATTTCATCGAAGAAAACATCAAGCATAACTGAGCCGATGTAGCCCTCCATACCATGCACACCCGTTGTAAGCACAATAAGGTTTTCCTTATCATCCTCTGCAGGAAGATAAATGTTGTCGATATAAAGGTCGTCACTTTCATCAATTGCGTGCTCGCTTACTTCAACCTTCACACCGTCTGCCTTAAGCATCTCAACTCTCTCCTTGAGATGAGCACGGATTTCATCGTAGGTTGTGTAAAAGCTTTCGCTGTATGCGTAGCTTTCTGCAACCTCGGGCTGTCTTGCACCCTTAAGCACAAGCTGAGGGCCTACTGCTGTAAGCAGAAGAACAACAACGAGAATTACTGCTAAAATTGAAAGTAAAACCTTAGTCGATTTTTTGTTTTTCATTTTTACCACTCCTTATAATATGTAGTATAGCACTATTTCAACGAGGAAACAAGGCAAAAAACAAAATTCCCGCTTTATGTCCTGTACAAAAACAGATTATCTGATATAATCAGATTGAAGGCGGTGATAAAATGAATCAGAAGAAAATGGGTACTTTTATAAGAACTCTCCGAAAAGAAAAAAATCTAACACAAGAACAGCTTGCTGAGGCTCTATCAGTTTCAAACCGTACTGTATCCCGTTGGGAAACCGGCAGTAATATTCCCGATTTAGATATGCTGATTATTCTTTCTGACTTTTTCGGTATTGAAATCAAGGAGCTTATTGACGGTGAAAGAATAAAAGAAAAAGAAATTTATACCGAGCCCGAAAATCTTCAGGCTGTTGCTGATTTCAGCAAAGACAGAGAAAATTCTCTAATTAAAAAAATCTATTTCGCCTGCTTTTACGGTATAGCTGCCTGGATTCTTTTCTTTATTTTTTCATTTAAGATATCTACTGAAGCGAACAGCGGATGGATTCTTGTTGCCTTTGAATCTTATATCATCCTTCTTTACGGAGCAATAATGTTTATGTTCAGGTGCAACCGCACAACCGAAGGTTGTCTTTCAACAATTATTGGTGCAGGTTCAACTATTATGACAACAAATATTTCATTGCTTTCAATGTTTTTCAGTTCAGGCTCTTATTATAACCATGGTCTTAAAGGAGCATACACTGCAGCCTTTACTATCGTTTTATGCTTTATAGTTTCAGGCATATCTGTAACCGTACGCAACAAAAAATCTCAACGAAAACAATAGCAAAAAAAAGGCACAGGAAAATTACTTCCTGTGACTTTTCTTTTATACTAATCTTACCTTCTTCTTGAGTATCTCACCATCCGCCTTGATATAACTCCATGCAGGATTCATCATACCGGCCTCGAATATATGACCGTCAATTTCTGCAACAAGATTATGTGGAACCTCTATAAGTGCCGTGTATTCATCATAAACTCTGCCGTCAATTACAAGCTCATTTGTTGTTTTTACTCTTCGGTAAACTATTATATGACCGAAAGCTTCAGCTTCAAGCAGTGTTTTTGATTTTACTTCAAGATCAGCCATTCTGAGCATTTGTGAATTTTTAGGCAATTGCGGATAATCCTCCTCTTCTAAGCTATCTTCAATTACAGTATCTGCTTCAGGGATTTTCTTCATCTTGCGGTAAACCAGAATAGCATTGATGAGATATCCTATTATCCAGATATGGCAGAAAATATCCATAAACATATCCATGTTTATACCCATGAAAAAAAGCATAGCAGCTGTATCAATCACAAAGAATACAAGTGCCGCTATAACCCAACCGACCTTCTTCTTTTTAGCCATAAACCAGAACAAGAGATAAAGAAGCAGTATAACTGCGGCTGCTACCAATATGTACACAAAAAAGGTTTTATCTAAAAACTCCATTTCGCCTACATCGGCATAATAATCTTCAGGATACATTCCGCAATAAAACATACCGTAGTCAGCAAGAAAATACGGAATAAATGCTGAAAAGAGGAAATATGTATCTGCATTGGTAACAAGCAAAACAATGTTTACAACAGATAACAAAATTAACAAGAGCAGATTATTAACACTCCCCTTGTAACGGCTTTCAAGTCTCTTATGCTCAGGCAAATTAAGATTATTGTTCTCAAAAAACTTTGACATTTAAATTCTCCTTTACTTTGAATTTCATCAGTAATTATACAAGCTGAATATGTAATCCGGATGTTTTACTTCCTACAATATAATACTCAATCTTTGAGTAATTGTCAATACTCAATTTAAGAGTAATGTAGAATGTTCCTGAGGTGAAATTATGGATTATCTTGAACGTTTGATTGCCCTGAGAATTGACAACGATTTATCGCAGAAGGAAATTGCAAAAATAATCAATAAATCTCAGCAAGGCTATGACCATATAGAAAAGCGCAGAGCAAAGCTTGCCATCGAAGATTTCAAAAAGCTTTGTGAATTTTACAAAGTAAGCTCCGATGAAATTTTAGATATCAATATTAACAAATAATCCTCCGTAAAAATACGGAGGATTTAATATTATAATTTTGAAAAACCGTGGCTGTTAATAAGTGCGTCAAGCTTAACGCCAGCCTTACACATAGGACATTCGTGTGCCGGATGATGCTCATAGCCATCAAGGTCATTGGGGTCAAATACTGAGCGTACAGGGAAACCACCGCATTCCTTGGCAGTTGAGAAGATTGAAGAAACACCTGCAACCTTGCCACCGTAATACTTAACAGCGTCAACAGCTGAAAGAGCAGTTTTGCCCGATGAAACAGAAACTGCAAGAATCATTACATTTTTACCCTTAATCATAGGAATGATATTGTCGCGGAAAATGAACTGATTACCGCTGGTAATTTCAGGTGTAACAACATAAATTGATTTATGTGCGTTAAGGTTTACAATATCAGCCTTTGTAAGCGCTTCAGCAAAACAGGTACCGATTACCTCTGTGCCGTCAAGGCAGAGAATTGTATCAACAACAGTGTCTGCATAGTAGTATGAGCAAAGCTCCTCAGCAACTGCTCTCGCCTCTGAAAGACGAGCCTTCTGCGAAACAACATCCACATAATAATTCATATGGCAGTTGCTTGTTGCAAAGTGACCCATAGCAACACGAAGATAAAGATTCTGTTTTTTTGTTTCAATTTTAATTGTATTTAACATTATGTTTCCTCCATAGGAAAGTGTTAGTGAAAACAACACTTTTTTTCAGTATAACATAAATACCGTTAATTTGCATATCCTCAAAATGCACAAAAAATGCTCCCTGCTTTTATGCAAGGAGCATTAACTTTTAACCGATTTTTTCTGCACGTCTAAGTGCATCGTCAATGTGTGCACAGAAGTTTTCTGCACCCACCTTTTTATAAAAGCCTGACTTCTTCATTGCCTGCATGGGCTGTTCATTTACGTGTGAAAGAATAAGGGTAATTCCCTTGCTTTCGCACTTTTTATAAAGCTGCTGAAGTGAGTTCATAGCTGTTGCATCAATTGCAGGAACACCTCTCATTCTCAGAACAAGACAGCTTGTGTATTCCTTGAAGGTAACATCAAGAATCTTATCTGCAACACCGAAGAAAAGCGGACCGCTTACTTCATAAACACGCACATGCTTAGGAACTGTTCTAAGTTCAAGGCTGTCCTTATCGTTTTCAGCTTCAACATATGACCAGCCCTTTACTGTTGTTTCTTCGCTCATTCTCTTCATAAAGAGCATTGCTGCAAGAAGCATACCAACCTCAATTGCAATAACAAGGTCGAATACAATTGTAAGAGCGAAGGTGATAATCATAACAATAGTGTCGCTCTTGGGAGCAGTTTTGATTGTTGCAATAAATTTCTTGTATTCGCTCATATTGAAGGCAACCATAAAGAGAATTGCTGCAATTGTAGGCATAGGAATAAGACCTGCAAGAGGCATAAGGAAAAGAAGCACAAGAAGAAGTACAACTGCGTGCACCATACCTGCAATAGGAGTGCGACCACCGTTTTTAGCATTTGCAGCTGTTCTCGCAATAGCACCTGTAGCAGGAATACCGCCAAAGAGCACTGATGCAATATTACCAACACCCTGAGCTACAAGCTCAGCATTTGAGTTGTGTCTTGAATTCACCATTGTGTCTGCAACAACACAGGAAAGCAGTGATTCGATAGCTGCAAGAATTGCAATAGTGAATGCATCGGGTAAAACTGCTGAAACCTTCTCAAAGCTGAATTCCATACCTGTAAGAGCAAACTTGGGAAAGCCTGAGGGAATTGTATAAAGCTCTCCGATTGTGAAAACACCGTCGTCAAGACCGGGAATAAACTTAACCATCAGAGCGCCTACAACAACTGCAATAAGTGAGGGCGGAATTTTCTTTTCAACCTTGGGATATACAATAAGTATAGCAAGTGAAACTACACCCACAAGAAGAGCCTGCCAGCTGAATGTGCCGATAGCTTCAATGTTTGCTTCAATCTTTTCAATTGCTTCAATAGGCTTAACACCAGCGGCATACTGAAGGCCGAGGAAATCCTTTATCTGTCCGATAAGAATTGTAACTGCAATACCGGCTGTAAAGCCTGTTGTAATTGTGTAAGGAATGAATTTAATGAGTGAGCCTAACTTGAAAACACCCATTAAGATAAGGAAAATACCTGCAAGAATTGTGGCGATAACAAGACCGTCCATTCCCTGAGTTGCAACGATACCTGCAACAACAGTAGCAAAGGCAGCTGTAGGACCTGCAATCTGTACACGGCTGCCGCCTAAGAAGGACACCATAAAGCCTGCAAAAATTGCTGTGTAAACACCGCAGGCAGGTTCAACACCTGAAGCAAGAGCAAGAGCAATTGAAAGAGGAAGTGCGATAATTGCAACAATTACACCTGCAGTAATGTCTTTTACAATCTGATCCTTCTTATAGTTTTTAAGTACTGAAAAAAGCTTTGGTTTAAGATAAGAGCTTTTCATTTTAATCCCTTCCTATATAAAAAATTAAGTTTTGTTAGCGATAAAGATATTAGCACTTTTGCACGAATTAGTCAAGGATTTTTTGTAAGGAATTACAAAGAAAACCACTGAATCCTTTCAGAGGTATTTCAGTGGTTTTATATTCAGTTAAAATCAACGAGCAAAGCCGTAATAAATGCTTTCATCGTAAATATTATTCTCGTTCTTATCGTGATGAGAATACCACACCTGAGCAAAGAAGGGGTTTACTTTTGCAATTTCATCATATTTCCACGGCATCGGTAGACATTCAGGACACCAATGTCCACCTCTGAGAACAAGATTAGGACTCATCATAAACTCGTGTCCGCAAGCACACTTCCATTTAATAGGAGTATACATATCTGCTCCCATCTTTTTTGAGATACATTTGCCGCCTCGGAACTCAGCAGCTTTTTTCATATCACTAATCTTAAGTGAATGAAAATCCTTTGTTTCATCATAGCCATGGTCGAGATAGCTCATCTCGTTTTTGTCGGGAATAATAACTTTGAAATCATCCCATGTACCAATAGCATCATATTTTTCATAAGAACCGTAGTAAGCGGTAATTCTATCTTTTATACCATTATCAATCCAAGCTCTTGTTCCATGAAGCGGAGTTTTTGCAATGTCATTCATAAGGGTCTTTTTAAGAATATCATAGGGTACTATTGCAGAAAATTTAAAGAAGAAAGGCACCTTGGTAGAAAGCTTTTTGAAGTAATCCATCAGAGGAACATTGTGTCTAAACTTAAGATACTTTTCAAGCTCGTCAGCATCAGTATACCACTGACCGTGGAAATTCTGAAGTATAAACCAATTAGGCTTGAAAAGTTTTTTAGGAATATCTTTACCCATCATACCAAGACTGTGCAGAAGCAGC
This sequence comes from Acutalibacteraceae bacterium, assembly GCA_045121075.1. Taxonomy (GTDB): domain Bacteria; phylum Bacillota; class Clostridia; order Oscillospirales; family Acutalibacteraceae; genus UBA6857. Next base: position 4,504 of record JBGVFK010000036.1, on the reverse strand, counting down.
TCTTCAAACTCATAGTTGGTAAGTCTGTAATCAGGACCTGAGCTGATATTATAGAATCTGCGCCAGAATTCTTCAGGCACTCTTTCGTTACATACCTTTGCACAAAGTCTTCCGCTGTCCTCAAGTGTAGCCCATTCAAGAACACCGTTAATAGGCACATGGAACATAATAGGATCCATATTACTGAGAATATCAGGATATAGAATACCCGTCTGACGAAGTGATACCCAATAGCGAAGACCTGATTCAGCAAGAATCTGTTCTGCAATCGTTTTGCTTATAGCGTAGTGGTCATAAACACTTATCTGTATAGGATCACCTGTTCTTCCCCAATGTGTGGGATAATTTCTGTCACCTGTCTGTGCAACTGTACCTATGTAAACTACCTTGATGCTATCAGGGTCAGGCTGAGCCTTTACTGCTTTTACAATGTTTTCCATAGCAGTAACATTTACAAACATTGTTTTTTCAGGATAATAGTCTGCAGCAGGCGAAACCAAGCCGCCAACATGAAGAACATAATCTGCTCCATCTACACAAGCAAGAACATCTTCATAATTCGTGAGATCACCCCAGTAAAGTTTAACTGAAGGATCATCTTCATAAGGCGCAAACTTTTTACGTGCATCCTTTGTATCAAGGTTTAAAAGCACAATATCATACATATGCTTTCTTTTATAAAGCTCCTTAAAACCTGCAAAGCCCATATTACCTGAGCCGCCTGTGAGAAAAACTGTTTTTTTCATAAAAGCACCTCCATTTTCCTTGCCATAATATTACAACAATAAAACTCGAGGTTTGTTAACGGATATTCAATAATCATTGCATAATGTTTTAACATTGCAGCATTGTGTATGATTTTTGCAACATTTCAAAACCAAATGTTGTATTTATGTAAAAAAACAAACTGCCCTCGCAGAGAGCAGTTTTAAAATCATATTATTTAGCTATATCTCTTGCAACATGTACACCGCTTGCTGAAGCATGTGAAAGTGAGTGAGTAATACCACTACCGTCACCGATGATATATAGCCCCTTGTGGTTAGATTCAAGATGCTCGTCAACCTCAACCTCCATATTGTAGAACTTAACCTCTACACCATAAAGAAGAGTATCTTCATTAGCAGTACCGGGTGCGACCTTATCAAGAGCATAAATCATTTCAATAATACCATCTAAGATTCTCTTAGGAAGAACAAGACTAAGGTCACCGGGAGTCGCATTAAGTGTAGGAGTGATAAAAGCTTCTTCAATACGACTCGGAGTTGAACGACGTCCGCGAATAAGATCGCCAAAACGCTGAACAATAACTCCACCACCGAGCATATTACTAAGACGGGCAATTGATTCACCGTATCCGTTTGAATCCTTGAATGGCTCTGAGAAATGCTTTGCAACAAGAAGGGCAAAATTTGTATTTTCTGTCTGCTTTGCAGGGTCTTCGTAGCTGTGACCGTTAACAGTAATAATACCATTTGTGTTTTCGTTTACAACTGCACCCTTGGGATTCATACAGAAGGTACGAACCTTGTCACCGTATTTTTCCGTGCGGTAAACAATTTTACTTTCATAAAGTTCGTCTGTAAGATGAGCAAAAACTGAAGCAGGAAGTTCAACGCGAACACCAATGTCAACACGGTTTGACTTAGTTGTGATATCAAGCTCCTTACAAACAGACTCCATCCATTTGCTGCCACTTCTACCAACAGAAATAACACACTTGTCGCATTCATAAGTACTTTCTTTACATACAACCTTATATTTTCCGTTGTCATCAACTACAGTAAGAACAGGTGTATCGAAGAAGAAAGCAACCTTATCCTTAAGATATTCATACATATTTTCAAGCACAATATAGTTAATATCTGTACCGAGGTGACGAACCGAAGCATCAAGAAGGTGAAGGTCATTCTGAATACAAACAGTCTTAAAGCGAGTTCCTGCAGTGCTATAAAGCTTTGTACCTTCACCGCCGAATTTGAGGTTGATTTCGTCAACATATTTCATTAAATCAAGAGCCTGCTTCTTGCCAATATACTCATATAAAGTACCACCAAAATCATTGGTAATATTATATTTACCGTCAGAGAATGCACCTGCACCACCGAAGCCACTCATAATGCTACAGCTTTTACAGTTGATACAAGTTTTAATTTTATCGCCATCAATAGGACATTTACGCTTATTAAGTGCATGGCCTGCTTCAAAAACAGCAACGCTAAGCTCCGGGTTCTTCTGCACAAGCTCATAGGCTGCGAAAATACCGCCTGGGCCAGCACCAACTATAATTACATCATATTTCATTTGCTCATCTACCATCCTTTTTGTAGTATCATTGCACAGAAGCTCATTTACGGATACATCCAGAACCTCAGCAATATTAAGTAGGATATCAATGTCAGGAACAGACAAACCCTTCTCCCATTTGGACACAGTCTGCCTTACAACGGACAATTTAAAAGCTAAATCTTCCTGAGAAAGGTTCTTTAAATTTCTGAATCTTTTCACATTTTCACTGAACATAAAAATCTTCCTTCTTTAAATATTATAAATGATAAATGAAATATTTACAAGCAACTGAAATTAACATTAGGGTAAAGATATGCGTACTTAATTGATATTAATTATAACATAAAAAGAAAAATGAATGCAAGAGTTGTAAGATGTGATATACACCCCCAGAAATTTCTACGGAATTACTTTTTTATGCCTTTATAAATATAGTAAGGCTTGGTGAAGATATAGAGGTCGTTTTCCTGAGCCTTTTTCAGATTACCAATAAACTCATTATATTCTTCTTCACTAACTGCTCCTGTATTTTCTTTGTAAAGCCATGCAATATCCATACTTAAATCATAACCGAATGTGCCTTCTGTATATTCAGTTTCAATAACATTGTGAACACTAACAAAACTTTCAAATAATTTACTTTTATTGAAGAAGCCATACATTCTTCTGCCAATCCAACTATCAAGGTCATCCATCCACGGTTGTTTTGTCACAGCGTAAGCGTGAACAGCTTTTGTAATCAGTTCTTTGTTTTCACCGTTGTACGCTACACTGTCCCAATCACAATTAACACATACTATGACTCCCCCGGGTTTCAGAATTCTGTGTACTTCACTGATTAATAAATCTTTATCCGTCACACATTCAAACATATCCTTAGAGAATACAAAATCAAAAGTATTATCTTTGAACTTAAGCTTCTTTGAACAATTCATAACTTTAAGCTTAACAGGCTTTTGATATTCAACATGCTTAAACCATTTATCGGTTATATCAACACCAATGGCTGATTTGATTTTTCCTGGAAAAGCCTTTTGAAATGCCAAAAGAAAGGTTGCATCCTTACATCCTAAATCTGCAATCGCTGCATTATCGGGCAAGTCTATTTGTTCCGAAATTGCTTTGAATAATGTCTTATATTTAAAATCGTTCATTTTAATAACCTCCTAAATAAAAAATACTGTTAACAGCTATATGCCATTAACAGTAATATGAAAGGTAAACTTTTCTTTATCACTTTATCAGGCACATAGCAATTTAAGCCTGTACCTAATACAAGATACAAGCTATCTTCGTCTACGTCGGATAGAGATAAAGAACATACCGATTCACTCCTTAAAAATTTTTACGATAATAACATATGTAATCGTTTTTGTCAATAGATGGTTCTAATAATTATACATCGAACCTGTGACTTGACTCTTGCGGTGCCCAAAATCGCTTATCGGCTTGGGGCGCCGAGCGATTTTGACCGCTGCGCCATCCTCACCTCGCTTCATCTCCCGCAGGGAGCGCTTCGGTGACGATGCAGTTAACAGCTCGCGACGCGGCTGCTAACCATGAAGTTACATATTTGATTTCTCTATGAACAAGAAAAAAGCAGACACTCAAATGAGTATCTGCTTTTTTGGCGCCTCAAACAGGACTCGAACCTGTGACACCGCGGTTAACAGCCGCGTGCTCTACCGACTGAGCTATTAAGGCATTCAAAGTATTTTACCACCTTAGTCTACCTAAGGTGGTATTGTGTCGGCATCGCCTTATCTTCCCGGGCCGCTTCCAGCCAAGTATTGTCAGCACTGATGAGCTTAACTACCGTGTTCGGGATGGGAACGGGTGGACCCTCATCGCTAAAAACACCGACTAACTGAACTTTTCATCCAGATCTCTTGTTTGTGACTCTTAAGTCTGGTGACCCGTACGAGATTCGAACTCGTGTTGCCGGCGTGAGAGGCCGGAGTCTTAGGCCACTTGACCAACGGGCCATAATTGGTACACCTTCAGGGACTCGAACCCTGGACACCCTGATTAAGAGTCAGGTGCTCTACCAACTGAGCTAAAGGTGCATATCTTGCAAATACACCCTGAAAACTGAACAAAGGATGGGTGATTGAAGAGAAATTGTACATAGAAACCAAGTTAATGGTCAAGCCCTCGACCTATTAGTACTGGCAAGCTAAACACGTCACCGTGCTTACACACCCAGCCTATCAAC
>JBGVFK010000035.1:0-22584 GCA_045121075.1 Acutalibacteraceae bacterium | reverse complement strand
GGTTCTGACTCTTGCCCTTGACCTTGGCAAAAGTATGGTTAAATGCTCTGCAGAGGTTAACCGTGTTGAAGAAACAGTAATAAGAATCTGCTATGCTTACGGAATTAAAAAGGCTCAGGTTTTTTCAATTATTTCTTTGATAACTGCAACCATTATAGAAAGTAATGGGCAGCCTCATACTCAGACAAGGCGAATTTATGCCTACAGCACAAACTTTGTAAGACTTGAACAGCTCAACGCTCTTTCAAGAAAAATCTGTGCAGAGACACCTGATATTGATGAGGCACGAAAAGAGCTTGAAGAAATAATGAAGGAAGAAAAAACCTTCAGTGTAAAGGCTTGTCTCGGCCACATTATTGCAGCCGCAGCCTTCACTGTATTCTTTCACGGTACAGCACTTGATGCTCTTGCTGCAGCGCCAATCGGCTTTATAATTTACCTTATGAGTGCATACATAAAAGCAAGAGGTATGAGCCGACTTTTCTTTACAGCCCTCACTTCGGCAATTGCAGGTACACTTGCGCTGCTCTTTGTAAAAATCGGCTTCGGTAACAATCCCGGCACCATTATGATAGGGGATATAATGCTTATAATTCCCGGTCTTATGCTCATAAACTCTGTAAGAGAAATGCTCTGCGGTGATGTTATGTCAGGGCTTCTGAGACTTATGGAGTCTGTGATAATTGCTATGTCAATTGCCGTGGGCTTTGCGATACCTCTTATGCTTTCGGGCTACATTTTATAAGGAGGGACAAAGATGGATTACATGGAAGCTTTAAAAATAATCATTTCAGGCACAATCGGTACCTTAGGCTTTTCCCTTCTTTTCAAGGCAAACCCGAGAAGAACATTTTTCAATGCTCTTGGAGGAACAATAACCTGCATAGTTTATGTTATTGCCTCTGAGATTTTTGATCAGGAATTTTTGCAGAATTTTTTCCCGGCCCTTGCGGCAACGGCTTATGCAGAAATAATGGCAAGAGTGCTGAAAGCACCTGCAACGCCTATTCTTGCCTGCTCAATAATTTCTCTTGTGCCGGGTGGAAAGCTTTATTACACAACGTATTATTTTGTTGTGGGACAAATGAGCCTTTTCAGATATACTCTTACTGAAACGCTCAGAATTGCGGCAGGTCTTGCCGTTGGCATTATTGTAATATCAGTTATAGTAAATGAAGTAAATTCACATAAATTCAAAACAATTCTAGATGTAGATTAAGGAGAAAGAACATGAATATCAAAGCAGCATTTGTAAAGGTTTTTAACGCACTTTCACAGTCAGAAAACTCAGGCGTTACACAGGACAGAACAGTAACTGAGGGTATGCCTGAGCTTATCAGAAGGGCTGCAGCAGAGGGTGCAGTGCTTCTCAAAAATGACGGTACACTTCCCTTTGCGAAGGACAGCACTGTTTCACTTTTCGGCAGAGTGCAGAAGGATTGGTTCTACACAGGCTACGGCTCAGGCGGTGACGTTGTAAAGCCATATGCAATCAACCTTATTGAAGGTATGAGAAACTGCGAAAATCTTAAGCTTAATGAAAATCTTGCAGCAGCTTATGAAAAATGGTGCAAGGAAAATCCCATTGACCACGGTGTATGGGGTCATTGGCCCAGATTCTATCCCGAAATGCCTATTGATGCTTCTGCAGTAAAGGCTGCAGCTGATAAATCAGACTGTGCAGTTGTTGTAATCGGTCGTTCATCAGGTGAAGACAGAGAAAATGTTCTTGAAAAGGGCAGCTACTATATGACAGACGACGAACTCAGCCTTATTACAAAGGTAACCGACAGCTTCAGCAAAACAGTTATCGTGTTCAACATCGGCTGTATGATGGACTTCGGCTGGATGGAAAGCTACGGCGACAAAATCAGTGCTGCACTTATCGTATGGCAGGGCGGTATGGAAAGCGGCAACTCAGTTGCTGACCTTCTTTCAGGTAAGGCTACACCCTCAGGTAAGCTTTCTGCAACAGCAGTTAAAAAGTATGAATACTATCCCAGCGCAAAGGATTTCGGCGCTAAGGAATACAATAACTATGTAGAAGATATCTATGTAGGCTACAGGTATTTTGAAACCTTCAGACAGGATGAGGTTCTTTATCCCTTCGGTCACGGTCTTTCATATACAAGCTTTGAAAAGAGCTTTGTTTCAGCAGAAGGTACAGATGACGGCTTCAGCTTCAGATATAAGGTGAAGAATATCGGTGAACGCATCGGTGCTCTTGCAATTCAGGTTTATGTTGAAAAGCCCTGCGGTGTGCTCGGCAATCCTTACCGTGAGCTTGGCGGCTTCAATAAAACTAAGATTCTCGCAGCAGGTGAGGAAGAGGAGCTTACAATTACAGTTCCTATGAGAAGCCTTGCTTCCTATGACGAAAGCGGTAAAACCGGCTTCAAGTCAGCTTATGTAATCGAAAAGGGTACATACGGCTTTGCAATTGGTGAGGATGTACGCTCAGCAGAAACAGTTTACACCTACGAAAACGCTGAAAATGCACTTTTTGAACAGCTTACTCAGGTTGCAGCACCCAAGTATGCCTTCAATAAGATAAAGGCTGAAAAGGGCGAAAACGGCTACGAAATCAAAAAGGAAGCTGTTTACACTTCAAAGACAGACCTCAGAAAGATTATTATTGACAATCTTCCAGAGGATATAAAGCAGACCGGCAACAAGGGAATCAAGCTTATTGATGTTAAAAACGGCAAGGCTACAATGGAAGATTTTGTAGCACAGCTTAGCCTTAAGGAGCTTGAAGCAATTACCCGCGGTGACTATACAATGAGAAGTAAGCTTGGCGCTCCCGGTAATGCAGGCTGCTTCGGTGGTGTGCTTCAGTCAATGAGAGACAAGGGTATTCCTCCTGTAACAACAACTGACGGCCCCTCAGGTCTTCGTCTTTCAGCAAGCTGCTCACTTATTCCTATCGGCACACTTCTCAGCTGTAGCTTTGATGTAAAGCTTGTTGAAGAGCTTCTTTCAGCAATCAGTGGAGAAATGCTTGTTAAGGGCAGTGATGTTATTCTTGCTCCCGGTATGAATATTCACAGAACACCTCTTTGCGGCCGTAACTTTGAATATTTCTCAGAGGATCCCATGCTCAGCGGTAAAATTGCAGCAGCTTATGTAAGAGGTGCTCAGAAAAACGGCACATCTGCTTGTCCTAAGCACTACGCTTGTAACAACCAGGAATACAACCGCTGCAAGAATGATTCAAGACTTTCAGAAAGAGCACTCAGAGAGATTTATCTCCGTGGCTTTGAAATCTGCGTAAAAGAGGGCAAGCCCAACAACATTATGACTTCTTATAATAAAATCAACGGTGTATGGGGACACTATCAGTATGAGCTTTGCACAACTGTTCTTCGCAAGGAATGGGGCTATGAGGGCAACGTTATGACCGACTGGTGGATGCAGGATTCAAACAGCCCTGAATTCCCTGCACTTAAGAATCAGGCTTACAGAGTGCGTGCTCAGGTTGACGTGCTTATGCCCGGTGGTGCATCAAGACTTCCCTTGAGAATTTCTGACGGTACTCTTCTTAAGACATATAAGAAGGAAGATGGTATTACCCTTGGTGAAATGCAGAGAAGCGCTATGAATGTGCTCAGAATGGCTATGAATTCACCTGCACTTGACAGACTTAATAAATAAAGGGAGAATTAATTATGCCTTTTATCAATACAAGAACATCGGCTGAAATTTCAAAGGAACAGGAAATTCAGCTTAAAGAAAAAATGGGTAAGGCAATCAGCCTTATCGGCAAAAGCGAAAGCTGGCTTATGCTTAATTTTGAGGACAACTGCCGCCTTTACTTCAAGGGTGACAGCTCAAAGGATATGGCTATTCTTGAGGTTGCTCTTTTCGGAAAAGCAACCGACAGCCAGTACGATGCCCTTACAGAGGAGCTTACAAATAATATCTCATCTGTGCTGAATATTGACCCTTCATGTATTTATGTAAAGTATGAAGAGGTTGACCATTGGGGCTATAACGGCTTCAATTTCTGATAAACACTTGCATTTTTCAGAATATACTGTTAAAATGTAGCAAATAAGTGGATAGTATAGGAGAGGGACTATGGGTAGTAATACCGTTCATTATAAGCCTACCTTCAGCAATATTTCCGAAGAAAAAAGAGTAAAAATTCTTACAGTTGCAGTAAATGAGTTTGCCAATAACGGCTTCAACAACGCAAACATAAACACTATTGCAAAAAAAGCAGAGGTAAGTGTCGGTTCACTTTATAAGTATTTCGACACAAAAACAGACCTTTTTCTCACAAGCGTCAATTACGGAATAAGTAACCTTGAGGCTGTGCTCGAATCGGTTATAAACTCTGCAGAGGATGTTATGGTAAAGCTTGAAAAGCTTATCAGAATTGCAATTGAGTATTCGAGAAAAAGCGGTGTGCTGATTAAGCTTTATAATGAGTTCACCAGTGAAAGCGATCCTGAGCTTGCAAAGAAAATTGCAAGAAGCATGGAAACCCTGACTGCGGCAGCTTACAAAAAAGCAATTGTAGAAGGTCAGGTGAATGGCGAAATAAGAACAGATATCGACCCCGGTATGGCTGCTTATCTTGTGGATAATATTCTTATCAATGTTCAGTTCTCTTATGCCTGCGATTACTATTCAGAAAGATACAGAATCTATGCAGGTGAGGATGTTTTTGAAAAAGATGAGTTCGTAATTGAAAACATTCTTCGCTTTATAAAAGCGGCTCTTAAAATGAATGAAACCATATAATTAAACCTTGAAAGGAAGAAAAAAATGAAGAAATACGCACTTGCTTATGACATCGGAACAACAGGTGTTAAAACCTGTCTGTTTGAAATTGAAAAGGAAATCAAGCTTATCGGCGCAGCAAGTCAGGGCTACGAACTTTATGTTTTCCCTGTTGGTGGTGCAGAACAGGACCCTGATGATTGGTGGTATGCTATGATCAACACCACTAAAAAGGTAATTGAAGAAGCTCAGGTAAGCCCTGATGTAATCGACGGTATTTCCTTCTGCTCACAGATGCAGGGTCTTGTACTTGTTGATAAAGAGGGTATGCCCGTAAGAAGAGCGATGAGCTATATGGACCAGAGAGCAAGAAAAGAGCTTAAGGAAAATATGGCATACGGTGTTCAGGTTGCAGGCGGTAATGTTGTTAAGGTGCTTAAGTCACTTGCAATTACAGGCGCAGCTTCACTGAGCGTTAAGGACCCCGTTTATAAGTATCTCTGGGTAAAGGGTAACGAGCCCGAAAACTTCAGATATGTACATAAGTGGCTTGATGTTAAGGAATCACTTATCGCAAGAATGACAGGCGAGTTCATTATGACAGAGGACTCAGCTTTTGCTACTCTTATTTATGATATCAAAAAGAAGTGCTGGAGCCCTGAAATGTGCAAGATGTTCGGTGTTGATATGAACCACCTTGCAAACATCATCAAGAGCACAGATAAGGTTGGCGGTCTTACAGAAAAGGCTGCTGCTGACCTCGGTCTTAAGCCCGGAACAATGGTATTCGGTGGTGGCGGTGACGCTTCACTTATCGGTGTTGGTGCAGGCTCAGTTGGTCTTCGTGATACACACGTTTATGTTGGTACATCAGGTTGGGTTTCAACTGTTGTTGATAAGAGCCTTGCAGATACAAGCGCTATGATTGCTGCAACTGTAGGTGCTCGTCCCGGTTACTACAACTATTTTGCAGAGCTTGAAACTGCAGGTAAGTGCGTTGAATGGGTTAAGGATCACCTTGCACTTGACGAAATCGGCATTTATCTTAACAAGACAGACGTTGCTGAGGATATGGAAAGTCAGTACACAAGCCTTTATCAGTATATGTCAGCTGTTACAGAGCAGGTTCCCGCAGGCTCAAATGGTGTAATCTTCACTCCTTGGCTTCACGGTAACCGTTGTCCCTTTGAAGATCCCAATGCAAGAGCAATGTTCTTCAATATCAGCCTTGAAACAGGCAAGAGCGAGCTTATCAGATCTGTTGCAGAAGGCGTTTGTATGCACCTTCGTTGGTTCCTCGAAACAATTGAAAAGAAGACAGAAACCTCACAGATTATCCGTTTTGTAGGCGGTGGTGCACTTGCAGACTCAACAAGTCAGATTCTTGCAGACTGCACAGGCAGAACTGTTGAAACAGTACCCAGTCCTCAGAATGTAGGTGCAGTTGGTGCTGCAGTTGTAATTGCAGTAGGTCTTGGTGTAATTGACAGCATTGACGATGCAGGCAAGCTTATCAAGGTTGACAAAATCTTCAAGCCCAACCCCGAAAACAAGGCAGTTTACGATAAGAACTTCAAGGCTTATAAGGAGCTTTACAAGGCAAACAAGAACATCTTTGAAATTCTTAACGGCTAATAAAATAATAGTGGACACTTCATACGAGGTGTCCACTTTGTTGTGTATAATATTATTTATATAAATTCGGCAAATCGCATCCGTTTATATCCCACTTGCTTCCGGTGAGAATATTCTCAACTGCACCGTAAAGACCTCTTGTAAGGTCAATATCCTTAATTTTAAGGGGTATTGCCATAAAGCTCATTACAATTCTGTAATATGAGCTGCCCTTCGGGTGCTTCACAGTGCTGCCGTCAAGGGCTGAAAGGAAAATTTCATAAGCAAAGTCCATTACATTTTTGTGCTTAAATTCCTCAATAAGGCTCTTTTCAAAAAGTCTGCCCATACCGAAAAGCTTAAGCTTTTTATAGCCCTCACCAACAGTAAAGCCGCTGACATATTTCAGCATCGGGTGTGCAATAATGTAAAGCAGTGCAGCTTTATCCTCAGGAATACCGAGCGCACCAAGACGGTCGCAGAATTCTTCTTTGCTTTTCTGTGCAGCAGCAAAAATTGTGTCAACAAGCATAAGAGAGTGCTTTTTAGTATAGCTGAGAGTGTCGTAGGAAACGCCCTTATAGATAAATTTATCAGGGTGGTCAGTTTCAATGTGAATGCTATCGTCAGTAATTTCAACATTGACAATCGGTGACGGATAGCCCACAAGAGAGCCTACATTTATTTCATAAATTGTGTTGCCCTTGTCAGAGGTAAAAGAGCTTATATGCTGAATGTGAGAGTGTCCTGCAAAGTTATAGTGAAGGCCTGCATCAGCAAAGCGTGATGCAACCTTTTCCTTGTCAGCGATACAGTTGCCGCCACGGGCAAGCATAGGATGAATGTGTGCCATAATAAGGTGATGAGATGCACCAAGCGCAATCTTGCCCTCTGCTCTTGCTTTTTTTATTTCAGCTTCAATCCATTTCAGGTGGTCTTCCTTGTAGCCGGATTTACCTTTTCCGTTCTGGTCATCATTAAAGCAGAAAAGTCGCACTTTTTCACCAATATCAACGATGTAAGTGCTTGTGCCGAGATGAGTGAAAAATTCGCTCTTAGCTTCACTGGGACCGAAATCCTTATAAAAATCACGAAGCGCCTCGGCTTTCATTACGGGTACATCGTGATAGGTTGAAGTACCCTCAAATCTGCGTGGATTCTTATCACAGCACCAATCGTGGGTTGAGGTTATTACATAAACAGGCTTTTTCTTTTTAAGCTCATAAAGCTTTTCTCTGATTTCCTCGTGAGAGACAATTTCACCGTTATTTGTGATGTCACCGAGAATAACAACAGCCTCGGTGTCGCTGTCTGCAATTTTATTAAAGGCAGAGTCAATAATAGCACCCGTTTCTGCAAGACACTTCTGGTCAGAGCCGCTTCTTAAGTCGTAAGCTCTGCCGGTTGTGCCCAAGGCTTCGGAATAGTGGTGCAAATCTGCAATAAAGGTAATTTTCATCTTTTATACCTCACTTAAGGTTTATGAGTATAATTCTATAAGCATAAGGCTTCTTTGTCAATAAATTATATGCCCGAAACTTTAAATATGGATTAATTTATATGAAACTTGACCTTTTACTAAAAATGTAGTATAATTATTTGCTGTAGTTTACTACTAATTTTATTTCAAACCCGAAAGGAGACATATCCGAGATGGATGACCCTGGAAGTATTATCTTTCAAATTGTTTTACTGTTCGTACTTATTTTAGTTAACGCCTTTTTCGCAATGAGCGAAATTGCAATCATTTCTCTTAACGACAATATGGTTGAGAAAATGGCAGAGGAGGGCAACAAAAAAGCAAAGCAGATTATGAAGCTTACTGAAAATCCCAGTAACTTCCTTTCTACAATTCAGATTGGTGTAACCCTTGCAGGCTTCCTTACTTCTGCAAGTGCATCAACAACCTTTGCTGAAATGCTTACTGATGCTGTTATGGCAAAATTCCCCACAGCACCTATCGGAATCATAAACGGTGTTTCCGTTGTGCTTATTACTGTGATTATGTCATACTTCTCACTTGTACTCGGTGAGCTTGCACCCAAGAGAATGGCAATGCAGAAGCCCGAGGAGATTGCATACAAGGTTGTGCCTGTGCTTCTTGTTGTAAAGAAGCTTACATCACCCTTTGTAAAAATTCTTTCTCTTTCAACTAACGCAGTTGTGCGCCTTTTCGGCTTTGATCCCAACGCTGATGAAGAAAGCGTAACCGAGGAAGAAATCAGAATGATGGTTGATGTGGGTGAGGAAAAGGGCGTAATTGAAAATCTTCAGAAGGAAATGATAAACAATATCTTTGAATTTGACGATATTGACGTTTCCGATATTATGACTCACAGAACAGATATGGTCGCTGTTGAGGATACAGATACCCTTAAGGATGTTGTTGACCTTTCAATTGAGCACGGATATTCAAGAATTCCCGTGTATCACGAGGATCAGGACAACATTATCGGTATTGTATATATAAAAGACCTTCTCAAGTATATTTCATCAGACAACTTCCCTGAAAAAGACAGCCCGAAGGAGTATATGCGCGATGCGTATTATGTACCCTTCAGCAAAAACTGCGGAAGCCTTTTCGATGAAATGACAGAAAAGCGTGTGCAGATGGCTGTTGTTGTTGACGAATACGGCGGCACAGCAGGTATTGTTACTCTTGAAGACCTTATAGAAGCAATTGTAGGTAACATTCAGGACGAATACGACAACGAGGAAGAGGAAATTGTTGAAGAGGAAGAAAACATCTTCACAATTGACGGAACTGCTTATATTGAAGAGGTAAACGAGCTTGTGGGTGATATTATCCCTGAGGGCGATTACGATACTCTCGGCGGTTTCCTTATCAGTAATTTAGGCTTCCTTCCTAAGAATGAAGACAAGAACGAGCTTCAGTTTGAAAACCTTAAGTTTACAATTCTCAACGTTGAAGAGCGCAGAATCGGTAAAGTCAGAGTTGAGATTGAACCTAAAACTGAAACAGAAGAATAAAATCAAGGTGCTGTCCGTAAGGATAGCACCTTTTGCTTTAAGGTTGAATTTTGTTATGAGGGTGTGATATAATGAGTTTGACAAATAAGAATATGTCGAATAAATGGCAGGTAGAAATTTTCACATTTTTTGCAGTATAATAACTGTTAGATAAATTTGAAGTTTCTTTAGGTATTTATATGATAGCTTTCAAATATGGATTAGCTAAAAAGTGGTTTGGCAACCCCCAGTTGACATATTGCAAGGTGTTGTTTGGTGGTATGTAACCGTCATAAACACTATAATGATGGTACAAAATCACCAAGGAGGTAACGAGAATGATTTTAGCAGATAAAATAATTCGACTTAGAAAGAAAAACGGTTGGTCACAAGAAGAACTTGCCGATAAAATGAATGTTTCCCGCCAGGCAGTTTCAAAATGGGAAGCGGCACAGACAACACCTGATTTGGAAAAGATACTCCTACTTGGCAATTTGTTTGGTGTAACAACAGATTACTTATTGAAAGACGAGCTTGTGGATGAAGAATTTGTAGAAGGTGTTGATGAAACACCGATTCGTAAAATTTCTCTTGCGGAGGCAAATGATTATTTAGAACAAAGGAAAAACGCTTCAGTTCAGATAGCGATAGCGACACTTTTATGTATTATTTCGCCTATCCTTATCTTCCTTTTGCTTGCTTTCAGTGAGTGCACGAGTATTCCGATAACGGAAAATTTAGCAGTAGGAATTGGAATGGTTGCTCTGTTCTCGCTTGTGACGATTGCTGTTGTTATTTATATCCGTGTTGGTTTCAAAAATGCTCCCTATGAATTTTTAGAGAAAGAACCGTTTGAAACGGAATATGGTGTTACAGGACTTGCAAGAGAAAAGCAGAAAACCTATCGGAACACTTATATTAAGTATAATATTTTTGGTACTTGTGCCTGTATATTATCTCCCGTTCCGCTGATTTGTGCTGCTCTTTCTGGAAAAGAGCTTTTGGTTATGATTATGCTCTGCGTTACCCTATTAACTGTGGCTATCGGAGTGATGTTTTTCATTGTTGCAGGTGTAAGATGGGCAAGTATGCAGAAACTTCTGAAAGAAGGGGAATTTTCTGAAAAAGGAAAGCAAAAAAATAAGATAATCGAAGCAATCGGAACTGTTTATTGGCTATTAGCGACTGCTATTTATCTTGGATGGAGTTTTCTGACGAGCGATTGGCATATTACTTGGGTAATATGGCCGATAGCAGGTGTTCTGTTTGCAGTAGTTGAACTTGTATGCAATCTTGTGATTGATAAGCAAGTCGAAAAGTAAACTTCCAGTTTAACGGTTCGACAAATTCCAATTTATCAAACCGAATATTTCAACTGCTCTCATCTGAGGGCGGTTTTTTATTTCGGGCAAAATAAAAACTTTCTGAGAGTATTAAAGCTCTCAGAAAGCCGTAAAATCTAAATTCAGTTTTCAGCACTTGCTCTTCTGATATAATTCTTGAAGAAGGTAAGACCGTCTTTCATGCAAGCGATGGGAAGTCTTTCGTTTGTGCCGTGTGCACAGCGGAGAAGACCGATATCAAGAGTAAAGGGTGCGAATCTGTTGATGTTTTCACAGATAGGCTCGTAGTGGTAAGCATCTGTGCCACCCATTACAAGATAAGGAGCAACAATTGAGTTGGGAAGAATGCCCTTGCAGAGCTCTTCGATAATCTTGAAGCTTCTTGAATCTGTGGGTGAGAACTTTGAAGCTTCCTTAGCGTTGAGAACGTTGATTTCAAGATCCTTGTTCTTAACAACTCTTCTGATGTGAGCTACAAGGTCATCCTTTGTTGTGCCGGGCATTGCTCTGAAGTTGATTGTTGCAGATGCACGCTGAGGAAGAACGTTAGCAGCAGGGCTGCCCTGAGCCATTGTAACGGCAGTTGTTGTTCTTACAAGACAAGCCGCAAAGGGAATCTGCTTGCAAACTTCAAGAAGTGCAGGGCGAAGAAGAGGAACATTACATGTGATAAGTCTTACGGGATATGTAAATTCTCTTGAAACTGCATCAATAAGTGACTTCATATTTTCATTAAAGGAAGCCTTGAACTGGTTAGCTTCAATTGCTCTGATTGCTTCAGCAAGCTCACCTAAAGCTGAGTGTACAGGAGGCTGTGATGAGTGCCCACCCTTTGCGTTGCAAACGATTTCAATATCTGCATAACCCTTTTCAGCAACGCCTACACCTGCGAGAATCTTGTTGTTGAGCACACCGGGAATGTTAAGAGGAATAAATGCACCGCCCTCGTCAAGCACGCTGTCAAGCATAATGCCTCTGTCCTTGAGAGTTGTCATAAGGTCAAGAGCACCGTTTTCGTCGTTAGCAACAACCTCTTCGTTGTCACCGAAGAGAAGATAAACGTCTCTTTCAGGTGTGAAACCGTCTTCAAGAAGAGCTTCAACAGCTTCCATAACAGCAATAAGGTGGTTCTTCATATCAACTGCGCCACGACCCCATACGAATTCGCCATCGTCATAGCCTGAGAATGCATCATGCTCCCAATCGGCTTCGGTACCGCTTGAAACGGGAACAACGTCCTGATGTGAAAGAAGAGCGATAGGCTTAAGGCCTTCTTTTGTACCCTTCCAACGGTAAAGAAGATTTGCGGGAGGGATAATTTCTTTTTCGAGATTCTTTGCGATAAGGGGATAAGCCTCATCGAGGAATTTGTGGAATTTTTCAAATTCCTTCCAGTCAACTCTGTCAGTTTCTCTGTAGGAAATTGTTTTATACTGAATAGCCTTTGAAAGGTTCTGACGGTATCTTTCAACATTAACCTTTTCTTCGGGAACGGGCTTTACGTCCACCTTTTTAGGACGGTAAACTGCTGCGTGAACAGCGTTTGCAGTAGCCGCTGCACCTAAAGCAGCAAGAGCAATTTTTGCTTTCTTCTTCATACTGAAACCTCTTTTCAAAAATAGTTCCCGATAATTATATACTTATTCTACAAAAAATTCAATAGAGGTGCTGTAAAATTAATATAATAAGTTTAGTTTGTGTTGACAACAGACTCTTTTAATTGTAAAATAATAAGGTGATATTCTATGAGGAGGTTTATATATGAACAACATTAACGAGCTTTATAACCTGTGGAGAGAAAAGGCTGTTCTTGATAAAGACCTTATTGATGAGCTTAATGCCATTGAGGGCAAGGAAAACGAAATTGAAGACAGATTTTATCAGAGTCTTACCTTCGGTACAGCAGGTCTTCGCGGTGTAATCGGTGCAGGTACAAACAGAATGAATGTTTACACTGTTAACCAGGCAACTCAGGGTCTTGCAACCTTCCTTCTTTCGGAATATGAAAATCCTTCTGTTGCAATTGCTTACGATTCAAGAATCAAATCAGACCTTTTTGCAAAAAGTGCGGCAGGCGTGCTTGCTGCTAACGGCATGAAGGTTTATATCTATAAAGAGCTTGTTCCCACACCGATGCTTTCCTTTGCAGTAAGAAAATTAGGCTGTAAGAGTGGTATTATCCTCACTGCAAGCCATAACCCTGCAGAGTATAACGGCTACAAGTGCTACGACCCCGAGGGCTATCAGATGACCGACGAGGCTGCTGAAAAGACCTATCAGTTCATTCAGAAAACAGATATGTTCTCAGATGTTAAGATAATGGATTTTGATGAGGCTATGGAAAAGGGTCTTATCGAATATATCGCTGACGAGGTTTACGAGGAATTCTATAAAAGCGTTGAAAGCTGCTGCCTCAGCCTTGAGGAATGTAAAAACAGCGGACTTAAGCTTATCTATACACCGCTTAACGGTACAGGTAATGTTCCCGTAAGACGCGTGCTTTCGGATATCGGCATCAAGGATGTAAGAATCGTTAAGGAGCAGGAAAATCCCGACGGTAACTTCCCCACATGTCCTTATCCCAATCCCGAAATCAGACAGGTATTTGAGGTTGGTCTTGAAATGGCAAAGGAAGAGCCCTGCGACCTTCTTCTTGCAACTGACCCTGACTGCGACAGAGTTGGTATTGCAGTAAATGCCGGTGATGAATACAAGCTTATGACAGGTAACGAAGTGGGCGTGCTTCTTGCTGAATATCTTCTTTCAAGAAGAAAAGAGCTGGGCAAGCTTCCCCAAAATCCCGTTGTTGTAAAGTCCTTTGTAACAACAAACCTTGTTGACGCTGTTGCGAAGAAATACGGCGCAGAGGTAAAGAGCCTTCTTACAGGCTTTAAATATATCGGTGAATTTGTAACAATGCTTGAAGCAAAGGGCGAAGCAGACAGATTTATCGTAGGTATGGAGGAAAGCTACGGCTATCTTTCAGGCATTCACGCAAGAGACAAGGATGCTGTTGTTGCTTGCGCACTTATCTGCGAAATGGCTGCTTACTATAAATCAAAGGGTAAGAGCCTTTATGAGGTTATGGAAGGCATTTATGCCGAGCACGGAATGTATCTCAATGCGCTTGATAATTACGCATTCAAGGGCTCATCAGGTATGGTTAAAATGGGCGAGATTATGGATAATCTCAGAAATAATCCTCCCGAAGAAATTGCAGGCATGAAGGTGCTTTCAGTATCAGACTACAAGAAGAGTGAAAAAATCTGTAAGGTAACAGGTGAAAAAACAGTTATTGACCTGCCTTCATCAAATGTGCTTTATTATGCACTTGAAAATTCCTGCAGTGTAATTGTAAGACCCAGCGGTACAGAGCCGAAAATTAAAATTTACTACACAGCTTGTGCAAAAACAAGAGAAGACGCTCAGAAAATCAAGGATGTTATGAGCGAAGAAATGAAAAAGTATATGGAATAAATCCAAAGGAGAATAACTATTATGATGTCTAAAAAAATGATCAAAATTATCTGCATTATTATGGCAGCACTTATGGTGCTCAGCGTTTTTGCTGTTTGTCTTCAGGTGTTTGCTCTTGAGGGTAATGTAATGGCTTATGTGCCTGCAACAGGCGACAACGACGGTGACTACATCATTCCTGCAACAATTGCAGTGGTAGCCATTCTTGCAGTGGGAATCTGCTTGGTTTTACCCAAGCTTAAAAAGAAATAATAAAAAATCAAAGGAGATGGCGTTATGAAGAAAATCGTTGCTGCTTTACTGAGTGTGATTATGATTTTTTCTATTTTCACTGTATCGGTAGCAGCAGAAAAGGAAGCCGATGAATGGAAGAAGTATCCGCTTATTCTTGTTCCCGGCTACACATCAACCAGCCTTTACAAGCTTGACGAAAACGGAAACAAGGTTGAGGTATGGGGTGATGTTTTAGGTATAATCGGCGGAGGTATGGATACAGCAGGCGTTGTTGAACAGCTTGTGAAAAGCATCAAGGAGGATGACTCTTCATACTTCTCAAAGAAAATCGGTGAGGGCTTCAACAGACTTTTTGCTGATCTTGCCTGCAATAACGACGGCACATCAAAAACACCTCTTTATCCCTATGTAGATACAGCTGAAGAGAATAACTACGCAAATCTCAGAGCTAATTATCCCGAGGGTGACTATCAGCCCGAGCCTGTTTTTGCAGAAAAATTTGCAGAAAAAATCGGCTATGAAAACATTTATGCTTTTTCATCCGACTTCAGAATGGGTGCAATTGAGCTTTCAGATAAGCTGAGAGGCTATATTGATGAGGTTCTTGAACACGCAAATAAAGGTCGTGCAGAAAAGGACAAGGTTGACAAGGTAAACATTTATGCAATTTCACACGGCGGTCAGATTTCAGGCACATATCTTACCCGTTACGGTCATGAGGGCAAGGTAAACAAGGCTGTTCTTACAATTCCTGCTCTCGGTGGTGCTCAGGTTGCCTGCGATATGTTCAATACAGACACCAAGTTCAATCTTGCTGAGCTTATTGCTTTCCTTGAACACGGTATGATGTTTGAAGAGGATTATCATCAGATAGTTGATATAATCGACCTCAGCATCGGCGATTCACTTATTGACGGCTTCTTCCCGATTGCTCTTGACACACTTCTCTATTGGGGCAGCCTTTGGGACTTTATGCCTCTTAAGCATTATGAAGAAATGAAGGCAAAGTTCCTTGACCCTGTAAGAGATGCTGAATTTATTGCTAAAACCGATAAAATGCATTACGAGGTAATGTCACCTGACGGTAAGGATTATTACGGCAAGGGCTTCAAGCGTGCTCAGGATGTTGGTACTGACATTTATATTCTTGCAGGCTATGACTGTAATGTGTTTACCGGCACAGGCGAAAGTGCAGATATGCTTATAACAACTGAATCATCAACAGGTGCAACAGTTTCACCCTACGGCAAGCGCTTCAATGACGGCTATGTTCAGAAGGTAGACACAGGTCTTTATCAGGTTTCTCCTTCAATGACAGTTGATGCTTCAACATCATATATGCCTTACCACACATGGTTTATTGAAAACTATTACCACGGTATGACTCTCAATGACGAATATACATTCAGCCTTGCTATGAATCTTCTTTTCACAGATAAGAGCTATGATGTAACAACAATGGAGGGTTATTCACAGTTCCATGCAACAACAAACGTATCACATGGTGTACACGCACAGTTCAACAACTGCACAGAGGGTCACCTTACCAAGGCTTCAGATGCTCTTATAGTAAGAAATCTTTCAGCTGAAAATGACATTCTTCTTATGAGCGTAAAGGTTGACGGTCTTGACATCAGCTTCAAGGCAAAGCCGGTTGTTATCAAGGCAGGGGAAAGTGCTGAAATTCCCTTTACAGGTGAAATTCCTGACGTAAAGGGTAAAAACTTTGAAATTACTGTTTCATACTTTGCACCCACAATTACAGTGCTTGGCGAAAGAAAGCAGGACTTTACTCTTATGGGCAGTCAGCAGATAGTTTACGACACAGCAAACCCCTTTGTTGATGCAGACTATGTTGCGAGAATTGATACCTTAATTGATGAGAACACAAACACATTCCTTGTTAATTACGGACTCAAAGACACAACCTCAATTATTTTCAATATGTTCTATGACATCATTGTAATAATTGATAAGCTTTTTGATTTTCTTAAAATAGGATAAGTCAATACGGCTGTTGCATTTTTGCGGCAGCCGTTGTGTTTTTATAAATTAAAAATGAAAGAATAAAAGCAGAAAAAACGGCAACAATAAAAGTGTCGTATAACGCGGCTAAATTTTCTGGAGGTGCTTTTATGCATAACGAAGGCGTAACCTGCTCTGTTAACGAATGTGAATACAACGTTGAGTGTAACAAGTGCAGACTTGAAAAAATTGAAGTTACTCACGAGAAGACTGGCGCAGATTCAATGGCAGTTCCTCACTTCTGCAAAAGCTACAAGAAAAAGAACTGATTTTGGCCCTCGGTTAATTAACCGGGGGTTACATATTATTGAATTTTATGAAAACGGTGCTTCGTTTTTAAGTGTTTTTAAGGTAAGTATGAAATAAATATGTAGTCAATTATAAAAAATTATAAAAGTTAACGGAATACTTACACACTTTTACTTTTATATATGATATAATAAATCAAATAAAAAATCAGGAGATGAGAAAAATGGCAAACTTTATTGAATACGTTGACAAATCACTCGCAGACTTTCCGCAGACAAAATCACTTTATGAATACAGACAGAAAGTAATTTCTGAAATGACACAGAGAGCAAATGAGCTCGTTTCAAAGGGAATAAAGGATGATAATGTAATAACTCAGCTTATTATCAGTGAATATCCCGACCTTGCGGCAGATTACGGCAAATCAGTAGGCGAAAAAATCAAGAAGCAGAAAACTGTGAGAAATGTAAAGGGTGCCGTTATTGCCGGTATTTCATATGTTCTCGTTCTTGTTATGACTTATCTCGGTGTAAGCTTTAAGCTTGGCAATTGGGATAAGAGCTGGCTCATTATGGTAATCGGACTTCTCCTTCCTGCTTTTGCTGGTCTCGTGCTTGTTGCACTTAAGAAAAAGGGCTCAAGCAAGGGCTTCTCAGCAGTTTCAAGAGTTCTTCTTATGGCTTCAGTTGCAATCGGTGCAGTTCTTCTGTTCCTCTTCCTTTTCTTTGCTTTAGACATTTCAAAAAGCTGGATTATATTTATCCTTGCTGTGCCTGTTGCTCTTATTGCAGATGCCGCTTTTTCAATTGTTACAAAGCAGAAGTTCAATCTTCTTACTTATATGATTTACATTCCCGTTTGTGCTTCACTTCTTTATGTTGCACTCTGCCTTTTCGGTCTTCTTTCATGGCATCCCGGTTGGATGATTATTGTGCTTTCCGTTGTGGCAGACCTTGTTATTGCACTTGCTGATATGTTTACAAAAAGCAAGAAGAACACGGAGGAATAATTAATGGCAGAAAAAATTAAAGCTGAGCTCTGGGACAAGATGCACTATCTGTTCCGTGACTTCAATGACCGAATGGTTCACCTGGAGCTTCATTACGATTACGAAATTAATATTGATGCGCTTAAAACAGTGCTTATCTGTCTGCTTGAAAAGTCACCTGTGCTTCATTCAAGCTTTACAGATAATCATATCAGTCCCTGCTGGGAGGTTAAGCCCTACAGCATTGACGATGTACTTACCGTTTCAAGACCTGAAAATGTAAAGGAAGCAATTGACGAATTCCTTACACAGTATATTCCGCCTGAAAGCGATTTACAGATTAAGGTTGCTGTTTTCTTCTATGAGGGCAAGAGTGCACTCTGCATTGTTGAAAACCATATGTGTATGGATGGCGGTGACTTCAAGTATTTCGCAAAAACACTTTGCAAAAACTATAACGACTATGTAGAAAAGGGCATTCCTCCTCTTGATATCAAGCAGGGTAGCCGTTCCTACGATGAGGTTTATGACGATTTTTCAAAGTGGGAGGAAGAGGCTGCAAGAGGTCTTTTCAAGAACATCTGTGCAAAGGATGACCACAGATTCCCGCTTACAGAATCAAGACCTGAGGATAAATCATTTATTGCAAGAAGAAAGCTCACTGAAGAAACCTTCGTTAAAATCAAGGATACCGGCAAAAAATATGGTGCAACCGTAAACGATATGCTTGTTGCTGCTTATTTTTATGCACTTTATGAGCTTGCAGATTATGACATCAAGGATAGCGTTACAATTTCCTGCGCTATTGACTTAAGACGCCATATGGATACTGCGGAGGATCTCGGTCTTACCAATCACACAGCCTTTATGCAGTGTAATGTGCCCGAAAGAGGCAGAGACATTTTTGAAACTCTCAGATATGTAATCAACTCAGCAAATCTCTTCAAGAGTGACCGCTTTATGGGTCTTTACGGCTTGCCTCTTCTTAACCTGGGTTACAGCATTCTTCCTCACGCAGCAAGTGAGGGTGTAATCAAAATCGGTTACACAAATCCGCTTCTTGCGATGAGTAACATCGGTATACTTGAGCACGAAAAGCTTGCCCTTGAGGGTCACGAGCCCTTTGATGGCTTTATGACAGGTGCAGTTAAGTATAAGCCCTATGTGCTTCTTTCAGCAACCTCACTGAGAAAGGAAATCACTCTTTCAATGTGCGTAAGAGGTAACGAGGAAGACAAGAAAATTGTTGAACGCTTCTTTGATCTCATTGAAAAGAGCATCGGCTTACTTACAGCTTAAAATTTTATTCCACTGACAGTAAAATGTCGGTGGAATTTTGCTTTTTGTTAAAAGTTTCATTGACGGATTTTGTCAATGGGTGTATAATGGCGTGGTTAATTATATTTTTTGAGAAACGGTGATTATTATGGTATCAAATGAAATGTATGAGCTCGGAGCAAAAAGCTCTGTTATCAGAGAGATTTTTGAATTCGGCAAGAAAAGAGCTGCAGAAATCGGCAAGGAAAACGTTTACGATTTCAGCCTTGGCAACCCCAGTGTGCCCGCTCCTGAAAAAGTTAACGAAACAATTCGTAAGCTCACTTCTGAAATGTCACCCTGTGCACTTCACGGTTATACTTCAGCAGTAGGCGACAATGAAACAAGACAGGCAATTGCTGATGACCTTAACAAGCGTTTCGACACAAAGTTTTCAATGAACAATTTCTATATGACAGCAGGTGCAGCAGCGTCACTTTGCATAACCTTCAGAGCCCTCACAGAAAAGGATGACGAAATCATCATCTTCGCTCCCTATTTCCCTGAGTATCAGGTTTTCATTACCTCTGCAGGTGCAAAGCCCGTTGAAGTGAAGTGCAACGCAGAAACCCTTCAGATTGACCTTGAAGCTTTCAGAAACGCAATCAACGAGCACACAAAGGCAGTTGTACTCAATTCTCCCAACAACCCCTCAGGCGTTGTTACAAGCGAGGAAACCGTTAAGGCAATGACTGATATTCTTCGTGAAAAAGAAGCGGAATACGGCAAGAGCATTTTCCTCATTTCTGATGAGCCTTACCGTGAGCTGGTTTACGGTGATGTTAAGGTGCCCTTCCTCACAAAGTATTATGACAACACAATTGTGTGCTATTCATACAGTAAGTCTCTTTCACTTCCCGGTGACAGAATCGGCTACATACTCGTGCCTGATGAGGTAGAAAATTTTGAGCTCATCTACAAATCAGTATGCGGTGCAGGCCGTGCACTCGGTTATGTTTGTGCACCCTCACTTATGCAGTTTGTGATTAAAGAGTGCACAGGTATGACAAGTGACATTTCAATTTACAAGAAGAACAGAGATATTCTTGTTAATGCCTTCACTGAGTTCGGCTTCAGCCTTGCTAAGCCTGACGGAGCATTCTATCTCTTCATGAAGTCACCTGAAGAGAGTGCTACAGCCTTCTGCGAAAAGGCAAAGAAGTACGACCTTCTTCTTGTGCCCAGCGATTCATTCGGCTTCCCGGGTTATGTAAGACTTTCATACTGTGTTTCAACTGAAATGATTGAGCGTTCACTTCCTTCATTCAGAAAGTTGGCAGAGGAATACGGTCTTATCTGAGTTATGAAAAATCAGCCGCCTTTTTACAGTGCGTAAAAGGGCGACTATTTATTTTATAAAAATATTAAAATATTGTTTATAACTTCACAGAAATGGCATAGTATAATAGTGTAAAAGTTAAGGAGGGGATGGAAGTATGGATTTGTTTTCACTGTTATTTTTCAGACTTGACAGCTATCTTCTGTTAATAAGAAAGCTTTATTCTTATATCTTCCGCTTTTTCCTTTCTGACACACCTGAGGGTGACGATTCTGACGATGAGGTTGCAACAACCAAACGCAACAAGGTAAGCATTTAAAAAAAGATTTGATTTTTTAAAAAAAGTTGCAAAAATATATTGACAAATGGTTTTCTTTTTGATATACTATCCAAGTCGTCACCAAGAGTGATGCCCAGATGTGGGAGCATAGCTCAGCTGGGAGAGCATCTGCCTTACAAGCAGAGGGTCACAGGTTCGAGCCCTGTTGTTCCCACCACATTTGGCCCGGTAGTTCAGTTGGTTAGAACGCTAGCCTGTCACGCTAGAGGTCGACGGTTCGAGCCCGTTCCGGGTCGCCAATTTTGGTTTATTGCTCGAAATGCCTCTGTAGCTCAGTTGGTAGAGCAGTGGACTGAAAATCCACGTGTCGTTGGTTCAATTCCGACCGGAGGCACCAAAAAGTTGCGGATGTAGCTCATCTGGTAGAGCGCCACCTTGCCAAGGTGGAGGTAGCGAGTTCGAGCCTCGTCATCCGCTCCGTTTTTTTATCATAAAGTGCCGATGCGGTGCATAGAATTTAATAACATGGTGCCATAGCCAAGTGGTAAGGCCACGGTCTGCAAAACCGTTATTCCCCGGTTCAAATCCGGGTGGTACCTCCATGATGAGGTCTCACTTTAGAACCTCTACACGAAAACCCTTGAGAAATCAAGGGTTTTCAGCATTTTTAAGGACAATTTTTTGACCTTTTACCGATAGAACCAAAATCGCCATTTTTTAAGACCACTCGGTTTTGAACTGGGGAATTAACTAAAAATTGAATATTACCATACATAAGACCTATTTTTAAAGAAGTTAAGCTTCTAAAAAATAGATCTTTTTTATTACAAAACGCATACCCTTGTAAAATAACAATTGTTGTGCTATAATCAGCCCGACAAATAAGAATTTGACGGAGAGTACGTATGGATTATTATAGGCAAATTTTCAAACGTAAATCATTTCATATTTTCAAAGATACGGATACACTTACGGGTGATGAAATCCAAGAATTAAAAGATTTTATTAAATCTGTAAAACCGCTTAATGCTGAAATTAAGACAGAAATTTGCATTGTGCCCGAAAAGGAAACTACCTGTAAACGAGGTGGGGAATTTTGCATTTTGTTCTACAGCGAAATAAAGGATGAATATTTGCGAAACATTGGGTATATGGGCGAACAGATTGATTTGTATCTTGCATCACAGAATATCGGGGCTTTATGGTTTGGCATCGGTAAACCAAAAGATATGCAAGTGAATGGTCTTGATTATGTTATTATGATTTCCATTGCCAAAATGCCCGAAGACAAGTTCCGAAAGGATATGTTCAAGTCAAAAAGAAAACCTTTGAGTGAAATATGGAACGGTAATACATTAGGAATTGCAGAGATTGTTCGTTTCACGCCAAGTGCTTGTAATACACAACCATGGATTGTTGAAAATACTGGCTGTGATTTGATGGTATACCGATTTAAGAAACCTGGCAAAAGAGGTATCATGCCTGCTGATAAGGTTCGATATTACAATAAAATTGATATGGGGATTTTTCTTTTTATGCTCGAAACTTGTCTTGTACACGAAAATTTTAAATATGACAGAACCTTGTTTGCGGATACATCAAATGATAGTATAGAGCAAACCTTAATCGCAAAATATACCTATTTAAGTAAGTAAACAAATTCCAATTTATCGGGCTGTTTTGAGTGATTTCAATTTTTGACAAAAACAAGTTGTAAACACAGGTGAGATCTTAATTTAGACCAAAAGTCTAAAAATTACCATTTTTATTAACAACTCGGATTTGAACCGGTGAAATCACTAAAGTTTAAAATTTTCTTACATAAGACCTATTTTTAAGGAAGATTAACTTCTGAAAAAATAGGTCTTTTTTTTATGCCTTAAAACCCCTACCTCATATCAACAAAGTTACATAGCCGTTACGAAAAAAAGTAACGGCTTTTTTTAGTAAAGGAGGTAAACCGAATGATTACAACAGCAATCATTTATAACATCGGTAGAGGTTTGTGCTTTAATGTTATTCTTCCTCTCTGGTATGTTGCTAATCAGATTATCGGAATGTAGTCTGATAAAAATCATTT